>CP075528.1:305520-611041 GCA_025808875.1 Enhydrobacter sp. | reverse complement strand
AGCGGCAAAGAAGGCGTCGGCCTGGTCGGCGTGGCCGATGTCGCAGCCGTGCCAGAAGACGTCGCCGGCGGCGACCAGCTTCTCCAGTTCGGGCGTCATGCCGCGGCTGCAGCCGGCGATCCGATAGCCGTGCGTGGCGAGGTCGCGCACGATCGCCAAGCCAAGGCCCCGGCTGGCTCCGGTCACGATCACGGTGCGGGGATTGCTCGTCGGCATCAGGCGCGGTGCTTCTTCCCGCCTGCCGTCACGGCAAGTTCAGGGACGACCCGGACGATACGGGGCGCGGCATAGGCTGGCAAGGCGCGCACGGCCGCCTTCACCGCGGCGGTCACACGATCGGCGTCGGCGCCCGGCGCCACGACGATGTCGGCCGCCACCAACTCGCCGGTGATCGGGTTGCGCATGCCCTTGACGTGCGCGTCGACCACATCAGGCACTTTCAGGATGACGGCCTCGACTTCCTCGGGAATGACCTTCTGTCCGCCGACATTGATGACGCTGTTGGCGCGGCCACAGAAGAGGACGCGATCGCCCTCGACCTTCACCAGATCGCCGGTATCCAGCCAGCCCTGCGCATCGAGCGGCGTGGCATGGCCGGAGACGTAGCCCGCCATCCGGCGGGGGCTGTGCAGTTGGAGCACCCCGTCCTCGATGCGCATGGCGAGGCCGTCGCGATCCTCGGCGAGCCAGGCGGCCGGAAAGCCGGCACAACCGTCGCGAACCGCGAATGCAGCGCCCGCCTCCGTCGAGGCATAGATGTGTGTGATCCGCGCCTGCGGAAAATGCGCGCGTAGGCGATCGAGGGTCGCCTGATCGACCGCCTCGCCGCCGAGCGTCGCATGACGCAGGGGAAGGCGTGAGTCCCGTCCGTCCAGCGCCAGCAGGAATGCGCGCCAGAAGGTCGGCGTGCCGCTGATCGCCGTCGGCGCGAAACCGACGGCGAGCTCGGTGAGAGCCACGACATCGGGCTGCGCGAGCGCGGCCAGCGGCGCCTGTCCCAACAAGGCCGTGAGGATGACCTGGAAACCCGCGAAGCTCGCGGGATGGTAGGTGAGCAGCCAACGCGCCGCGGGTCCCGGCCTGTCGACGGGGATCAGCCCGGCGAGACGGTCGAGATCGTGCCCTGCCGCCTTCGGAAGTCCCGTCGTGCCCGAGGTCATCAAGACGACTTGCGGCGCGGCTGGCCTGGTGCGCGAGCGCCCGGTGGCCATGGCGACGAGGTCGGCGCCGAGGACGACATCGGCGTCCATCGCTGCGACCAATTCGCCGGTCGCTCCGGGAGCACGGTGAAGCACGAGATCGCACGACGCAGCGCGACAGGCGAACAGGGAGACGATGAGGTGATCCGCCCGATCGGTCGACAGGAAGACCCGTGTCGCCCGAAGCGCGGTCAGATCCGACGCGAGCTTTGCGGCGTTGTCGCGCACCATGCCGACGGTACTCGCCTGCCGGTCCTGCAGCACGACGAGTGCGCCGGAGTCGTCGGGAAGACGAAGGCGGTCATCGACAGCCATTCAGGAATCAGCCGAGCGACTTGCGATAGAGCGCCGCCAGTTCGCCGATGGTGCGAAACTCGATGAAGCCGTCGGCGAAGGGATCTCGGCCCAACTCGACCTGGAGTTCGATCAACACCGTCGCCAGGTCGAGCGAATCGATCGGCAGGTCGCCTCCGAGCACGCGCGTCTCGGCGGTGAGCACCGGAACCGGCAGGCCCTTCTCCTGAATGCGCGCGGAAACGCTCTTCCGAATCAGCGCATCGACGTCAACGCTCATGATTTCTTCCCCAGTCTCCTCTAACATAGACGAGCGTCGCTTGCAGCGAATGCGCAAGCTTCCGGCGATCCCATTTCGCCGCATCTGCGTGTTGTCTCGGTTGAAGCCCATCGGCTGCAACTCGCGTTTTCTCCTCTCATGGCGGCAGAGCACGGTTGCATGGCTGCATATTGCCTCCCGGCCCTTCGGGGGATAGTGAGGAAGCTGGCTGCGTAAGTAGCCCCAGGAAACTGCGGCGACCGCTGGAACCCAAAAGAAGTCGGCAAAGCCATGGATGGAGAGAATTTTGCCGTGCCGGCGGGGGCGGGTGCGGTCCCCGCGCGTATTTCCGCGCATCTGCAACGCCTCGAGGACGAGGCGATCCATGTCCTCCGCGAGGTCGCCGCGCAATTCACCCGGCCGGTTGTACTTTATTCCGTGGGCAAGGACTCGAGTGTCCTTCTCCATCTTGCGCGTAAGGCTTTTTTCCCAGCGCCGATTCCTTTTCCCTTCCTTCATGTCGCCTCGGGTTGGGATTTCACTGACTTGCTCGCCCATCGCGACCGCATGGTAGCGAAATACGGCGTCAGGCTCCTGGTGCAGACCAACGAGCAGGCGGTATCGGAAGGCGTCAATCCCTTCGACACCGACATCGAGCGCTACACGCGATTGATGCTCACCGAGCCGCTGCGTCAGGCACTCGACCGGCATGGCTTCGACGCGGCGATCGGCGGCGGGCGGCGCGACGAGGAGAAGTCGCGCGCGAAGGAGCGGGTCTTCTCCGTGCGAACCTCGGGCCACGTCTGGAATCCGCGCGACCAGAGACCCGAGCTGTGGTCGCTGTTCAACACGAGGCTGCGGCCCGGCGAGACGATGCGCGTCTTCCCGCTGTCGAACTGGACCGAGCTCGATGTCTGGACCTACATCCACGCACAAGAGATCGAAGTCGTGCCGCTTTACTTCGCCGCCGAGAGGGCCGTCGTCGAACGCGGCAGTTCCCTGATCTTCGTCGACCGGCCGGGCGCGCGGCCCGACGCGGAATGGCGCCCGCACAAGCGCCGCGTCCGGTTCAGGACTCTGGGTTGCTGGCCCCTCACGGGAGCCATCGAATCGGCGGCCGCGGATGTCGCGGGCATTGTGGCCGAGCTCCTGCGCACGCGGTCCTCGGAGCGCCAGGGCCGTCTCGTCGATCTGGCCGCCAGGGGCTCGATGGAGCACAAAAAGCGGGAGGGTTACTTTTGACGCCCGCGCCCATGGTCCACGCGCTTTCCTCCAACAGCCGGCGTGAGCTGCGCTTCCTCGTCTGCGGCTCGGTGGACGACGGCAAGTCCACGCTGTTCCCGGCCGACCGGTTCCTCGAGGTGCATGTCGACGCGCCGATCGAGATTTGTCGACAGCGCGACCTCAAGGGCCTCTACAGAGCTTCCGATTCGGGGAAGGTCACGAACGTCACCGGACGCGATCAACCTTACGAGCCGCCCATGGCGGCGCATATCACAGTGAAGACTGCCGAAATCCTGCCCGAAACTGCAGTGGAACTGCTTTTGGAGACGGTGTCGACGCGCTTGTGATGCGGTGCGGGATCCGCAATTTCGGCGGGTCGCATAAAGTAACTCGGCATCAACCGAGTGCGGTTCAGCTTGCCAAGCCAGCACATGCAAATTAAGCGTTAAGATAGGCCCAGCAGCGCACACCCCATCCGATGATCGCTCCTCTCAGCCTTGCCAATCTCGCGACGATAGTGTTCGCCGCCCTGTGTTTCTCGACGATTTCGCCGCAGGCCAAGGGGGCGGCGGTGAGATATTGGCGACTAGCGGTGCCGGCGTCGCTCGCCATGGGACAGGCGCTGGTGATGCTCGCGGGAATCTTCGACGTGACCCTGGCAAGCGATCTGGTGTGGGTCGCGGCAGCGTTCCTCGGTGGATTGCTGGGCCGCATGAGGGGCTGGTCGACCCCGATCACGATCGACCCACGGGCGGGGCTGGTCCGCCAGTCGAGGGCCTTCGATTCGGCGATCGTCGCCGCCTTGCTGGTCGTGCTGGCTGCCGTCGATTTCGTCTCCGCAGCCCTGCAGAGGCCGCTGATGGATCCCGACTGGGTGGCAGCAGGGGCGGCGTTCTGTGCGGGTTTTCTCTGTTGCCGGGCGCTGGCGACGGTCGCCAAGGCGGAACGCCAGCAGAAGAGTGACGGAGCGATCGCCGGCGCCAGCGACTGAGTTGGATCGTCATGGATGTTCAAAGGAGTTGTGGAGACATCGGGGCGTAGTCATCCCGACCTGCGAGGTTCCGGTCATGCTTAGTGCCAACGGCGAAAAACTTGCTCAAGCGGTGAAGTCCGTGAGGCACGCCGCGGAAGATCTGGAATCCTCTCCGAGCGACAAGGGCGCGCGCGCCGCCTACCTGCACGCCGTGGCTTCGTCGGAGGATATCCTGTCTGCACCGCTCGACCAGCCGTCGAGCGACGCCGATGTCTGGCGGCGTCGGCTGCTGGATGAGGCCGCCATCCTGAGGCACGTCGTCACCGTGGAAGAGGACCCTTCAGCGCGGATGCGTACCCTGAGCTGGCAGGCACGCCTCGTGCATGACTTGTCCAACCTCCTGCTGAGGACGTTGCGCAAGGCGTGATTGTCGGTATCGCAAGTCGTGCCGAATACGATTTGAATTGCACGATGAGGATTCTAGGCTCAGACCAGAGATCGCGCGGCAAGCTGAGGGCTGTTCGAAGTGTTTGTACATGATTGCATCGAGCGGGATCCCCAAAGCGAACTGTCCCTGAAACCCGGAATCGACGCGCTCTTCTTTTTTCATGTACCCAGAACGGGCGGCATGACACTCGACGGGATCTTGCGCCGCGTGAGCGGTCCGTTTCGCCGGATCGAGGACTGGGACGTCGTGGCCGAGCCAGAGGCCTTCCGGCGCGGCATCTTTGCCGGCCATATTTCCTCGCGTGTGCTTCCATTTCTTCCCGCCGGCGCCGCCAAATTCACGTTGTTGCGCGAACCGGTGGATCACGCCGTGTCGCTTTATGCATGGGCGCGGGCCCTTCGCGATGACATCACCCATATGGCCCGGGGCGGCGATGCGGTTCGGCTGGTCGAAGCGGCCCATGACCTCAGTTTCATGGAGTTCACGACCTCCGACGACGGCCTGCTGTGCAGCTACATGCGCAATCCGCAAACCCGCATATTTGCCTGCGGCAACGACCACCTGCCACTGGAGAGAATGGGACCGGACCTCCTCGAGGCCGCGAAGCGCGTTCTCGAGGATTTTGAATTTGTCGGAGTCACCAGTCGATTCGGCCGTTCCTTGGAATGCATCGGCCAACGCTTTCTCAGTGGCACCATCGGGAAGTTTCACAGCGCACACCGGATCAAAATGGTGGTCGAGAAGGACGACGAAGCGATACGCCGCATCAACCATCTCGATTCCCAGCTCTATGACTGGGCGCTCGACTGCTTCGACGATTCGCCGATCGCCGTGTCCGGGAAGGCCCGGTAGGCGCACGAAACGACCGGTGCATCCTCATCGGCCGACGCCCTGCCGCGCCCACATCTCCTGGCTCGGCCGCACATCGGCGGCGCGGCCGTATATCGCCAGCGCAATCCCGAGCACGACGAACATGAAGCCGAACAGCGTGCGATAGGCCTCCTCGCTGCGTGCTCCATCCGCCAGCGGTTCGAACATGCCGAGCACGAGCCCCGACACGGTCTGCATGCAGGCCACGCCCAGCATCACGCTCGTGTTCAGCGTCGCCATGCCGCGGCCGATCAGCCGGTCGGGAAAGATGGCGCGGCCGTGCGTCATGACCATGGTGCTGGAAGCGCTCAGGAAGCCGATGGCGACGATCGCGCCGATGGCGGCCCAGGCCGGCGCATCCCTCCACAACGCGAGCAAGCCGAGGATGACGGCAATGGCCGAGGTGCCCGCGATGGCGATCCACTTGCGCGTATCGAACAGGCGATCGAGCGGGCCGAACACCAGCATGCCGATCTGATAGGCAATCACCGCCGAGAGCAGCACGTTGCCCGCCTCGATGATGCTCAGTCCGTGCACCTCGCGCAGGAATGGTCCACCCCACAGTCCCTGGACGGTGAAGGTGCACGCATAGTTGCAGAAATTGAGGGCCAGGATGAAGGGCAGCCTGGGATTGCGCAGCACCTCGCCGAGGCCGCGCAGCATCTCACCCGGCGTCTCCGACTTGCGGGCCAGGAAAGGATGGCCCGGCGGCGCGTCGCGCACCACCAGCCACACGGCGATCGCGGCCACCGCCGAGAAGACGACGACGGCGGCGAACACGCCGCGCCAGCCGATCTGCTCGGTGCCCCAGGCAAGCGGCGTCGTCGCCAGCAGATTGCCCGTCAGACCGATCGACAGCACCCAGCCCGACAGCGTGGAGAAACGGTCGGGCGGGAACCAACGGGTGATCACCACCATGGTACCGATCAGCATGACGCCGAAGCCCGCGCCCATCAGTGCGCGACCGGTGAGCAGGACCGGCCAGCTCGGCGCCAAGGTGAAAATGGCGGCGCCGATCACCGCCAGCAGCAGCATACCGGTCACCGTGCGGCGAGGACCGAAGCGGTCGAACAGGAAGCCGCAGGGGATCTGCATCACCGAGAAGCCGAAGAAGAACGCGCCGGTCAGGGCGCCCAACGCCTCCGGACCGATGGCGAGGTCGCGCATCAGATCGAGCCCGATCGTGACGTTGGCGGCACGGAAGAAATGGCTGGCGACATACGCGGTGGCCAGGGTGCCGACGATGATCAGCCCCTGCCGCCGAAATTCGGACGACATCTGTGCGCGTTCCTTCCCTGCGCCGGTCCTTAGATCAGATTGCGCTCCGGCTGTACCATCTCGTCACGCACCGCTTCGCGATGCGATGTCAGAACGGCACGCCCTCCAGCCGCCCCATTCGTCCGGCCAGGTAGTCGCGCCGCGCCTGGTCCAGACGCTCGGGCGTGTCCATCACGAAGGGCCCGGCGAACAGGATCGGCCCTTCCGCCGGCTGGCCGCCGAGGAGCGCGACGGAGGCCGCACCCTCACCGGCAGCGGCGATCGTGACGCGCGATCCCCGTCCCAGCACGGCGAATCCGCCGGTGCCGAGCGGCCCGCCGCCGGCGTCCGCGAGAGCGCCGGCGAGCACGTAGAGACCGACTTCATGCCCCGCCTCCACGCCGAGCGTGAAGACCGCTCCGGCGTCGAGTTCGGCATGCGCGAAGACTGTCGGGGTCGCGAGCGTCATCGGTCCGAACACGCCCTCCACGGTGCCGGCGACGACGCGCACGCGGACGCCGGGCCGGCGGATCTCGGGAATGTCGACGGCTCGCCACGAGCGATAGGTCGGCTCGGCGAATTTCAGCGCCGGCGGCAGGCTGGTCCACAGCTGCAGGCCGTGGCGCCCACCCTGCGGCTGCTCGGCATGCAGGATGCCGCGACCCGCCCGTATCCATTGGGCGTCGCCGGGGCCGAGCCGGTCACGAAAGCCCATGCTGTCACGATGCTCGACGCCGCCCTCCAGCAGATAGCTCAGCACCTCGATGCCGGCGTGGGGATGCGGACGATCGCCGATGCCGCGCGCGCTGCGACTTCGATAGTGATCGACGAACACGAACGGTCCGACCGACGGTCGCTCCGGCATCGGCAGAGCGCGAAACAGCAGCATGTCGCCGTCATCGACGACGCGCTGGGCGGCAAAACGGGCTTCGATGCGGCGGTTCATTCGGGTATGGCCCCGGTAGTTGCGAGAGGAAGCCGTACGAGCCCCGGTTCGCGGTGCCTGACCGCTATTCCTTGGGTTTGACGCCCGGCAACATGTCGAGATGGATCGACCGCGGCGCCGTGTAGTAGCGCAGCATGATTACCCGCCCGACGAGGAAGGCGGCGAGAAATGCCGCAGCGGCCCCGAGCACGCCGAACCTGCCGGACTGGCGCGACATCAGATCGGAGGTGACGAACCTCGAAAGCGCGAGAACCAGCAGCAGTCCCGTCGCGGCGAGACCGTCCCATGTGCGCCTCACTCGCACCAGCTTGCGTTCGAAATCCTTGTCAGCATTGAGGATCGCACCTGCGGCGACGCCGAGGGCAAGACCCGCCATGATGCTGACGGTCCACAGTTCGAAGCGCTTGCCGGGTGAGACGATCAGCAGGACCGTCGCCACGATGACCGCGAGCGCTGGGCCGAGCGCCCATTGCAGACGGGTGGCCGCCTTTTCGCTTAGTTCGTGACGCATCGACCAGAGGGCGAGAGCTGCCAGCACCACGACCGCAAGGCGGGCAAAGAAGAGTAGGCTCAGAGGTTACTCCCGCCCGCGCGAAGCCAGCAAATCCATACTGACAAGCCGCCCAGGTTTCCTGTTTTCAGGAACGGATATTCCGTGACCGGCGGCTGGTCTGCAACGGAATTCAGCGGCGGCGCTCCGGGATCGGGCGATCCCGGAGCATCGTCGTTGCATTCCGGGTCAGCGGATGATCGTGACCTTGATCGCCGTCTGCTGGCTCCACACGGTGATCAGAGATTCGCCAGGCTTGATCGTCTTGACGGCGGCGATGCCCGCTGCCGACCGGACCTGCGGCATCTGGATGACTTCGCCGCTGTCGGGCGACGGCTCCTCGGGGAAGCCGGCGGAGGCGTTGACGAGGAAGATCTGGTTGGCAGCGGCATTGACGCGGGTGCACATCCCGTCCATGCGCCACAACTTGATCTGCTCCTGGGCCCCGGGGATGCCCTCGAGCCGCGCGCCCTTGGCGACCATCGCCTTGGCGCTCGCATCGGCCTGCGGTGTCTTCTTGGCGATCAGGAAATCGAGGTAATCGTACCACTGCACGTCGACGATCTGGCCGACCTTGAGCTGGCCATAGTTGGTCACGAGGTCGGCGGCGCGCATCTTCACGCGGCCAAGATCCTCCCAGACAATGTTGAGGATGCGGCGCTCGGGATGAAGGCTGTGGATCGTGCCGCGCTTGAAGTTCTGGTAGGCGTTGGTGACGACCAGATCCTGCTGGGCTGCGGCGTTTCGCGGCAGCATCGATATGCTTGCCGACGCGAGCGCCGCGCCGCCGAGCAATCCCAGGGTCGTGCGACGATGAATGTACGGCATGGAAATCCCCCTAAAGAAAACGACATGTGGAGCCCACGAATGTGAGCCGTGAAATAGTCGGGGGAATCGTTCGCCGATGCCACAATTTTTAGTTTCGTCGTCGAAGAAAAATCGACCCGCCCTAACGCGCCTCATGTGCGAGCTTCGCAAGACCGACGAAGGCGGGATCGGGGCGGACGATGATCGCCGTCGGGATGCGGGAGAGATAGTCGGAGAAGCGTCCCTTGGCTTCGAATCGCGCACGGAACGAAGAAACACTCAGGAACTCGAGGAAGCGGGGCGCGATTCCGCCGCCGATGAACATGCCGCCGACTGCACCGAGCGTCAGGGCAACGTTTCCGGCGACACTGCCAAGGAAGCTGCAGAACTGGTCCAGGGTTGCCCTGCTGACGGAGCAGTCACCCGCGAGACCGTGTGCCATGATGTCCTCCGCGCTGCGTTCTGGAACCGAGACACCGTCGACGCGAGCGACAGCTTCGTACAAGTTCACCAGGCCTGGGCCCGACAGAACGGCCTCCACCGAAACATGATGCAGCCGTTCGCGCAACGCAGCGACGATCGCATCCTCGCGCACGTTCTCGCACGAAAGCGTTGCATGACCGCCCTCCGTGACCAGAACGCTCGGCTTCCTGTCGGTGAAGGTCATCGCCGCGAGGCCGAAACCGGACCCCGGGCCCAGTACCGCCATGGTGCCGCCTTCCAGGTTCCTGCCGCCACCCACGAAACGCAGATCGGCTGGCTGGAACTCCGACAATGCCCATCCAAGTGCCTCGAAGTCGTTCAGCACGCGCACGCGTTCGAGCGCAAGGCCCCGCCGCAACTGTTCGGCATCCAGGGTCCAGGCAGCGTTGGTCAGCTTCACTCGCCCTTGCGCGACGGGGCCCGCCGCGGCGACCACCGCGCGGTCTGGCGGCGCGATTGCGTGGTCCTGGAGGAATGCTCGAATCGCCTCGATCGGCGAGGCATAGTCGGCAACTCCACAGCGCATGGAGGCGACGATGTCTCCCCCGGCGAGCAGTGCGAAGCGCGCGTTGGTAGCGCCAATGTCGGCAAGAATCGCGGAACCGTCTGAAGCACCCATGACACCTGTCCGCTGCAAGCCGTGGCGAACGAGAACGGGAGTATGGCATGGTTGGCTCATACTGGGCATCAAGTCGCGTACCGTTCGACGCCGCGCCGAGAAACGCCAGGGCGCGATCACCGGCGTCTCGAGCGGCGCCGGCGCCGCGACGGCAGGTCGTCCTCGAACTCGGACTTGGTGGCGAGGCGATAGGCGACGACCCAACCCACGATCGTCCAGCCCAGCAGCAGATTGAGCAGGAAGATCGCGCCGGGCCGCGGCTGCTTGCGGGCAAGCGCCATGAACGAGGGCCACAGATAGACGATGGCGACCACGGCCACGATGACGGCGCCGACCCAGCCCCGCATCATCGCCGGCGGCACGTCGTCTCCTCGCCCGTCATCCGGCGTCGATCGCCGTCGTCCCCGTGTTGCTCGCCGGCGCCCGGCACGCCCCGATCATCCTCCCGACACCTTTGTTGGGACCGAGACTAAGGCAGGGGCGTAAGCTTGGATACTGGTGCCCCCGGTCGGACTCGAACCAACACTTCCGTGAGGAAACCTGATTTTGAGTCAGGACGAAACGCCAATGAAATCAAGTCTTTTTGGCATTAGGTGCAGAATAGGTGTTCCGGAACGCGATGCCCGGTGAGGAACTATGAGACCTCCGTTTGGCGTCGAGCCGGGCTTGGGTCTGATCCGGTGGCAGTTGGAGCGCACAAGCTCACACTTCTCAGCCTCGGCCAGGGTGTCCGATGCCGGCCACCGGCCCCACATGCAGTCCGGTAGGTAGGGATGGCAGAAGTCCGCTAAGGTTCGCGGATGGCGGTCCGCAAGACACCCGAAGGCAATAAGGCCCCTCCAGGTAAGTGCATCTTCTGTGGCTTCGCGGGGAAGCTCACGCGCGAGCATGTCATGTCGCGCTGGACCCACAAAAGGTATCTACCGCCACGGACTATGCGGAAGTACCGGCAGTTGCGGGCAACAGCGCAGCGGCAGAGCACGACATTCAAAATCGGCAAGGTCGCCGGAGACATCCGTGATTGGCAGGTGCTCTGTGTTTGCGAAAAGACCTGTAACAACGGATGGATGCGCAAGCACGTCGAGGATATGGCTCGACCGATCCTCAAGGAGCTGATCGCCGGCAAACCACTCATGCTAACGCCTGAGATGCAGGCCAAGATCGCTTCCTGGGCCGCGCTCAAGGTGATGGTCGCAGAGTACGGAATCGGTGAGCACGTCACGACGCACCACACGCAGCGGAAGCGGATGATGCGGCGCCAGCTGCCACCGGATCGTGGGTGGGGCGTGTGGCTCGGCGCATACAAGCGCGGGGCGTGGCCCAACTACTGGACTTCGACGCCTTTCCTTTTGCTGCCGGACGCTCGTGCTGCGGCGCGGCCGGACAAAATTGCCACCTACTACAACAGTCAGGCTAGCACCCTTGCGATTGGCGAGTTGTTCGTCGTGGTTCTCCGCTCACCAAAGGAAGACTTGCCCCGCAGGTTCCCGTTCCGACCACCTGACAAGGGCACGCTATTTCGCATCTGGCCGCCGACGACTACAAATATTCGATGGCCCGGCAAGGTCATGAGCGATCGGGATGCGGATTACACTGCGCACGCCTTCAAGGACTTCATGGAGAAGAGCTAGCGTGGCAAGCTAGTCTGAACCAGTCCGAGTTTTGACGGAGCCGTCCGGTTTGCCGGCGTTGATGCTCATCCTGAATTTGAGTGCCAATAGCAGCGCATCGACCGCAACTTACCGTCGATTGCAGCACACAACGCAAAAACCCCGAAAGGGGCTTGCGACACTCTCGATCACGATCACTCATCGAACGCCGTGCGCGAGTCGCCGTCGGGATAGCGCGGGTCCTGGCGCACGTCGATCGCCATGCCCTTGAGCAAGTGATTGCGCTCGCCCTCGGGGATCATGACGCCCGTGTCTCGCTCGATCTTCTGCATGTACTCGCTGAAGGCTGCCTTGGAGAGCGTGGTGGTGCTTCGGTAGAGCTGTACCTCTTTCGCCTCACCTTGGGCCGTATAAACGATTCTAGGGGGTAGTTTGAGGTACTGCTGCTTGAAGTGCTCGTGGAGCACGTCGCGGTCGTTGCCGGTCTCCTCCTCGATGAGTGTGAGATAAAGCCAGTAGAGGCGGTTCTGCCCATCTGAGCGCGACGGCGCTTTGTCCGTAACCGTAACCCATACCTTCGCGCCTTCGGCCAGTTTGCGGATGCGGGTGAGATAGTAGCGAGGTGAGTTGAAGGCGAGCCGCTTGCGGCCTTCCTGCACGACGATGGTGCCGGTGAAGGTTTCGGTCATATTTGAGGATAGTAAGGGGTAAAATCCTTCGGCTTGCGCAATGATGGCGAGGGGTGGATGAACAAGGTGCAGATGCAATCGGCAGAAGACCTTTACGGCAAGCTGTCTGCGTCCATGTGGGACCTATACTTCGCCCGGCATCACGCAAGGCATCTCATCAAGAAGAAATGGCATAAGCACTTTGCTCAATTGCGCGGCGAAGCGTACTGGCATCAAGCCGCTTACACGTCCGCTCTCGTCACTTCATACACGAGACCATTCACATGGGCCAAAGGGTGGCCGCAGTTCCCACTCGAATTGCTTGGCTACGATGCCGCGGAACTCGAACTTCACACGCGCATGCTCGGCTTGAGAAACGAAGAGTTTGCTCACACAGATTCCAAGACCTACCGGAGAAAGATCACGAGGGTTCACGTTCACGGGTCTGACCCGATTGAGAGGTATTTCGTCCCGAGATATAGCGTCACCGCGCGAGAGGCTGCCGACTTGTTGAGGATGATAAACAAGGCGGTCGACGCGATCGCGAAACGGATCAAGGAACTCGAAGCTCTTCTCAAGGCAACACCTTAGCTTGCACCGCGCCAAGAGGTCGTTGTGCGGGTCCGTCCAGTTGTCCCACGGTTCGCCGTCGTCTCCGGTGAACAGGTGCCCGTCCCCCTGCGGTAGCAGGGAATGGAGTAGGTCCCCGTAGGGAAACGTGAACTCCTTGTTGGTCTTCATGAGCTCAGCAGGCCAGGTGATCTGGCGGCTGCCGCGGTCGATGAAGTCGGAGTGGAGGTTGGCGATCTGCCCGAGCCGTTGGCCGGATGCCAGGAGAACGCGGTACAGGAGGCCGTACGTGCCCATGTCGAGGCTTGCCTGCCAGATGGTCCGGAACTCGTCCGGAGTGAACAGGCGCGACCTGGACTTGCTCTTGGGCGGCTTCTCGACGCCCTCAAGCGGGTTCGGGATGTCGTACCGCCTGGACCACCGGAAGAACGTGAACGCGGCCGTGTAGAAATGGCGGCGGATGGAGACCTTCTCGATCTCGTCCATTATCTCGACCAGTCGCCACTTCTTCGCGTCGTTGAGGTTCTTGCCGGTTAGGGCAGGCTTGAGGTGGCGATTGAGGAGCCGGGTCGTCTCGTAGACCGTCGAGTCCTTGTTCTTCTCGGCGTAGGCCTTGAGGAACGTGTCGAGCGCGTCGTCGAAGGAAACCTCGGGAGCCATGTCGGCCGGAGCCTGCTCCCGCTGCCCGACGATGATGCGCGCCTTCTTCCGCGCGTCCTGAAGCGACACGTACGGGTACTTCCCGAGCGTGTGCCGCTTCCGCTGCTTTCCAGATCCGACCAAGAGCATGAACGTCTTGGTGCGCTTGCCGACGCGAAGCGTGAGCCCCGCGAACGTGTCGTCGGTGTAGTCCTTCTGGCCCTCCTTTTGGAGCGGCAGGGACCTCACGACCATATCGGTTAGGTGCATCCTAGGTGTTCCGTGCCTTGGTGTAGTGGTGAAGAACCTTGCGGCTCTACGCACCATTCTACCAGACAGGGACTGCCGGATATGTCAAGCGGGCCAGCGTTTTACGTTACTCATGAGCAAGCATGAGGTGGTGCCCCCGGTCGGACTCGAACCAACACTTCCGTGAGGAAACCTGATTTTGAGGGGTAACAGATGGCCTATCCTAATTCTAGCCGGCGGCCCGCCACAGTACGATAAGCGCTTGATCCATCTGGCATTTCCGCTTCGTATCGTGATCCAGTCCTAGCCGGTCGTACGCCACGGTTGGATTTCTGGCTGCACTTATTCTGCACCTGAAGTCCGGCCTCGTCGGAGGATAGGAATGACAAGACTCAAACTCACGAAGACCGTCGTGGACGCCGCTCGGCCGGAGAAGGCTCCTTACGAACTCCGCGACGCAGCGATACCGGGTTTCCTGCTCAAGGTCACGCCGACCGGCCGCAAGGTCTTCATGGTGGCCTACGTCGCCAACAACGGCCAGCGTCGCAAGCCCGCCATCGGCCGCTTTGGCGAGATCACGGTTGAGCAGGCCCGGGCCATCGCCCAGGATTGGTTGGCCGACGTCCGCAAGGGCAAGGATCCGAGTGCGGAGAAGAGCGCCGCGCGCCGGGCGCCGACAGTGAAGGAGCTCTTCGAGCGCTTCATCGCCGACTACTCCGAGCCGCGCAACAAGCCCTCTACGGTCGGGGCCAACCGCGGCTACGGCAAGCTCTACGTCATCCCCCATCTCGGCCAAACCAAGGTCGCCGACGTCACACGCTCGGATATCTCAGGCCTTATGAAGAAGATGTCGAAGTTCCCAACGAACGCAAATCGGGTGCTCTCGGCGGTGCGTAAGATGTTCAACATGGCGGAGGTCTGGGGCATGCGTCCAGACGGATCGAACCCATGCCGCCATGTTCCAAAGTTCCCAGAACGAGGAAAGACCCGGCTGATCACCGATGCAGAGTTGAAACGACTGTATGCCTATTTGAGCAAGGCGGAGGACGAGGGCCTCGAGCACCCGTTCATCCTCCTCGCCATCCGGCTACAGTTCGAGTTTGCGGCTCGGATGTCGGAGATCCTCAAGCTCGAATGGGCCTGGGTCGATCTCGACAACCGTCGTATCGAATGGCCCGACAGCAAGACCGGCGGCATGTCGAAGCCGATGAGCGCCGAGGCGGTCCGCCTGGTCGAGGCGGCGCCGCGTTTGGAAAAGTCACCCTACGTCTGCCCATCTATCTTGGATCCCAACCGGCCGATGCCGAAGCACACCTATTACAAGGGTTGGCAGCGCATCCTCGGGCGTGCAGGGCTGCCGCGCATCGGCACACACGGCATCCGGCATCGCGCGGCCACCGATATCGCAAATTCCGGGATCCCCGTGAAGGTCGGCATGGCGCTCACGGCGCACAAGACGGTCACGATGTTCATGCGCTACGTTCATACCGAGGATGATCCGGTGCGGGCAGCGGCCGACGCCGTGGCGTTTCGACGTCAGGGTCTGATCGGGGGTGCCGCGGCAGCGACTGCGGCGACGTCAGCTCCCGCGCCGATCATCGCGCCCGAGACGGTGGCGGAATCGACGGCAGAAGGAGGCAAGCCGCTTGGCTTTGACGACGGCAACTACAGATCTCGAACCAAGCTCGGAAACTATCGGCCGTTTCGTCACCGTGGTGGCCCGAACCGGGCTGTTCCTCCTGGTACTAAGCGGACCGCAGATCAGGCGAAGGAGGCAGCCGTTGCCCGATAGGGCTAGCAGGCTGTTGAAAAGTCGGGGTTCACACGATGACGAGAAACAAGCGAATCGACGGACACGCAATCTTGAATCGATCATGCGTCATGGCTGTCGTTTGCGAATTAACCTTGCCCATCAGCACCCTTCAAAAGCCTATTTCAACAACCTGCTGGGCCAAGTGAGCTGAGGTGCTTCCCTTTTTGGCATCGCGCGTGGCGCCATCTGTCAGGTTGTCTAGCGCAATCTCTAACTCAGGGGCGGAGTCGAACCACCGCCGCGAAGCACTTGTTCGTCTAACTCGCCCTAGCGCATAGGCAGACCAGCGACGTCTCCTTGCCCGTCAAGGCCCGCACCCCTTCGAACGCGCAGTTCAATTGCGAGGCGCAGCGATCACAACTTGCGGACGCAAAAACCCGCCGGTTAGGTCGGCCGATCTGCGCAAGTTGAGCTGGTTGCGGGGGAGTGCAACCAGCTCAACTTGCTTCTCCAAGCTGCCGCGTAAGTCGTCTGCAACTCGAGAGCGGCACCGGTAGACCATTCACGCTGGCACAAGTTGGCCCATCCGCCTCTCGAATACACGGGGCTGCATCGTAGATGAGGTAGTGCGGGAAGCGAATGAGGTCTTCTGGAGAATTTCGGCTGTCCGCTGCGAGCAGAAATTGACCGTGCTGACGCTCGATCCAGTCCGTCAATTGCCAGACTCAACACCCAGCTATCTCGATAGCTCGCGCAACATCATCGACATATCAACCTTATGCTACGCGTGCAGTTCCGCCGAGCGATGCCCAACTACTTGCTGACCAACCGTTCGACCACAGTCGAGGCGACGAGCCTCCACAAGCACTACCGAGGCTACGGAATACTAGCCCCAGAAATGGCGTCCAATGCATCACCGACAGCGCAATCCCCAAGTCGATGGACTGCGAGATGACGCACTCCCCAACATGGGAGCAGTCGGCGGCAATGTTCGATAGATGCGGTAGCGGTAGCGTGATGACGGGCCTGTGATCAAGCTGCCCTTGGCACGTTGCTGTCAGTGGCGCATCATTGTGACATGGAGCGTCTTCGCGCCCTCGCTGCCCTCCTTGGCTGCCTTGCTGTGCTGGCTGGTTGCGTGATGACCGTTGCCACCGCATCGGCGCGCGTTGCCGCCGACATGCCCTGCACGCAGTGCGACGATTGCGACAGCATGCCCTGCCATGCCCCGACCGCTGGCTGCTTGAACGTATGCATAGGGGCTGCGCCGTCCCTCGGGGTAGCGGCATTCCTGACCTCGTCACCTGCAGCCAAAGAGTGTTTCGGCGCCGCCCACCCGGCGCTGTTGACAGGCCTGTCACCACCCCCCGATCCCTTTCCACCGCGCCTGATCTTCTGACCGTCGCTTGAACGTCGCGTGCTGCCGCAGGTGAGCCTCGTCGGGTGCACTACGGCTGTCGGAAGGGATCCTACTCATGTCGAACATCGAAGGCCGAAAGGCCGGTCGCGGATTCGCGGTTGCATTTGTCGCGGCCCTGGCCGGTGCCGCCGCTGGGGCCGGCATCGTGCTGTGGCTGAACGGCGCGCAGCTATTGACCGCGAGCGTCGCCTCGTCCTCATCCGAGGCGCCCGCGCCGACCGGACCTTGCGGCGGCAAGGTCAAGTACTACCGCAATCCAATGGGCGCGCCCGACACCTCGCCCGTACCGAAGAAAGACTCGATGCAGATGGACTACATTCCCGTCTGCGAGGAGGAGGGCTCGTCAGAAGACAGCAACATCGTCAAGGTGAGCCTCGACCGCGTACAACGGCTGGGCGTGCGCAGCGAGGCGGTCGAGGAGCAGACGCTCGCCCGCGTCGTGCGCGCCTTTGCTACCGTGCAGTACGACGAGCGTCGCCAGACGGTGATTGCGCCCCGATTCGGCGGCTGGATCGAGAAGCTATATGTCAGCGCCACCGGCGATGCCGTGACCCCGGGACAGAAGCTGTTCGAGGTCTACAGCCCCGAACTGAACGTCCTGCAGCAGGAGTTCGTGCTGTCGCGCGGCACTCAAGGCAGCGCCGACAACCGCCTGCGCAACCTCGACTACCCCGAAAGCGATCTGGAAAAGCTGCGCCGCGGCGAGCGCCCACCACGCACCATTGCGGTGCCCGCGCCGACAGCCGGGACGGTGATCGAGAAGATGGCGGTCAAGGGCATGCGCTACCAGCCCGGCGATACCCTGTTCCGTATCGTAGATACGTCGGTGATGTGGGTGCTGGCCGAGGTCTACGAGCAGGATCTCGCTTTCGTCAAAGTCGGCGACATGGCCATGGTCACAGTGAACGCGTGGCCCAACCGGCCCTTTGCCGGCCGCGTCACATTCATCTATCCCGGCGTCGGGAAGGACAGCCGCACGGCACGCCTGCGCATCGAGGTCGCCAATAGCGACGGGCTCCTGCGTGCAGACATGGCAGCTACCGCGGAAATCGAGGCACCGATCCCCGGCCGGTGGGTGGCCGTGCCGGAGTCGGCAATGATCGACAGCGGCAAGCGGCAGATCGTGTTGGTCGAGCGCGGCGAAGGCCGCTACGAGCCTCGGCCGGTGAAGTTCGGCGCCCGGGTGCCGGGCTACGTCCAGGTGTTGGGAGGTCTTGAGCCCGGCGAACGCGTCGTCACCTCTGCCACTTTCCTGATCGACGCCGAAAGCAACCTGCGAGCCGCGCTTGCGGCGTTCACCGCTGGGGGCGGCAAATGATCGCCGGGATCATTCGCTGGTCCGGGCGCAACCTGCTGCTGGTCTTCATGGCCACCCTCGCCCTTACCGGCGGCGGACTCTATGCGATCGGCCGCATCTCGCTCGACGCCATCCCCGATCTCTCCGACATTCAGGTGATCGTCTACACCGAGATGCCGGGCCAGGCGCCGCAGGTGGTCGAGGACCAGGTCACCTATCCGCTGACGACTGCCATGCTTGCGGTGCCTCGCAGCAGGGCTGTGCGCGGTTTCTCGTTCTTCGGCGTGTCGTTCGTCTATGTGATCTTCGAGGACGGCACCGACATCTACTGGGCGCGCAGCCGCGTACTGGAATATCTCAATTCCGGCGCCCAGAAGCTGCCGGCCGACGTCCGGCCGACGCTGGGGCCGGACGCCACCGGCGTTGGCTGGGTCTATCAATACGTCGTGGTCGGTGCCAACCGTTCCCTGGCCGAGTTGCGCTCGCTGCAGGATTGGTACATCCGCTTCGGCCTCGCCAAGGCTGAGGGCGTGGCCGAGGTGGCAAGCGTCGGCGGCTTCGTGCGGCAATACAACGTCGTGGTCGACCCAGTGAAGCTGCGCGGCTTCGGCGTGCCGCTGGCGCGCGTTAACTCGGCGATCCGCGCCAGCAATCGCGAGGTCGGCGGCAGGGTCGTCGAGATGGCCGAGACCGAATTCATGGTGCGGGGCCGCGGCTACATCAAGAGCATCGCCGATCTCGAGCAAATCGTCCTGCGCGCCGACGGGCCGGTGCCGGTGCTGCTGCGCGACGTTGCGCGCGTCGAGTTCGGCCCCGACGAGCGGCGCGGCGTCACCGAACTCGACGGCGAGGGCGAAGTGGTGAGCGGCGTCGTTCTGCAGCGCTTCGGCCAGAACGCGCTCGACGTGATCGCCAATGTGAAGGCCAAGATAAAGGAACTCGCGTCGGGCCTGCCCGAGGGCGTCCGCATCGAGCCGGTCTACGACCGTTCCAATCTGATCTATCGCGCCATCGAGACCCTGGTCCATACGCTAATCGAAGAGAGCATCGTCGTGGCGCTCGTCTGCTTCGTGTTCCTGTTGCATGTGCGCTCGGCGCTGGTGGCGATCATCACCCTGCCGGTCGGCATCCTGATGGCGTTCGCCGCGATGCACGTGCTGGGGATCGGTTCCAACATCATGAGTCTCGGCGGCATCGCCATCGCCATCGGCGCCATGATCGATGCAGCCATCGTCATGATCGAGAACGCCCACAAGCACCTGGAGCGCCTGAAGCCGGGCCAGTCGCGGGCCGAGGCGATCGTCGAGGCTGCCGTCGAGGTCGGACCGGCGTTGTTCTTCAGCCTACTGGTTATCACCGTGTCGTTCTTGCCGATCTTCGCACTGGAGGCCCAAGAAGGGCGGATGTTCAAGCCGCTCGCCTGGACCAAGAGTCTGGCGATGGCGGCGGCGGCATTGCTGTCGATCACCCTCGTGCCGGCATTGATGCTGCTGTTCGTACGCGGTCGTATCCTGCCGGAGCATCGCAATCCGGTGAACCGGGCACTGATCTGGCTCTATCGCCCGGCAATCCATCTGGTATTGAAGGCGCGCTTGGTCACGATCGCGGTCGCACTTGCCGCGCTGGGTGCGACGGCGTGGCCGGCGATGAAGCTGGGCACCGAATTCATGCCCGCGCTCGACGAAGGCACGCTGTTCTACATGCCGACGACGCTGCCGGGCCTCTCGGTCACCAAGTCGGCCGAGCTGCTGCAGACCCAGGACAAGATTATCCGCTCGTTCCCCGAGGTGGCCTCGGTTTACGGCAAGAGCGGTCGTGCCGGAACCGCCACCGATCCCGCCCCGCTGGAAATGTTTGAAACGGTGATCAATCTCAAGCCACGATCGCAGTGGCGGCCGGGCATGAACGTCGATGGATTGATCGCCGAGTTGGACCGGGCGTTGCAGTTCCCCGGCGTCAGCAATTCCTGGACCATGCCGATCAAGGCCCGCACCGACATGCTGGCCACGGGCATCCGTACGCCCGTCGGCATCAAGCTGCTGGGCCGCGACCTCGGCGAACTGGAAACACTCGCCCGCCAGGTCGAGGCGGCGGTCCGCACTGTGCCCGGCACCACCAGCGCCTTCGCCGAGCGGGTCACGGGCGGCTCTTTTCTCGACATCGTGCCCGACCGCGCGCGGCTGGCACAATACGGCGTGCTGACCGAGGATCTGCAGCAGGCGGTGTCGAGCGCGCTGGGCGGCGAGGCGGTGACCACCACGGTCGAGGGACGCGAACGCTACACCGTCAACGTCCGCTATCCGCGCGACCTGCGCTCCGACCCGCGGACCATCGCCTCCGACGTGCTGGTCTCGACCATGCGCGGCGGCATGATCCCGCTCGGCCAGCTCGCCGAGGTGAAGGTGAACCAGGGGCCGACCACGATCCGCACCGAGAACGCCCAGCTCGCGGTCTATGTCTTCGTCGACTATCGCGACCGCGATCTCGGCAGCTATGTCGCCGATGCCCGGCGCGCCGTGCAGGAGAATGTGAAGTTTCCGCCCGGCTCGTACGCGATCTGGAGCGGCCAGTTCGAGTTCCTCGAGCGGGCCGAGGCCCGGCTGCAGATCGTCGTGCCGGCCACGCTGCTGCTGATCCTGGTGCTGCTCTATCTCAACTTCCGGCGCCTGACCGAGACGCTGATCGTCATGCTGTCGCTGCCCTTCTCTCTGGTCGGCGGCTTCTGGTTCGTGTGGTGGATGGGCTTCAACATGAGCGTGGCCGTGGCCGTGGGCTTCATCGCCCTGGCCGGCGTCGCTGCCGAAACTGGCGTGGTGATGCTGATCTATCTCGACCAAGCCCTGAAGGAACGGCAGCGACGCCGCGAGGCCGAAGGCCGGCCGCTGGACCGCTCGGACCTGCGGGCCGCCATCATCGAAGGCGCCGTCGAACGCGTGCGGCCAAAGATGATGACGGTGACCGCCATCATGGCGGGATTGCTGCCGATCCTGTGGAGCACCGGCACCGGCTCGGAAGTAATGCAACGCATCGCCGTGCCGATGATCGGCGGCATGGTGAGTTCGACCCTGCTCACCCTGCTGGTGATCCCGGCACTCTACGCGCTGGTCAAGGGCTGGCACCTTCCGCTCGCACCTGCGGTCGATCGGGGGGCGCACGCATGAGATACCTGTCCTTTGCGGCCGTTGCGGTCTTGCTCGCAGGCTGCGCGCAATTTTCAGCCGACGGTGGCATGACCGACGTTGCCCATAGCGTTCAGCAGCAGATCGGCAAGGAGGTGGTCAAGATCTCGACCGACGCGCAGGCCGGGCGCGCCCGTGAGAAGGTGACGGCCCTGCTGGCCGGGACACTATCCGCCGAGCAGGCCGTGCAGGTCGCGCTTCTGAACAACCGCACGCTCCAGGCTGTCTACAACGAACTCGGGATTTCCGAGGCGGCGTACGTCCAAGCCAGCCTCCCGCCCAACCCGGCGCTGTCCCTGATGAGGATCGCCGGCACCGGCGTCGCGAACTTCGAGGTCCGGCTCATCGGGGATATTCTGAGCTTGATCACTCTACCCAGGCGTACTGCGATTGCCGCCGAGCGCTTCGGACAGGCGCGCTACCGGGCGATCGAGGCGACATTGCGCCTCGCGGCGGACACACGCCGCGCCCATGTACGTGCCATCGCCTCACGGCAGCAGGTCGACTTTCTGGAGCAGACCCGCGCCACCGCCGACGCGGCCGCCCGACTGATCGCTGGCATGGGCGAAGCTGGTGGCGGCGACCAACTCGACCAGGCCGAAATCGCTGCATTCCGGGCCGAGATCGGCACGCGCGTCGCACAGGCAAAGCTGCAGGCCCATCGCGATCACGAGGCACTCGCGAGGTTGCTTGGCCTTTCCGGAGCTGGCTTGGACTTCAGGCTGCCTCGGGAACTACCGCCCCTGCCGCTGTCACTGGACAGCTTGAACGATGTCGAGGTCGAGGCGATCAAGCGTCGGGTAGACCTCGAGATCGCGCGCCGCGAAGTTACCGCCCTGGCCAAGTCACTTTCGCTCACCGAAGCCACCCGCTACGTCTCCATGCTTCAACTGGCGGGGATCTTCAACAACGAGACGGCAAACCCGCTGACCAACTTCGACACTGCCATCAACCGCGGCGGCGGCCAGGTCGACCTCCAGATCCCGATCTTCGATACCGGCGAGGCTCGCACGCGCACAGCACGTGAAGCCTATATGCGCGCGCTGAATCTCCTGGCCGGCCAGGCCGTCGACGCTCGTTCCGAAGCGCGCGTTGCCTACGAGACCTACCGCGCCACTTACGATATCGCGCGCTCCTGGCGCGACCGCGTGTTACCGTTGCGTCAGCGCGTCTCGAAGGAAATCATGCTGCGCTACACCACCGGCGTCCTCGCCGGTGAAGGCCTGAGGGTCGATCTATTCAAGTACCTCACCGACACGCGCGTACGCATCGCGGCAAATGCGGCGTCGCTCGACGCGCGACGCGACTTCCTGCTCGCCGCCATCGACCTCCAGGCGGTGCTGACGATCGGAGGTGAAACCGCAAGCAAGTCGGCATCAACCGCCAAGACAACCTCCATAGACATGCAGTGACCATCTGCATGTCTCAGGTACCAAGCGGCCCCTTTCTGTTGGGCGTGAATATCCGTGCGGCAGATTGACCTGGATCAAAACAATACTTCTGCGTCGAGGCAATAGTCGGCCCGAGGGATGAGCATGGTGCTTGCCGACTGCATTGAGTTGACGAGGAGAATCTCATGAAGTTTCACGGTATCGCAGCCCTCGCAGCCATGGGGTTCGTGACCTCGTGTGGGCCGATGTCTTCCGGGCGTGTCCAGGACCTCAATGTAAGAGACTGGGTCGGGCACAGCTCACAGCATTTGATCCAAGCATGGGGGAAGCCTCATCATGACGACGCAATGCCCGACGGTGGTCGCGTGATCGGTTACTTGATCGTCAATCAGGCCATCACCGGACCGAAGTCGCAGGTCATCTTCCAGGCACAACGATGCATGATCACCTTTACCGCAGGCGCTGATGGCATAATCGACGACGCAAATGCGACGGGGGCCAACTGCCGGATTGGCCCGCACGCGACACTGCACCCCCCAGCAAAAAAGTCTTGATAGTCTACATTCGTCGTCAACGCCTCAGAGTATCTGCTTCTCAGAAGTACTTTGCTACGTTGATGCTGGAGGTTACATGTCACCAGTCATCACCCGGAGTCCCAGCATCGTAGTTGTGTGTGGCCTACGAGCCGATTGTGGTTGAAAGAGGCAATTCCTTAGTTGTCCTCATTGTCGAGCGTCATCTCCTGTTGAAATCCCGGTTGATCGAGCGACACCGTGATCTGCTAGGGCCCCATCACCGCGCAGCATTCTGACGACTCTGTCGGGCCCTGATATCGGGCGGCCACTGGCTCTTGATGTATGCCAGAATCGCAGCGATGTCCCTTTCGGAGAGAGTATTCCCGAAGGCGGGCATATCGGTCAGATACCCTTCAGGGTAGGCAGCGGGACCGAGTTGCGTTATCCGCATCAAAAATGCATCCGAATGGTGCCAAGTGTGCCCGGTTTCGTCGTGAGGCGGCGCCGGCAGGCGCCCATTCGGAAGGCGACGTTGCCAGTTCGGTTGCCCCTCCAGCGATGAGCCGTGACAGCTCGCGCATGCGGCGACATACAAACGTCTCCCCCGCTCGACCTGATTCGCATTTGCAGGGTCGATGCGAGGCACATCGCTCGCGAAGAGATAGAACGCTGTACCGACAGCAATCGCCACCAAGCCGACAGCCACCACGACGAGGGATGCTCGCTGAAGCCGCGGGAGTGCTGGCTTCATACCAGCGACACTCCGGCCCGCGGCTTTCCTCCGGAATCGACTGTGCCGCGACACGATCCTACCTGTCGTCGTCCGGACGCAACCGAGGTTGCGTCTGACAGGCGTTGCTCAAGCACAACACGTCAATCTCCTTGCGGCTTCCTTTGCAGGTCACGGTGTAGACCGTAATGGCGCCAGAAACTTCCGTGACAGCGATCTTTGCTGGCACGCAGTTGAGCCTGGCCAGCGTGGCCTGCAGTTCAGAATCGTCAGCACGCGCCGACGATTCCGCGCTCAAAACAGCTGTCGCTGCAAGACACAATAGCAACAGAACCCGCTTCATGGATTACTCTCGACGTCGCGTTAGTGTCCCTTGCCGATCTTGGTTACTGTGATCGCACCGTTGACGCGATCCGCCTCGAACTCGATCTTGTCGCCGGCCTTCACCTTGTCGAGCATCGAGGGATCGGCGACTCGGAACACCATGGTCATGGACTCCATGTCGAGATTCTTGATGGGACCATGCTTGAGGGTCATTTTGCCGGCCGGCTTGTCGACCTTCACGACTTCCGCCTTAACCATGTTGCCGTCCGCCAGCGCAGTCAGCGAAACCAGGGACAAGGCGAATGCACCGAATAGAGTCTTCTTCAACATTTGGTTCTCCTTGGGCGTGGACTAATTACTCGACGACGATGGTGCCGAACATGCCGGCTTGACGATGTCCGGGAATGAGGCAGGAGAAGTCGAACGTACCCGCCTTGGTGAACTGCCAGAGGATTTCGCCGGTTGCCTTCGGCTTCAGGCGCTTCGCATTGGGATCGTCATGCTCCATGTCGGGGTTCTTCTCCATGTCCTTCATGTGCTTGAGGTTTTCCTCGACCGTACCAACGACGAACTCGTGATCGATCGCCCCATTGTTGCGGAGCTGGAAACGTACCTGCTCGCCCTTCTTGAACTTCAGCTTGTCCGGCAGGAACAGCATCTTCCCGTCGTCCTCGCGAAACACGATCTGGACAATGCGGGCCGGCTTCTTCGGATCCCCCGGCTTGCCGTAGTCGGTGTCGTCCGCGTGGCTGTGTCCTTCGCCGGGTTTGTGCCCCGGAGCCGCCTGTGTCGTGACAGAGATCAGGCTGGCTGCGATTGCCACGGTAGTGAGACGCTTGAGCTTCATCGATACCTCCTTCAGTTGAGCCTACTTGTGAGAGCCGTGTGAGGTCGGCTTGACGACCTGAAGCGTGGCGCCAGGCTTGGCAGGAGGGACTGGCTTCGCCGCACGCGTCGTGGCGGGTGCAGGCCCCTTCCATTCATACGCAACGGTCCCGGGTGGATTCTGGTACCAGCCGGGATCCTTGTAGTCGCCGGAGGCCAGTCCCTCGCGCACTTTGACCACCGAGAACATGCCGCCCATCTCGACGGCGCCGAACTGCGCGAAACCGGTCATCATGGGCAGCGTATTGTCGGGCAGCGGCATCTCCATCTCGCCCATGTCCGCCATGCCGGCCGACCCCATGGCCATGTACTCCGGCACCATGCGTCGCATCTGTTTCGAGAACTGCTTCTTGTCGACGCCGATGAAGGTGCGGATGTCGTGGCCCATCGCGTTCATGGTGTGGTGCGATTTGTGGCAGTGAATGGCCCAATCGCCGGGATAGATTGCGTCGAACTCGTAGGCCCGCATTCCGCCCACGGGAATGTCGATCGTGACTTCGGGCCAGCGTGCCTCCGGTCGCACCCAGCCCCCATCGGTACATGTCACCTCGAAATCGTAGCCATGCATGTGGATCGGATGGTTGGTCATGGTGAGGTTGCCGACGCGCACCCGCACGCGGTCGCCCTTGGCGATCACCAACGGATCGATGCCGGGGAAGACGCGGCTGTTCCACGACCACATATTGAACGCGGTCATCTCCGCGACCTTTGGTACGTAATTGCCCGGATCGATGTCGTAGGCATTCAGCAGAAACACGAAGTCGCGGTCGACCCGGTGCAGCTTGGGATCGCGGGGATGGACAACGAAGAAGCCCATCATGCCCATCGCCATTTGCACCATCTCGTCGGCGTGAGGGTGGTACATGAAGGTACCGCTCTTCATGAGCTGATACTCGTAGACGAAGGTCTGTCCGGGCTTGATGTGCGGCTGGTTGAGCCCACCGACACCGTCCATGCCGCAGGGCAGGAGCTGGCCATGCCAGTGAATGGTCGTGTGCTCGGGCAACTTGTTGGTTACGAAGATGCGGACCTTGTCGCCTTCGACCGCCTCGATGGTCGGACCTGGACTCTGGCCGTTATAGCCCCACAACCGGGCGATCATGCCCGGTGCCATTTCGCGCTCGACCGGTTCGGCGACGAGATGGAACTCCTTCCAGTCCCCGTTTTGCCGCCATGGCAGGGTCCAGCCATTCAGGGTCACGACAGGCTGGTAGTCAGGTCCGCTCGTGGGATGAAGGGGCGGCTGCATGGTGTTGGTTGTGGTCGTCGGCGCTTCCGGGATCGATTGCGCCTGGACGCGGCCGCTGACGGCGGCAGCGCCAATCAGGGCGAGGCCCGAGGCCCCGACGAGATCGCGTCTGGAGAGGCTCATGTCTTTCTCCTTTCTAGAGTCCAAGAGGAATGGTTTCGGGTGGAGGCGTCGTGTTGATCACGCCGGACGGTGGCACGAGGCCGCCGACGATGAGAGCTGCCTGCAGGTCGGCGACTGCGAGATGGTAGTCACGCAGCGCATCGAGCGATGCCACGTTGGCGGTGATGCGTTCCCGCTCCTCGATGAGGAGCTCGAATACGTCGACCAGCATGCCGTTGTAGCGGAGCAACACCTCCGCCGAGATCTGCCGACGCAGTGGCAGGATGCGGGTCTGGTAGTAGCGGGCAATCTCGTGCGTCGCCCGGTAGGTTGTGTAAGCCACACGCGCTTCTGAGCGTGCGTTGACGGAGCGCTCGATCAGACGATTGATCGCCCGCATGTAGGTCTCCCGAGCCGCAGTAACCCGCGCTTCGCCCCTGTCGAAGATGGGGATGACGATGCCGAGGTCGAGGCCGTAGCGATTCTTGGTGGATCGTTCGCCCGCTTCGTTGCTCTCGGCCTCGTTCCGATAGCCGAGGCCGAGCTCGAGGAACGACATGTAGCGCGTCGCATCCACGAAACCGACCGACTTTGCCAGAGTCACGATCTCATAGCGCAGGATGATGAGATCGACCCGCCGCCGCATGGCTTCGACCTCGACATCTGCGAGCATGTCCGCCGCGGCAGGCAATGCGGGCAGTCGTGGCGGAAGCTTGTAGGCAAGATCGGAGCCCCAAAGACCAAGCATGCGGTTCAGGGCCTCGCGCGTTCCGGCAACGTGCAGTCGAGCCTGCGCTACCTGGGCGCTGAGGTCGGCGTAGAAGGCCGAGACCCGCGCCTGATCGAGCTTGTTGGCGGCGCCGGTCTCACCGAGCTGTCTCATCATTTGTGCGGATGCGTCGGCGGTTTGACGGGCCTGTTCGAGCAACGCCAGTCTCTGTTGCGCGGCTATGGCGCGGACATAGGCCCGGCGGACGTCTACGGTCAGGCTGAGCGTCGTCGCGACCGCGCGATAGCGCGCTTCCTCGAACTCGCGCTTGGCGATCTCCGTGCGCCGCGGCAACGTCGCAATGGCGAGCAGGTTGCCGACAAGCTGGAAGCCGATCTCGGCAAAGTTTCCTGGGCTTCCGAACGTGGAACCCAAGGTGAGTGCAGGATTGGGCGGCAAGCTCGTCTGGACATACTCCGCTTCGGAGATTCCGAGATCGTTGTACGCCGCCTGTAGCCCGCGATTATTGAGCAACGCGACCTGGACGGCGGTATCCTCGGTTAGGGGCTCTGCCAGGAGAGCCTGGACGCGCTCGCGGGCGCGGCGCAAGTCCTCCGGCGAGGACAGCTTGACGGCGTCGCGACCGGTTTCCTTGCGGACGCTGTCCGTGACCGGCGCCATGCCACCATCCTCCGTGAACTTTGCGCAGCCCGCGGCCAGGAGGCCGACGAGGACCACGGCTATTGATCTCGGGACGAGGTTCATTGGGACCGGGCGGCGCCGGGGGCGACGCGGTCATTGAGTTCCCGCCAGGGCTTCAGCCCGACGGGGGCATACGGAGCAGTGCCGGACATTACCGGCTGGTACGGCGCGACCACAGTGGGAGCATCGGGGCTGGATGCGTCGGCAGGAGACAACTCGGGCAAAGGCGAAGCGGAACAAGCAGCCACTCCAAGCGCGAGCATGGATGGAACCAGGAGTTTCATGGCAACTACCCAAACGAAATTGACGTGAACGCGAAGAAACAAGCATCGCGCCGAGCGGCGGCGAGCTTCTGGCGTTCGCGCAGGTCAGGTGTCTGGAACTATTGAGCCGGCGATAGACTCAAGACCGGACACGCGCCGAAGGCGCGAACGCGGTCAGACGAGTCTGGGAGGACGCTCGGAACGGTCGCCGCAGCAGCCCTCGAGCAAGTCGCTCAGCGGAAACAGAAGAAGCGACGCGGTAATGGGGCCAGGCAAAACGCCAATGACAGGCGTGGCCATGGCCGCATGGCAGGCGACCGTGCAGCAGTTTCCAGCGTGCTTCGTCGGAGCTCCGCTCGGGCAGGAGCTTCCGCCGTGATCGCCGAGCGCCTCAGGTGTTTCCGGGAGACTAGTCGCGGATACCGCGGGGTCTTCGTTCTGAGATTTCGGCAGGGATGCTTCGGCTTCGACTGGCGGACGCAATTCTGCGCCGACATGACCACCGTGGGCCGACGCGACGCCAGCGGTGACCACCCACGCCACAAGCGCAAGCAGAACTGCTTGTGCGAGTTTCCGAAAGGAAAGGGCGGCGGTCATGACGATATAGATGATCAGCGTTGGACGAGTTGTCAATCTACGGAATCGAGAGGTCGTCAGTGGCGACGACTGTCGAGCACTTCGAGGATCTCCTCGATCTTGTCCTTACGGTCCTTCTCCGATCCGGCGTGGAACGCATGGGCGACACAATGTTGAAGATGGTCACCGAGCGTCTCCTGCTCGACCTTGTTCAGAGCGGCACGAACCGCACGAAGCTGGTTCAGCACGTCGATACAGTAGCGCTCTTCCTCGATCATCCGGGCGATACCGCGCACCTGGCCTTCGATACGGCCGAGGCGGGCGAGTTGCGACTTCTTGATTTTACTGTCCATGCCTTGCACTATACCCCCGTACGGTATATGTTGGCAAGCATGAAACACGATTGCTGCAGCGGCGGACACGCCCATCATCACGATCATCCCTCTCACCAGCCCGGCGAGCCACAGACGGCGATAGATCCCGTCTGCGGCATGAAGGTAAAGATCGCCACGGCCAAACACACCGCCGAGCACGAGGGGCATACGCACTACTTCTGCAGTCCCAAGTGCCTGCAGAAGTTTACGGCCGAACCGGACCGGTACTTGAAGCCGGACAAAGCCGCACCGCAAGCACCTGTCGCGCCCGGCACCGTCTTCACCTGCCCCATGCATCCGGAAATCCAGCAGATCGGGCCGGGAAGCTGCCCGATCTGCGGCATGGCACTGGAGCCTGCGGAGGTCTCGCTCGACGACGGGCCGAACCACGAGCTGATCGACATGTCGCGGCGTATGTGGATTGGCCTCGCGCTGAGCCTGCCAGTGGTCGCGCTGGAAATGGGGGGACACCTCACGTCGCTGCATATGCTCCTCGGGCAGAAGACGTCGAACTGGATACAACTGCTGCTCGCCAGCCCGGTTGTGCTGTGGGCCGGCTGGCCGTTTTTCGTGCGCGGCTGGCAGTCGCTCGTAACCCGCAATCTCAATATGTTCACGCTGATCGCCATGGGCACTGGCGTGGCATGGGGCTACAGCGTCTTCGCCGTCCTCGCCCCTGGGCTGTTCCCTGCCGCCTTCCGAGGCGCCGACGGCTCGGTTGCCGTCTACTTCGAGGCCGCAGCGGTCATCACAGTTCTCGTTTTGCTGGGCCAAGTGCTCGAGTTGCGGGCGCGCGCTCAAACCTCGAGCGCGATCAAGGCCCTGCTCGACCTCGCTCCGAAAACGGCGCAGCGCCTGAAAGACGATGGGACGGACGAGATCGTATCGCTCGACCTGATCGCCGTTGGCGACCGCTTGCGCGTGAGGCCTGGCGAGAAGGTTCCTGTCGACGGAGAAGTCGTAAGCGGCCGATCGGCGATCGATGAATCGATGGTCACCGGTGAATCGATGCCCGTTACAAAGGAGACAGGCGGTCGGCTCATCGCCGGGACACTCAACACGACCGGTGGTCTTGTCATGCGTGCCGACAAGGTCGGGCGGGACACCATGCTGGCCCGCATCGTCCAGATGGTTGCAGATGCGCAGCGTAGCCGCGCACCGATCCAGAGGCTGGCTGATCAGGTCTCCGGCTACTTCGTCCCCGTTGTCATCGCCGTCGCGGTCGCCGCATTCGTCGCATGGTCCATCTTCGGGCCAGAACCGCGGTTCGCCTTCGGCCTGGTTGCAGCCGTTGCAGTCCTCATCATTGCCTGCCCGTGCGCATTGGGCCTCGCCACCCCCATGTCGATCATGGTTGGCGTCGGACGCGGCGCGCAGGCTGGCGTATTGATCAAGAATGCCGAGGCGCTGGAACGCATGGAGCGGATCGACACTTTGGTCGTCGACAAGACCGGCACTCTGACCGAGGGCAAGCCGAAGATTGTGGCGATCGTGCCGGCGGCAGATTTCACCGAAAACGCGGCGCTGGCGCTAGCCGCCAGTGTCGAGAAAGCCAGCGAGCATCCGCTCGCGTTGGCCATTGTCAATGAAGCCGCCGACCGGAAGCTGGCGTTGTCCGAGGTAAGTGACTTCGACTCGCCCACCGGCAAGGGCGTGACCGGCACCGTGAGTGGTCGCAAAATCGCCCTCGGAAATGCGAAATTCCTGGCAGAAGGGGGTGTCGACACCGCCAGCCTGGCGGCTGAAGCGGAACGCCTTCGGCATGAGGGAGCAACTGCAATCTTCCTCGCCGTCGATGGCAAGGCCGCGGCTATCTTCGCCATTGCCGATCCCGTGAAGCCAACGACGCTTGAGGCGGTGCGAGCACTAACGGCCGAGAAGATCCGCATCGTCATGCTGACCGGAGACAACCGCACGACGGCAGAAGCCGTGGCACGCCGCCTCGGCATTACCGAAGTCGAAGCGGACGTACTTCCTGAACAGAAAAGCGCAGTGGTCGAGAGGTTGCGTGCCGAAGGTCGCGTCGTTGCCATGGCGGGCGATGGAGTGAACGATGCGCCGGCACTGGTGGCGGCCGACGTAGGTATCGCCATGGGCACTGGCACAGACGTGGCAATCGAGAGTGCGGGTGTGACCCTGCTCAAGGGCGATCTGATGGGCATCGTGCGTGCCCGTCGACTGTCCGAAGCAACGATGCGAAATATCCGCCAAAATCTGTTCTTCGCCTTCATCTATAATGCGGCAGGTGTACCGATCGCGGCAGGGCTGCTTTACCCGGCATTCGGCATTCTTCTCTCGCCAATCATTGCAGCGGCGGCGATGGCACTGTCCTCGTTCAGCGTCATTGCCAACGCGCTGAGGCTCAGAGCATTGCGATTCTAATGGTAGCGGCCAACCCCGCCAGGAACGAAATTGGCCTCTCCCTTAAGGAGCGTCGGTGGCGACGCGAGAGGCGCTCCGCCTGGTTGCGGCTACTCGTGCTTGGTGTCCTGGTACTCAATCTCTTGGCAAGCGGACATGGCGACAGTGTGCTCGTCCATGGTCAAGTGATTGCAGGCTACAGTGTGGCGACAATTGTCGCGCTCATACTTGCTTTGACACGCCGCGGCCCAGCATGGTCGACGACCGCATTCGTTGTTGTAGATGCGCTGCTGGTCGTGGCCCTGTTCCACGAGCATCTTTTCGCTCCCGGCCAAGACTTCGACCACAGTCTGACAGCGCCCACTCTGGCAGTCGGATTCTTGCTGCTGACTCACGCGGCATTGCGGCTGAAGCCTGGTCTCGTCGTCCTCTTTTCTGCCGTAGTGCTCATAGGCTGGCTATTGCTGCTCGCGATCACGCTTGTCATTCATGCGAAATTGCACCCGATGGCCCACAGCGAGTGGTCGACGTTTGGCGTCGAGGGGGCGCTCGCTGCTGCGTTCACTTTCGCGGGCTTCGTCTGCTACCTTCTGACAAAGGAGCACAACGTAGCGCTCGCCGAAGCGTTAGGGAGCGAAGGCCGGCGCCGAATGTTGGCCAGGTTTTTTTCGCCAAGCCTTGTCGCCGAGTTGCAGAGCAACGATGCCGCTCTTGCGCTTACTCGCAGGAGGGCAGCCATAATGTTTGTCGATCTCCGCTCTTTCACTCGGTTGACTGAAGCCTCCGAGCCCGAAGCGATGGCCGCGCTTCTGTCAGAGTATCGGCAAGTTGTGACGGAGGCCGTGTTCGAGTGTGGCGGCACCGTTGACAAATTTATCGGGGACGGCGTGATGGCGGTGTTTGGTCATCCGAAAACATCGCTGGACGATTCAGCGAGAGCAGTGAAGTGCGGTTTGGCTTTGAGCAGCTCACTTGAGCAGTGGAGGAAGGCGCGTCTAAGCAAAGGGAGTGCCGCTCTCAAGGCAGGAATTGGGCTACATGTCGGGTCCGTCATCGGCGGCGTACTCGAAAGCGGAACTCACGCGGAGTTCACCGTGTTTGGCGATGCCGTCAATGTGGCCGAGCGACTCGAACGCCTCTGCCGCTCTCTTGATGCATCTTTGGTCGTTTCAGAGCGTTTGCTAATCGAGGCCCCGAGTTTTCGGGATGGAATCGATTGGCGATGGAAAGACGCGGCGCTCGACGGCAGGCACGAGAAATTGCGGATCGCCTTCCTTTCCCAAGCCGACGGGTATTCGACGGCCTGACTTTGGTCGAGCACCTAAGTGTACCTCGCCTCCATGCGGAGATCTCCGAGAGGATCAACCCGTCGTTTCTAGGGCATCGAACCTCCAATCAGGCGCATATTCGCCATTGCCGATACCGTGTAGCCAACGTCACCCGAGGGGATTCGCGCCCTCACCGGTCGCGATATGCCGTGTGGCTCCTTCGCTCATCGGCGCCGCTGTCGTGCGGGGTAGAGTCCCGCCAGGACCACTCCCGATAGCGTTCCGAAGCCTGCGGACCCGCCGATGACTGACGCGATTAAGGCTTCGCCGTCCGAGCAAGGCAAGTGGAGGTGCAATCAACTGGCTCCAAAAGTGAACAGCCACGTGGAGTGCGCCCCTGAGGCTGGACAGGTCGGGGCCTCAGGATTGACCCGTGAGCGAGGCTTTCGAAGGATGGAAGCCAATGCCCAGACACCGTTCCCACAGTATCGAGTTCAAGCGCCAGGTGGCGCAGGAATTCATCGGCGGCGAGACCCTTCATGGACTTGCCAAGCGCCACGACATCGCCCGGAACCTGATCCGGATCTGGGTCACCAAGTACGAGGCCGGCGCCTTTGACGACGACGCCAAGGCCGCCGAGCTGCTTCAGGAACAGGAGGCCCGGATCGCCGCCCTCGAACGGCTGGTCGGTCGCCAGGCGCTCGAGCTCGAGTTTCTAAAAAAGGAGATGCGCTCCGCTCGCTCGACGAGAAGCGCGACTACATCCGTGATCACCGGCCCGCCGGCATCTCTGTCGCGCAAGGATGCCGACTGATGGGGATCTCACGCTCCAGCTTCTATGCGCTGGCTGCCGACAGGCCGGACGACGGGAAGATCGTTGGCGAGATGCAGGCAATCGCCGACGAATTCGAGGCCTACGGCTATCGTCGGATGACTGCGGAACTGCGCCATCGTGGATTGGTAGTGAATGCCAAGAAGGTCCGCCGCCTGATGCGCGAAAACAACCTGAATCCACGGCACCGGCGGCGATACGTGGCGACGACCGACAGCGATCATGACCATCCGATCTTTCCCAACCGCGCCAGGAAGCTGGTGCCGGACGGCCCGAACCAGCTCTGGGTCGCAGACATCACGTATGTCGCGATAGAGGTCGGCTTCGTCTATGTCGCGATCATCCTGGATGCTTGGTCGCGCAAGGTCGTGGGCTATGCGATAAGCCGATCAATTGACGCCAGGCTGGCGATCGCAGCCCTCAAGATCGCCATCGCTCGCCGTCGACCGCCGCGCGGATGCATTCACCATTCCGATCGCGGCTCGCAATACGCTGCCGAGGCCTACCGGAAGATCCTGGCTCGCCACGGCTTGATCGGTTCGATGGGACGCCGCGGTAATCCCTACGACAATGCCAAAGCCGAAAGCTTCATGAAGACGTTGAAGGTCGAGACCGTTTACTTGATGGCCTACGAGACCTTCGACGACGTCGCAACCGACGTTCCGCGTTTCATTGAGGAGGTCTATAACGCCCGACGATTGCACTCCGCACTCGGCTACGTCAGCCCGAACCACTTTGAGGATCAACACGCCCCGTCCACGGTCAAAACTGCCGCCTGATCTTGTCCAGCACCAAGGGCGCACTCCAACGTGCATGCAAAGATGACCGTGCTCATGTCCGTAGTTGCCGAACTCTGCGGACGCTTGCCAGCGACGAATCTGCCGAGATTGCAAAAATGTGTGCTGATGGAAATCACCGCGCCAGGATTCACCGAGTAAGAGGAGCTACCGATACGCACTGGGAGCCTCTTACTCAAATCCTGCAACTACACACATGGTCGGAATATGAGTCTCGATCTTGGTTCGCTCCGCAGCGTTATCGCTGCTGCCGAGCACGGGAGCTTCCGACAAGCTGCGGCGGCTCTCAACCTCAAACAATCGGCATTGAGCCGTCGCGTTCGCCACCTTGAAGATCAAGTCGGCGTTTCGCTATTCGAGCGCTCCAGTGGAGGAGTGCACCTTACCCCGGCTGGCGCGAGCATGGCACAAGCGGCCCGCCGTCTGTTCGAAGAAATAGACGACATGATCAAGGCTTCGCAGTTGGCCGATCGTGGGGAAGCCGGTGTATTCAAAGTAGGCTTCGGGACGGCTGTATCTGCCAGCAAGGTACGCTCGGTCTTGGCAGATCACATCAGGTCATTTCCCGAAGTCGCCATGCAGGTTACCGAACGATCTCCGGCTCAGCTCATAACGGCACTCGGATCGGGAGATGTGGACATCGCCATCATGGTCGGCGAGGCACGGCAACATAGCGGACCTTCGATGTCTTTGTGGTCAGAGCGCATTGTTGCGGCCCTGTCTTCGCGGCACCCGCTCTCCAACAGCGAGGTCATCGATTGGAGTGATCTCAAAGACGAGACATTTCTTCTAAGCCAATGGGATCCGGGTCTTGATCTTCGCAACCTGATCCTCAGGAAACTCGCAGCGCCGGGTGATACCCCCAGGATCGAGACCTGGGACGCCAGCAATGAGAAGGTTCTCGGGATGGTGGAAGCAGGACTTCATGTCAGCGTTCATTTCGAGTCATGGACCAGTCTTGCCTATACCGGCGTCCGCTTTCGCGAAATTCGCGATGCGTCGGGTCCGAGCCACATCACGTTCTCGGCGTGCTGGGAGGAGCAGAACCGAAACCCTGCGCTCGCCCGGTTTCTGGACACGCTCCGACAAACACACCATCCAACCACCCTCACCTAGCGTCCACTTTCTGCGCCGAAACTTTTGCCGAACGCCGCGCTTTGGCAAAGGCTCGATCAGCCGACATGAACCGGGCTAACATCGGCCCTACGAGCTTTGCGGGATCAATCGTTTGATCTGTTTCGCGACCAAGCGCCTCCGCGTAGACAGTGAGATCGCGGTGGATCGCCGCCGGCAAGTCCACCGTCAGCTTTACAGGCTTCTCGTCCAGGATGGCGCCGAGCTTGAGCTTGGACATGACGTTTCTCCTATCCTCGATAAGGCTGAATCACGAGATCGCGCGTCACGATCACCCGGACCGGATAACCAGGACGGATGGTCAGGGTCGGCTGGATGTTGAGGTTGCGCCGCACCACTTGCTGCCCGGCCTGATTCAGCGTGTCGCCCGCACCACGGCGCAAGGCACGGACGATATTGCTGTCGTTCTGGTCCGAGCCCAGTTCGGTGCCGACCGCCAGGATGGTGGAAAGAAGGGCGGCCTTGAACAAGGATCCCCAGTGGTGGTCGACACCGTCTTCCAGACCGGCCTGCCCGCTGGAATCGGCCCCGGGCTGTTGTTCGAGCACGATCGAATAGCCATTGGGCAAGATCAACCGTGTCCAGACCAGAAGGAGTCGCGACTGCCCGAAGGCAACCTGGCTGTCGTAGACGCCGATCAGCCGTGCCCCTTGAGGAATCAGCAACGCACCACCAGTTGGCGTGTCATAGACGTTCTCTGTCACCTGCGCGGTGATCTGTCCCGGCAGGTCTGATCGAAGGCCGGTGACGAGGGCCGCGGGAATGACGGCGCCAGCCTGCAGCACAAACGGTGAAGCGGGCCGCACCAGACGATCGGGACTCGTCGTCTTCCGATCGACAGGCGCATTCATGAAGGCGAGCTTGCGGTCCTGTCCATTCTGGATCGAGGCTTCATCTGTCGCCGACGCCGCTGCCGAAATTGATGGCTGAGATGGGGGAATACTTGCGGCACCAGGCTGCGTCTGGCGATTGCCGGGAGCGAACAGGCGGCTGACGCGCGCGGCTTCCGCCTCCTGAGCCCGGCGCTGTTGCTCGGCGTCGGACGATGAGGAGGTGGGCTGACCTTGGGCTGCCACGATCGGCCGGCCGAGGTCGCCCGGCAGCGGCGGTCCGAGAGGGGGGACATCCCGAGGAACGCCGGTGTAGTCGCGCGGCAGCGCCGACAGACCGTCAGCCACGCGCGGCCGGTCGGTGGTGTAGAGTTCTTGCGGCGCGACGCCACGCAGCCGGTTGCTCTGCAAAGCCCACAGCACAGCGCCGCAGACCAGGATCAGGCCCAGCGCCGTTCCGCCAATCAGCACAGTGCGCGACAGACGAGTGACACGAGGGCCCTCCGAACGAAGCCTAAAGGGCTGAGCGGTCGTCGATTGTGTGGAATCCGACAGCGACTGATCGGTCATCGTTGCGGCCTTCCGTCCGTGCGCACGATCCGGACGATCGACTGGCTCTCGCCGCCCAGTCGCAATTCGGCCGCGGCAAACAGGCGGTCGACGATCAGGACGTTGGCGTATGCACGGGAGTTGACGAGCTCCGGCTTGCCGTCCGCGCCGACGACGAAGAGAGGCGGCATCTCGCCCTGCACGATGCCGGGCGAGAACTCGACATAGGCCTTGCGCCCATCGTCGTAGGCATTGACCGGACGCCAGGGCGGCTTGTCACCCTCGATCGAGTATCGGTACCGGCGCTGGGCGATCTCAGGGAGAACCGGCACCGGCGGCAGAGCGCGAAGGCTCTTGCCTCGGCTCTCCGGGTAGAACCAGGCGACCGATGGCATGTAAGGCCGCTCGTGAGCTCGCAACTCAATGAGATAGGTGCGCCGGTCGGTGTTCACCACAAGGTTGGTCTCGATGGCAGGCCGGGTCGGCTTGACCAGGATATGGACCCGACGCGTATCGCCGTTACCGCTCTCCGTGTCGCCAATGATCCAGCGTACCGTGTCGCCGGCCGCCACCGGACCTGAGCCGGTCAGTTGTTCGCCGGGCTCCAGAGCGATATCGGTGACCTGTCCCGGCGCGACGTAGACCTGATAGAGGGCGCCCGGGCTGTACGGAAACACCTGCACGGCGTTGAAGTAGCCCTCGCGGCGTGGCTCAACCCGCGCGGCGCCATTGGCAGCCTCGACGCGCGCCACCGGATCTCTCGCATCGCCGGGTCCTCCGCGCGCCGGCGTCCAGGCCGGTGGAACGTGCAGAGGCCGCGGCGGCGGATCCTCGGCAGGCGCGGAGAACACCGGAAGCGGCGGCACGCTCTCGTCGTAACTGATCTGCGGCGGCTTGGTGGACGCGCATCCGGTGATCGCCAGCAGGGAGGCGAAGATGGCTGGCCGCACGCTGCGGTACCTCATTGTGCGAGCTCCTTCGACCAGCTGATGGCGTTGACGAAAACCCCGAGCGGATTCTTGCGCAGGCGATCGGCGTCGCGCGGCGTCTCGATCACGATGGTCAGGATGGCGGTCCAGCGCTCGGTGGCGGCGAGCTGGCCGCTTTCGTAGCGTCGCTCGGTCCAGGCCACCCGGAAGCTGTCCGGCGATGCCCTGATGACACTCGAGACCTCGACGGAGACCTGCATCTTGCCGAGGCTGGCGAAAGGATCGGCGCGGCGGGCATAGTCGTTCAAGGCTGCGGCGCCGCGATCCGTCGTGAACTCGTACGCCCGCAGCCAGCCCTGGCGCAGCACGACCGCGTCGGATGGCAGGCCGCGCACGTCCTCGATGAAACGCGCAAGATGAAAGGCGATCTGTGGATCGGTCGGCCGATAGGAGGCGTCGGCCGGCGCGATCGCCTGCGCCTGGCCGAGCCTGTCAACCTGGACAACCCAGGGCGTGATCGTCCCTCGGGTGGCTTGCCAGACGAGTGCTGTTGCCAGACCGGCCGACAGCACGAGGCAGCCGAACGCCATCAAGCGCCAGTTCCTGGCCTGCACGCGCGCGGAACCGATCCTGTCGTCCCAGACCTGCGCGGCCTTCTGGTAGGGCGTCTCCGGCACAGGTGTGTGGCCGTAACGAACGGACGAACGCTTGAACATCAATGGTTCCCTTCAGAAAGGTCGATGGAGGCGCCGCCACCGCCGTGATCGCCGGACCGGACGGCGTGGGTTGCGGCGGAAGCGCCGTGGCTTGCGGCCTGGCTCCGCCTCATGCGCCGCGCCCAGGCGGGCGGTGCGTCCGGCGGAGCCGCCGCAGCGCCGGTCTCGGCACCGCCGGCAGCGGTGCGCCCGCCGGCTGCGAAGCTGCTCGAAACGCTTTCGGCCGCCCGGCGGAGCGGGCTGGTCGCGGCGGATGCGCCCGACGCGGTCACGCCGGAAAGACCGCCGGCGCGGTAGGCAGTCGCGGCGCCACCTGCCAGGGCGGCAGTTCCCCGGGCGGCCCCGCCCGCGGCACCGCCCAGCGCGCTCGCACCGCCGGTGGCGAGGGCCCCGCCTGCGGCGGCAAGCCCACCGGCCGCCAGCCCGGCACCCACCGCCGCACCGGCCCCCAGCTGGGGTCCGCCCGAGACGATGCCGTTGGCGATGCCGGGCCCGAAGATGCCGAGGCCCAGCAGGGCCAGGGAGGCCAGCACCAGCGCCATGGCGTCCTCGATGGAGGGCTGGGCACCAGTGCCCGAGGTGAACTGAGAGAAGAGCGTCGAGCCGATCCCGACGATGACCGCCAACACCAGCACCTTCACGCCGGAGGACACCACGTTGCCCAGAACGCGCTCAGCCAGAAAGGCCGTCTTGCTGAAGAGGCCGAAGGGAATCAGCACGAAACCGGCGAGCGTCGTCAGCTTGAACTCGATCAGGGTGATGAAGAGCTGGACGGCAAGAATGAAGAAGGCGAGCAGCACCACAATCCAGGCGAACAGCAGCACCACGATCTGGATGAAGTTCTCGAAGAAGCTGATGTAGCCCATCAGTCCCGAAATCGACTCCAGGAGGGGCCGTCCGGCATCGAGACCGACCTGGGCAACCCGCCCCGGTCGCAGAAAATCCGCCGCCGACAGGCCGGTGCCGGAAGCCTTCAGGCCAAGGCCGGCGAAGCTCTCGAACACGATGCGGGAGAGACTGTTCCAATTACCGATGAGGTAGGCGAAGACACCGATGAACAGGGTCTTCTTGACGAGGCGGGCGATGACATCCTCGTCCCGGCCCCACGCCCAGAACAGCGCGGCCAGCGTCAGGTCGATGGCGGCGAGGGTGGCGGCCAGGAAGCCCACTTCGCTGCCCAGCAGCCCGAAGCCGCTGTCGATGTAGCTGGTAAAGACTTCGAGGAACCGGTCGATAACGCCTGTGCCGCCCATCGGCCTTCACTCCGTTCCTCTTGGACACGTGGCGGCGGGCTTATTCATGGAACATGCGGACGGTGGACGGCTGATAGCCCGTGTTGGGCGCGAGGAAGCGGCGAAGCTGCTCCCTCGCCTGGTCCTGGGCGGCCACGCGCGCGGCCGCCTCGAGGCTCTGGGCCCTCCCCTGCGCAGCGACCGTCGCCGTGAGATCGGCAAGCTGCTGCGCCTGGAGAGCCACGAGCTGGTTACCGGCCTGCGCCGCCTCCAGCGCCCCTGCCGCGCCCTGGCTGGCATCGATCAAGGCGGACATCTCGGAGCGGTTGGTGTCGAGATTACCGACCACCGTCGCCTGAATGCGCAAAGCATCCTGCAGGCCCGCCACGGAATTCTGCCAACGCGTCTGCGCATTGGCGATCAGCGATTGGGCCGACTGATTCGCCGATGCCGGCGCATAGGTCGTCGAAAAGGCCCGATCGATCTGCTGGACATCGTAGGCGATGTTCTGCGCCTGACCCAGAAGTTGCCTGGTCCGACCGATCGACTGCTGAAGCTGCTGCAGGGAGGAGTATGGCAGGCTCGTGAGATGACGCGCCTGGTTGATCAGCATCTGCGCTTCATTTTGGAGCGACAGGATCTGATTGTTGACCTGCTCGAGCGTGCGCGCCGCGGTCAGCAGGTTCTGCGAATAATTGGTGGGATCGAACACGTGCATCTGCGCCGAAGCCGGGAGCGCACTGCCGGAGAGGGCGAGAATGGCTGCGAGCGCAACGCCGTAACCACGGATAGAAGTCATGACGATTCTCCTGTGCTGAGGTCGGGGATGAGATCGGCAGCCCACGGCACGCCGCGCGCCTGCAGCCAGCCGGCCAGGAAAAACTTGCGGCCGTGCTCGCCCAGAACGCGTTCGATGAGCGCCTGGTCGGACTTCGACGACGCTGCCGTGAGGGCAAGCGTGACCTCGCCAAGGCCGAGTTCGAACAGGCGATTGCCGCGGCGGGACTGGCAGTAGTAGTCACGCTTGGGCGTCGCCCGGGCGAGAATCTCGATCTGGCGGTCATTGAGACCGAAGCGGCGATAGATCTCGGTGATCTGCGGCTCGATCGCCCGCTCGTTCGGCAGGAAGAGACGAGTCGGACAGCTCTCGATGATGGCCGGCGCGATGGCAGAGCCGTCGATGTCCGAGAGCGACTGAGTCGCGAAGACGACGGAGGCGTTCTTCTTGCGCAAGGTCTTCAGCCATTCTCGCAGCTGGCTGGCAAATCCTTCGTCGTCCAGGGCGAGCCAGCCCTCGTCGACGACCATCAAGGTCGGGCTGCCGTCCAGACGCGCCTCGATCCGATGGAAGAGATAGGCGAGCACGGCAGCCGCGGCGCCAGTGCCGATCAGCCCCTCGGTCTCGAAGACCTGCACCGACGTACTGCTGAGCCGTTCGGCCTCGGCGTCCAGCAAACGGCCATAGGCGCCTCCCAGGCAGTAGGGCTGGAGGGCCCGCTTGAGGGCGGCCGACTGCAACAGGACCGACAGGCCCGTCAGGGTGCGCTCTTCCAGCGGTGCGGAGGCCAGCGACCCGAGAGCCGACCATAGATGGTCCTTCACCTCGGGCGTGAGGACGATCTTCTCGCGGGCCAGGAGAGCTGCAATCCAGTCAGTGGCCCAGCCCCGCTCCGCGACATCGTCGATGCCGGCCAGCGGCTGGAGGGCAACGGGCTCCCTCTCCTCTTCGCCGAGCGCGCTTCCGAGGTCGTGCCAATCCCCACCCATCGCGAGCGCCGCGGCGCGGATGGAACCGCCGAAGTCGAAGGCGAATACCTGCGCCTTGTCGTAGCGCCGGAACTGCAACGCCATGAGGGCCAGCAGCACGGACTTGCCCGAGCCCGTCGGGCCGACAACGAGCGTATGGCCGACATCTCCGACATGCAGGGAGAACCGGAACGGCGTTGCCCCCTCGGTCCTGCCGAAGAACAGCGGCGGCGCATCGAGGTGCTCATTCGTCGAAGGACCGGCCCAGACCGCCGACAGTGGGATCATGTGCGCCAGGTTGAGCGTCGAGACCGGCGGCTGTCGCACGTTGGCGTAGGCATGCCCGGGAAGGGAACCAAGCCAGGCATCGACGGCATTGACCCTCTCCACCATGCAGGTGAAGTCGCGGCCCTGGATCACCTTCTCGACGAGACGCAGCCGTTCGTCGGCAACGCGGGGATCCTCATCCCAGACCGTGACGGTCACCGTGCAGTAGGCGGCGCCGACCGCGTCCGAGCCGAGCTCCTGGAGCGCCGCATCGGCGTCGATGGCCTTATTGTGCGCATCGGTGTCGACGAGCGTCGATGCCTCGTTGGTCATGACCTCCTTGAGGATAGCCGCGATGGACTTCCTCTTGGCGAACCACTGACGGCGTATGCGCGTCAGCAGCCGGGTGGCGTCGGTCTTGTCGAGGAGGATCGCCCGCGTCGACCAGCGGTAAGCGAAGGCCAGACGATTGAGTTCGTCGAGCAGCCCCGGCGTGGTGGTTCCCGGGAAGCCCACGATCGTGAGCACCCGCAGATGGCAGTCGCCGAGCTTCGGCTCCAGACCGCCCGTCAGGGGCCGGTCGGCCAGCAGTCCGTCGAGGTACATGGGCACCTCCGGCACGCGCACGCGCTGGCGTCGAGTGGAAATGCAGGAATGGAGATAGGTCAGGGTCTCCCCGTCGTCGAGCCAGTGGCACTCGGGCATGAAGCCGTCGAGGAGCTGCAGCACCCGTTCGGTGCGATCGGTGAACCCGGCCAGAATCTCACGGCCATCCGCTCCCGCGGCGCGGCTGCGGCCTTCATAGAGAAAGCGCTCGGCACCGGCAGATTCCCAGGCCGGCGGCAGATACAGAAAGGTCAGGTAATAGGCCGACTCGTAATGCGCCCCCTGCTCCTCGAACGCGGCCTTGCGCTCGGCGTCGACCAGCGCCGACGCCGCGTCCGGAAACCGTCCCGCCGGGTAGACACTGGCAGGCAGCCGCTGGGCCTCGACGAAGAGGGCCCAACCCGATCCAAGACGACGGAGGACGTTGTTCAGCCGTCCAGCGACGCCGACGAGTTCCGCCGGCACTGCCGAGTCGAGATCGGGGCCGCGGAAACGCGCGGTCCGCTGGAACGAGCCGTCCTTGTTCAGGACGATGCCGGAAGCGACGAGCGCTGCCCAAGGCAGAAAATCGGCAAGGCGGGTGGCCGAGTTCCGGTATTCGGCGAGATTCATCATTAAAGCCCCCTCACACGCCGAGCCGGCCGGGAATGCGCAGGTGGCGGCGCACCACATCGACGAAGAGCGGATCTCGCTTGGCCGCCCAGACTGCCAGGCCATGGCCGAGCAGCCAGATCAGCAGGCCGGCAACCCACAGGCGCAGCCCCAGGCTGATGGCCGCCGCCAGCGTGCCGTTCAGGATCGCAATCGAGCGCGGCGCCCCGCCCAGCAGGATCGGCTCGGTCAGGGCGCGGTGGAGCGGCACCACGAAGCCGGGAACGGGCTCGGTCATCAGACGACGACCCCGCCGCCGAACGAGAAGAAGGAGAGAAAGAAGCTCGAGGCGGCAAAGGCGATTGAGATTCCGAACACGATCTGGATCAGGCGCCGGAAGCCACCGGAGCTGTCGCCGAACGCCAGGGTAAGACCGGTGACGATGATGATGATCACCGCGACGATCTTGGCGACCGGCCCTTCCACCGACTGCAGGACCTGCTGAAGCGGTTGTTCCCAGGGCATGCTGGAACCCGCCGCATGGGCGGTCGACGAGAGGACGAGCAGCACCGTAGACAAGCTTGCGGCCACCATAACAGCGTGTCGTATCGCGAGGCGCGTCATTTAGATTCTCCTGCAGATGAGAGGGCGTAGTCCGAGGCGGCGCCGAGACCGTCGACGCGAGCCAGTTCTGTCAGCCGACGTGCATCGCCGCGGCCCGACAGTACGGCGATGAGGTCGATCGTCTCGGCGATCAGGGCGCGGGGCACCGTGACGACGGCTTCCTGGATGAGCTGCTCGAGGCGCCGCAACGCGCCGATCGCCGATCCGGCGTGAATGGTACCGATGCCGCCGGGATGGCCGGTGCCCCAGGCCTTCAGGAGGTCGAGCGCCTCGGCGCCCCGCACCTCGCCGATCGGTATGCGGTCGGGCCGCAGCCGCAACGACGAGCGCACCAGTTCGGACAACGACGCCACGCCGTCCTTGGTACGCAAGGCGACGAGGTTGGCGGCACGGCATTGCAGTTCGCGGGTGTCCTCGATCAGCACCACCCTGTCTGACGTCTTGGCCACCTCGGCCAGGAGCGCATTGGCGAGCGTCGTCTTGCCGGTCGAGGTGCCGCCGGCCACGAGGATATTGCGGCGGTCGACAACGGCCTGCCGAAGCGCGCCGGCCTCGTCCATCGTCATGATCCCTGCTCCGGCATAGTCGTCGAGGGTGAAGACGGCGACCGCGGGTTTGCGGATCGCGAAGGTGGGCGCCGCGACGACCGGCGGCAGCAACCCCTCGAACCGTTCTCCCGTCTCGGGCAGCTCGGCCGATACCCTTGGGCTCGCGGGATGGACTTCGGCGCCGACATGGTGAGCGACCAGCCGTACGATGCGCTCGCCCTCGGCGGCTGCCAGTCGCTCCTGCGTCTCGACCAGGCCGGTCGACAGCCGGTCGATCCAGAGCCGCCCATCGGGGTTGAGCATCACTTCGACGACGGACGGATCTTCGAGCCAGGTTGCGATGGCGGGCCCGAGCGCGGTGCGCAGCATGCGGGCGCCCCGGGAAATGACCTCTGCTTGGAAGGAATGGATCGTCATCGTCACCCCGGAATGCAGGACCGCCAACAGCGATCGAACGGGGTCGATTAGAAGAAGCAGCAACGTGCTCGGCGCAACAACAACCGAGTAATCGTAGTGCTGGAGCGCAGAACGGCGTGTGAATGGGCGGGACCGCTAAACAGGCTCCTGGGGCTGGTCGAGTTCCGTGCCCTCTCCTAGCCCGATGTCCTGCGAGATCTCCTCCGAGAGCGTCCGGCCCTTCGCCAGGCGCCGGCCCAGAGCATCGACGAAGCCTTCGTACCGCTCGCGGCCCTTCGCTTGCGCGGCCTGTTGTGCGCCGTCCGGTAAAGACGGCGTAGTGGTCAGCCAGAAGCGCACGAAGAGCGCCAGCGCCTCGTTCGAGATGGTGACATTGCGTTCAAGACGCTCGACCTGTCGGACGAGACGGTCCAGCCGACGGCCGAGCGCTCCTTCGAGTCTTTCGGAAGCATCCGGTGACAGGAACGAGGCGAGTGCGGTTTCCACGATATGGGCCTGCGGCACGCGTTTGCGCGACGCATAGTCGGCAAGCTTCAGCGCCAGATCGGGCGGCAGACGAAACGTATGCTTAGTGCGCATCTACTCCCTCACAGATCGATGCCATCGCCAGGGTCCATCGCGGCCTGGCGAGCGAGTCCCCGGGCCGTCGCGCGTAAACGGCGCGCGCGCACCCCGTCGTCGTCGGCCTCATCCTCGGCGAACTCGAACTCAGGCGAAGGCTTGATCGGCTCCGGCGCGATGTCTTCATGCTCGGCGAGTTCCGGCTCCCGACGGATGCCGCCATTGTCGGGATCGTCGACGGGCTGCTCTTTCTGAAGACCGCCCGTCTCCTCCCCGCTCGCCGTCGGAAGCGGGGGAACAGCATTGGCACTCCAGTCATCCAGGGTGAAGCTGGAGGCGCTCGGTCGTTCTGGCACGGACGGTGGCAGCAGACGCTCCGTCAGCTGCCGGTCCTCGTAGTACCGCACCTTCCTGGCCCGGATCGGCGGGCACCCGGAAACCAGGACCAACTCGTCGGTTGCCGGCAGCTGCATGACCTCTCCGGGCGTCAACAACGGCCGTGCCGTCTCCTGCCGAGAAACCATTAGATGGCCCAGCCATGGGCTGAGCCGGTGGCCGGCGTAGTTCCTGGCATCACGAATCTCCGTCGCCGTGCCGAGCGCATCCGAGACGCGCTTGGCGGTGCGCTCGTCGTTGGTGGCGAAACACACGCGCACATGGCAGTTGTCGAGGATGGCATTGTTCGGACCGTAGGCCTTCTCGATCTGGTTGAGCGACTGGGCGATGAGAAAGCTCTTCAATCCGTAACCGGCCATGAAAGCCAGCGCAGATTCGAAGAAGTCGAGGCGCCCCAGAGCAGGAAACTCGTCGAGCATGAGCAGCAGCCTGTGCCGCCGCCCCTTGGCGTGGAGCTCTTCCGTGAGCCGACGGCCGATCTGGTTCAACACGAGGCGTACTAGTGGCTTGGTCCGGCTGATGTCGGAGGGCGGCACGACGAGGTAGAGCGTCGTAGGTCGCTCGCTCTCGACGAGATCGCGGATGCGCCAGTCGCAGCGACGCGTCACCTGGGCCACGACGGGATCGCGGTACAGGCCTAGGAAGGACATGGCGGTCGAGAGCACGCCCGAACGCTCGTTCTCGCTCTTGTTCAGCAGTTCGCGAGCCGCCGAGGCGATGACCGGATGGACACCCGCTTCGCCGAGGTGCGCCGTGGTCATCATTGCGCGGAGCGTCGTCTCGATCGGCTGTTTTGGGTCTGACAAGAAAGCAGCCACCCCGGCCAGCGTCTTGTCCTGTCCGGCATACAGGACATGCAGGATGGCGCCGACCAAAAGGGCGTGACTGGTCTTTTCCCAGTGGTTCCGGCGCTCCAGGGCGCCTTCGGGATCGACCAGCACATCGGCGATGTTCTGGACGTCGCGGACTTCCCATTCGCCGCGCCGGACCTCGAGCAACGGATTGTAGGCCGCCGACGCCGCATTAGTCGGATCGAACAGCAGCACGCGACCATGCCGTGACCGGAAACCCGACGTCAGCTCCCAGTTCTCGCCCTTGATGTCGTGAACGATCGAGCTGCCGGGCCAGGTCAGCAAGGTCGGCACGACCAGGCCGACGCCCTTGCCGCTGCGTGTCGGCGCAAAGCAAAGGACGTGTTCTGGTCCTTCATGGCGCAGGTAGTCGGCGCCGAGCTTGCCCAGCACTACGCCATCCGGGCCGATCAATGCCGCGCGGCGTGCTTCGCCTGCTGTCGCCCAACGTGCCGAACCGTAGGTCGCCACGTTCTTTGCCTCTCGCGCACGCCAGACAGACATGCCGATCGCGACCCCGATCGAGATGAAGCCGCCAGAGGCCGCGATACAGGCGCCCTCCACAAAGATCGAGGGTGCATAGGCGTCGAAGGCGTACCACCACCAGAAGAAGGTCGGAGGAAAGTAAATTGGGACGTGGGCGAGTTCGAACCAGGGTGGTCCGAGCTGGGATTGGTAACCCAGCCGCCACGCCGTCCACTGCGTCGACGCCCATACTGCTACGAGCACGATGGTGAAAACGAGGGTGATCTGCCCCCACAGGATCTTGGTCGCGGACATGACGACAAGATCAAGCTGTCGCTTGCCAGCTGTTCAATGCCGACGACGCGCGGAGCGCTCGCGCGGCGGCTTTGGCGTGCAATTTGGTGGAACGCCGGAGCAGTCATGCTCTCTTCTGCCTAGAGCCCCAAGCCTCGACGTCGTCCCAAAGACCAGCTGACATCGCCGCCGGGCAAGGCAACCCCCGAAACCAATCGGCCGACATGCTGTTCGAGCGCGGGTCGCCACGGGACCAGGCTGAAGCCGAGCCCGTCGTCGATCATGGCGAACCGTCCACTCACAAGCTGCGTGGATCCGACCAGCGTCCCGGCAACGTGTTTACCCGGAATGGCGGGCTGCCATTCCCGCCCCCTTTCTGCGGCGAGGGCCCGGCCAACGCGCTCGATCTCGCGAGCCTCCAGCCGCTGCACCACATCTCTGGAAATCCGGATCCGCCCGTCGCCGACATCTGTGGCATAGCCCTTGTCAGCCAGCCATCGTCGGCGCCTGGCCAGCGCTGCGGCCACGTCGCGGCCGAAGCCGTCGTCCGCCAGGACGGTGCGTTGACGAGCCCCCAGCTCGCGGTCGAGCCACGTCGTGCCATCATGACCGACCTGCTGCTCGAGCCCCGTCGCCGAGAGAACGGTCACCCGACCGGTCGCGCGGTCCCGCGTGAGGTCGTAGGCCTGCCCCCGCTCGGCCAGGTCGGCCGGAATGCGCCAGTGATCGGCGTCGATCCGCTCGACATGGCCCGCCCGCCGCAGCGCTTCCAGGCGCCGGACATGGGATCGGACGTAAGCCGCAGGATCGCCGCCCAGACGCTCGACGGTACCGACAGCCTGCTCCAGATGCGTGGTCGGCCGATAGATGCCGTCCTGACCGGCAACTGCCAGAATGTTGCGATCCGATGCGCGGGGTCCGGCCTCACCCGCGCCCGCCGCCACGATCATGCCCCGCTGGATATCCTCTGCTCGAGCAGGATCCATCTCAATGTGATGGACCCGCCCGTCCACACCGTCGACGACGAGCCTCATCCGCTCACCCATCTCGTCGCCGGCCAGCCCCTTGTCGAGCACCCGGCCAACGATCGGCTCGGTCATCTCCTCACGATGAAGGACATAGCCCACGACAGAGCGGGTGCCCGCCAATCCTTCCCGGTCCAATGCCCGATGCATCGTCTTGATGATGTCGCCGCGTTCGCCCAGCTCCCGCAAGACGGATTCGGCTTTTGAAGATACCGTCCACCGTTCGGGCTCAACCTCGGCGGCCAGGCCCATACGCTCCAGCTTGCGCGCCCGCTGGATCAGAAGCGCCCGGTTCAGCCGCAAGCTTTCGAGCACATCCCGATCTGGCCGGAGGTCGGCGAACTCGTTGCGGCTCCGCTGCTCGGCGAGCAGCATGCGGTCGAGCCTGGTGAAGCGGTCAGCGTCGACCTCCCGCTCCAGGCCGCGGGACACGTCCTGCTCGGTCTGGCGGCCAAGCTCACGAGTCACGACCTCGCTCGCCCGCTCCCGGATGCCATAAGCGATGTAGTCGCCCGCGATGTTGAGGGTCTTGTCTTCGTCGGTCACACCCCGGACGATGATGTGGGTATGAGGATGGCCGGTGTTGTGGTGATCGACCGCGACCCAGTCGAGGCGGGTGCCAAGGTCGGCCTCCATCTGCTTCATGAGATCGCGGGTAGTCGCGCGATGATCCGGGAGCTCCACGCCCTCCTCGGCCGATACGATGAAGCGGAACTGGTGGCGGTCTTCCCGGCCCCGTTCGACAAACGCACGACCATCCTCGGCATCCCGGCCGGCTGAATAGACCTGACCCCTCTCCCCGTCCTTCGTCACGCCATCACGCTGGAGATAGCGGAGATGCGCGTCGACGGCTTTGGCACTGACGAACTGCCGTCCCCGGACAGAACCGGATTGGGGATTGAGCTTCACGACCCGAGCCTTGACCGCGACCCGCCGCGAGCGCGTTCGGACGCCACCGTCGCGGCTCCATGGCTTGCGGTTCTTCAGCACCGCAGCCACGGAAGCACCACGCCCTCGTTCATTAAACCGGCCGCTTCCCTTTCCGGCCTTCCCCACCCGGGAGGGACTGCCGCCAGCCCGTCGAATAGCCTGCTGAATCTGCCCGTTGAAGCTGGACCTGCGGCTGCCCCCGCCACCATCGCGGCGCTTGCCAATCCGCGCGCCATCGCGATTCCGGATCCTGCCGGGCCGGAGACGGAAATCGTCGTCATCACGTGCCATGGCATAACGATTGGCAGCGACGCGAACGCGTTCAAGCGCCCGAACACACACATCGCTGCGTGGCGTAGAAAAGGCGTCTCCCGGGTAGCATCGGAAGGGTTGCCCAAGAGCGATGGCGCTTGGAGCATTGATAACAAAGAGAAAAGTGCTTCAAGAGCCGAACGCACGTCGCAAAGAGCCGGCGCCGGGCCCTCGAAAAACAACGTGCAGACAATCCCTTAGGAGCGCAGCGACGGCAGCGGGGCCACCCGCTTTATCTTGCCGTCCATGATGTGAGGGCCCTGAGCCGATGAACCTCATGAGCATCTTCTCGAGAACAGCTTGACGATCCAACCGCCTCTTCTCCACATCATGGCAGACGCACTGCGTTTCCACGGCGGACAAACAAGCTGTCGGTTCGTGCCTTCAATCGGGATATGTTTTCGGCAGACTCGCCTTCCGATGGCTGCTCGGTCAACGTGTTGGACGCTTCCTGCGGGACCGCGGATTTGTCCTGGTCACGCGCGACAAACAGTGGCGCTTCCTGCCAGGGAACGAGACGACGGCTGACGGTGACAATGTCATCAACCTGCGCCTGTTCGATCAGGGGTGCGAGCGTGGCCACATAGAGCTGAGTTTCCTGCGGCAGCGCGCGGCCTGTCGCCAAGTGTTCGTCGTAACGCCCGGGACCTGCATTATAGGCGGCCAGAAACCCCGGTGAGCCATAGCGGTCATACAGCTCACGCAAGTAGGCCGCGCCCGCAAGGATGTTGTCGCGCGGGTCATACGAATTGTCACCGAACCCATGCCGGGCACGCAAACCAGCCCAGGTTTCGGGCATGATCTGCATCAGTCCCATGGCGCCTTGAGACGAGAGAGCCAACACATCACCACCGCTTTCGATCGCCATCACCGCTTCAATCCAGGATGCCGGAACGCCATATCGCTGGGCCGCTTGGCGCACGAAGTTTGCATAGGGACCAGTGTCCAGTGAGGTCTTTCGCAACACCGTGGTGGCTGATTGAGCGAGCGCCGTGTCACCGGATGATACGATGATTGCGACTATAGGAATCGCAGCCATCGATGCGATCAACCGGATGGTCTTGTGAAAGGCCTTGGCCGTGACGGAGGAAGGGTCACGACGTCCCACGCACGATCGGGCGGGCACTTCAGGCCGGCGCAGCTTCATGATCATTCCTCCTTTGTCCAAACTGGATGAGCGCGACCGGTGACGGCGGATCGCGGCAGTGGCCCGAAATACCGCCCGTCCAGCGAGTCCGCCGATCGCGAATTCATCAGGAAGAGCGCGTCCTGGGCGACGACGCGGCAGCCCTGCCAGATGGGTAGAAGGCGGCCTCTTCGATCACGCTCACGCGCCATTCCTGCAGCTACCTTATCGATGGTTATAACGAGACCATCTCGACAAACGGTCTGGCCGGGAAGCGCCAGCACATGCTTCAGCATGGGAACGCCACGCGGCAGGTAGTTGCCAGCTTCGAGGTAACTGGCGAGCGGCTCCGGCGGCAGCACGGCAACCAGTTCGGAAACATACCGCGTGTCGGTGGTCTCGATTAAGTAGACCCCGACAGGAACGCTGGCCGACGCATTCCACAGAAGCATGCGATGCGGCTGCAAGAAGGCCGGCGTCACAAGACTGACCACGCCCAGTGCAATCAGCAGACCGTACACGCGGCGCCTCACGGCTCCAGTCTCTGCCGCAGCAGCCAGGCCTTGTGGCGTGCCATTGTGTAGGGCCTCAGCGCTTCCCCAACCGCCAAGCGACTGTGGACGTGGCGCCAGTAGTCCGGTGCTGCGTCGCAGGGATCCACGCCAAGCGCTTCGACGATGTCGATCATCTGCAACACATGCTTGACCTTCGGCCAGCCGGAAGCGCGCAACAGGATGTCAGCACCTGGCCGCACGTAGGGGATGGTGGCGCAGGCTTCGCTCGAGCGCACGGCACGCAGGATGTCGATGCGGGAGGCGATCGTTCCGTAGTCGTTGGCAGCCCAACGGACAAAGCCGAAGACGCTGCCGGGCCTGAAAGAGAGGACCCGCCGTCGTCGATCGTGGATCTGTTCGTTTGCCGGCCGGCCGAAGCGTATCCATCGCTCGATATGCTTCTCGAGCCACAGCAGTTCGACATGCGTGAGATCGGTCATGCGCGGCCTCGTAGCCGGATCGAACCCACGCCCTTTGGCCTTTCCCTTCCCGGCAAGGCTGCGATCCCCAGCGGTGGACAGATCTGATGCGTTAGACAGATTCTGAAAGAATCTGGGTTAGGAAAGTTAAGGAGGCGCCAAGCCGTTGTAGGCCAAAGGGAATCCAGCGATTCTGGTCCCCGATAGCACGATGTTCCGGTCCCCGATGGCACGAGGGTCGACGTCCCCGTTAGCATGAGGCGAGTCACAGCTTGTCCCCAGACGGGGCTACCGGCCGGTGGACGCACGGATCACGCGGGATTGCCACGAACTCAAGCCGCTCGACGCCGCGGAAGCCGCGTTCGATACAAAGCCGATAGCCCGGAAGGGCCTGTCGGCGGACGATCTCGCGCACATCGTAGGCGAAGTGCTTGAGCGGCGAGAGGCTGCCGGACTTGGCGTGGAGATGCGAAAAATCGAAGCTCCAGCCGCCGGCCTGACGGCCGCCGTGCTTGCGGACGATGCGATAAAGCCAGCGCTCCAGGCCGCCCGTCAGATCGAAATACGCACGGTCGATCGTGAGTACGAGCGCGTCATCCAGAACGCCGGCATAGAACCAGTCCGGGAGGATGAGCTCGAGGCCGAGCGGGCGACCGTGGACGTCGGCCGTTTCCTTCCATTCGTTGATCCAGGAGAAGCGATGGCGCCGCCGCTCTGCAGGTTGGCGGATGGACGTCAGCACGGTCGTTGACTGGAGACGGTCGAACGCCGCCTTCAGCCGATCGTAGTCCCGTGCGCCGGTGCCACGGCCAACGAACGTCAAGATCTCGTACGGTGTGGCCGCCATCAGACGCGAGGTCTTCAAGCCAGCGTCTCTCGCCTCGACGATCTGCGAGGCGGCCCAGATCAGCACATCGGCATCCCAGATGGTCGCCATGCCGTGGTCGGGCACGGCCTCGACCCGTATTGCGACCGTGCGGGTTCGGTAGTCGATCGGCCGCACACGCTTGGATTTGGCCAGAGAGAAAAACGGATAGGCCATGAGGTCCTGGGCGTCACGCGGTGCGAGATCGCCGGGCAACGCCCTGAACAAGTCGAGTTGATCCCGCTCGCTGACGCGCTTGTGCTTGAAGGTCACGTTTGGCCTCCAATCAGCGCCGAGCACGAGGCGCATGGGCGAGCGGGTTCATGTGCGGCTTTGCGGGCAGCACGGTCCCTGCGCCGGGATCGGAGGTCGACGTCTTGGCCCCGCGGTCGGCCCAAGCCTTGAGGTCGTCGACGGCGTAAACGACGCGACCGCCGATCTTCCGGTAGGTGGGGCCCGTGCCGTAGGTCCGGTGTTTCTCAAGGGTCCGTCCGGAGAGACTGAGAAAACGTGCGGCTTCCGGCGTTCGCAAAAAGCGCGGCGGCAGGCCGGCGGCAGGATCGGGCATGCGGATGGCTCCGTGGTTGTGACGAGAGCCGTCGAGAGGCGACGGCGTAACGACGGTCACGGTGGCGGAGATTCGCGGCCCGGGCGGATGACGAACTGGACCCTCCGGTTGGCGACACCCCCTGCCCTGGCAAGCGTCGGGGGAGGCTAGCGGCTGGCGCGCAGCAGCTTTCGATAGCCCCCCTCCATCATGACCACGGCATCGGAGACCAATCGGATCGTCTGGCCCCGGACGGATGAGGTCTTCCAGGGGAATCGCGCAACCGCTTCCGGACCGTAGAGCGCCACCGCCACCTGGCGATAGCTTGCCCCCTCCGCGCGACCGTCCAACGCCCGGATCATGTCGAGAAGGCGCTTGCGGAGACGCGCCGTAATTTGCCAGGCGGACGGAAGCGGGCCTGCCGGGTGACGATCGAGCCGGCGCTTGAGGCGCATCAGACCGGCGAGACGAAGCAGAACGGTCTCATCCAAGGGGACGAGCGCCGCCATCGGCAGTGCCGGGCGCTCACCCTTGAGCCACAGGGACATTGGGCCATCGGCATCATTCACGATGCATTGCCACTCGCCACCGTGCTGTGGATCCATAGACGGACGCAGTCGACCAAGCACTTCAAAGCGATAGGCGCCTTCGAAGTTCTCGGGGGCGGGAACGAGCATCACGGCATGGGGAAGCAGCTCAGGCCGCCATGAGACCTGCGCGGCGGTCGCATCGAGCGAGGGATCGCAGGCGAAAGGAAAGCCCCCAGTTCCCTCCCACCGTCTTCGGGCTCAATGCCGGTTCCTCCGGATCTTCGTCAATCCGGTCGTAGTCATCTCGGTATGCCGGGTTGCGTCGCAGGAACTCCCACGCGAATCCGGCACGATCGAGGTCCTTCAGCGCATCGACATACTCGTGCGACCTCCAATCGGGTCTCTTCGTCATCAAAGACTCCGTTACACGAACTCAGGGCTAACGGACCTGAGCCTTTCATGCGACCAACGGTTGTTGAAGAGCCCGAACGCCGAACGCGCGATGTCATGCGAAGACGCCCCCCAAGGGGCTATCTCAAAGTCTTTTCCTGGAGGCTCGCCCATCAGTTGCGCGATGCGCGCAACAGATCACGGAAGCCCATCTGGGTCATCCACTGCGCCCGGGCCAAATGAGTGTCGTGGACCAAGCGTGCGCGGTCGGCGTTCACCTCCGGATCGAGCCCGAAGACAATGCGCACGACTTCTTGCCAGTCTGCCGCGTCGGCTGTGGCGTCCAGCAAGCGCAGGTAGGTCACGAAGTGCCGCTCGTCATACGGCGTGACCACGTCGCTTTCAGGAGGGCAGTCGTCAAAAGGAGGTATCGTCATCTCAAGGACTGCAGCGAGAGAAGAACATCCGTCGGAACTCCAACCACTGCATAGTCACAGCCCATCGGACCGTGGCGATGCAAGGCACGCATCACATCCATCAATTTCCATGCTCACCAGGCGGACTTGTGAAGGCACTCGAAGCCTGATCTGCATAAAAGCATAGAGACGCCATCGCGCCAGTAGATTGCGCCGCGTATTATAGTACGTAGCGTCAGAATACGCGATTGCCTCCTATCCTGCGGATGGACATTCGCAAGGTGTTCGGCGCCAACGTCCGTGTCTATCGACTGGCAGCGGGCCTCAGCCAGGAGGCGGTCGCCGTTCGCATGGGTGTGGACCGGGCCTACGTCAGTGCGATCGAGCGAGGGCTGCAGAACGTCACTCTCCTGACGATCTGGCAACTGGCAGAGTCCCTGCACGTGCGTCCGGCTGACCTGCTTGCGGAGCCGGTTCAAAAATCACGGTGGTAACCGCAAGGGATCGTAACCGTCAGGCGAAGACGCCCTTCCCTCGCTTCAACCGAAGGGTGGCTTCGTGCGGCCGCCACTCTCCCAATCGGCCGCATAGAGCCCGGTCCGGCGAAGCCGGATGCGCCCAATCCCTTCAGTCCTTGAAATCCGAGCGAATGTACAATCGAAAGCTGGCAAGGGCCAAGGTCATCGCTGGCATTCCATAAAAACACAGCCGCCCAAGCAAAGAAAAAGCCCCGCCCGGCGAACCGGGCGGGGCCTCGGGGGCGTCGGCTTACTCGCCGTTCTTCTTGCGGCTGCGCGACCAGATCAGGGAAGAACCCTCGCCGTCCTCGTCGTCGAACAGGTTGGCGAAGATCGGCGCGTTGAAGCTCGGATCGTCGAGCTTGAGCGAGAGGTAATCTCGGCCCTCGTTGGAGCGCTTCGACCAGGCGGCCCCGATCTCGGCGCGGCCGACGAAGACCCGGTGGCTGGGGGCATTGTCATTCGAGCGGTTGGCCTCGGGGACGATGCGCACGCCCTTGGTCTGGACGCTCAGGGTGACGATCTCGCCCTGGTACTCGTTGCCGGACTTCTTGAAGGAACCGATGTTAGCCATGTCACTTCTCCTTGCTGTTTCGAGCCCCGCGACCATCGCGGCCTCGATGGCGATCGTTTGCCGGAGGCGATCGACGCTGCACCCGCTCGCGGGCCGGAGCACAGCGGAGGACGGCGGCGGGGCGACTTTCTTGCCTCGCGAGGAATGGGCGAAGCCCAGGGGAGGAAAGTCGAACCGACGCCGTTGCGGCTCAGGCGATCGAGGCGCAGCCGTCCTACGGCTAGATCAAGCCAAGGAGAGGCTGTGGGTCGCACGCCGAACAGCATCCTCACGAGAAGTCGTGGCTAACCTGAAGGGTCCTGCACAAGAGGGCTGGCATGCCGGGCGAAGAGACGGCAGCCGTGGCGTAGAAAAAGGACGGCGTCGTCCCCAACCGATCGCCGCTTCCAGCCGCGGACCCATTGAAATGGCTGTCGCCTTGCTTGCCTGATCGATGATGTATGCGGCAAGCGCGCAGCCGATGCCCTGCGCCGGCCGCATTAGGCAGTGCGCACGGCCTGTTGCAGGTCGGCGCGTGCGTGGCCGATGATGGACCACGCCGAATGCAGGAAGAGCGCAGCAATGACGGCAGCGACCACGAGGTCGGGCCACGACGTCCCTGTCCACCAGACAAGTGCTGCCGCGACGACGACGGCCGCATTGCCGATTGCGTCGTTGCGCGAGAACAGCCAGACCGCCCGGACGTTCGCGTCTCCGGTGCGATGGGGAATGAGGACGAGCGCCGCGGCGACATTGATTGCAAGCGCAACCGCGCCAAATATGCCCATCAATTCGGCATTGGGTTGGTTAAGGACCAGCACGCGGTAGCCCGTGAATGCGATCACGCCCATGCCCAGGACAGCAAGAAAGATGCCTTGCAGCAGTGCCGCACTCGCCCTGGCCCTCAGCCCCCATCCAATGGCGATCAGTCCAAGAAACGAAATCAGCCCGTCGCCCAGGAAATCGAGGGCGTCGGCCTTGAGCGATTGCGAGCCGGCAAGGAAGCCGCCGACGATCTCGATCGCGCCGTAGCCGACATTGAGGAGAATGACGATCGAGAGGGCACGCTTGTAGGCCGGCGTCACATGGGAAAGGTCCGGAATCTTGTCGTCGGCGTCATCGGCGCCAAGCTTCGTGAGCTGATAACCCATTTCTGTGATCGTACGTTCAAGCTGCGGTAGGGACGCGACTTTGTCAGCGAGCTTCAACGTCATTTCTTGTGAGGCGATCGAAACCCTGACGTCGTCGATCCCCGGCAACTTGCGCGCCGCGCCTTCGATCTTCGCCGCGCACGAGGAGCAATCCATGCCGGTTACGCGGTATCGCACCGGGCGTTCGAGGGTTGTTGCATCCATATCTCTTGTCCTTTGTCCTGCGTCGCGCAATCATACATCCTGTAGTTACTACAGGAACAAGGGTCATCCGCCATGATGCCTATCGGTACATTGTCCAAGCAAAGCGGCGTGCATATCGAGACGATCCGCTACTACGAGCGTGCCGGCGTGTTGCCTAAGGCCCGCCGTGCCGCCAATGGTCGGCGCGTTTTTGACCAACAGGATGTGAGACGGCTCGCTTTCATCCGTCATGCGCGCGAACTAGGATTCGAGCTCGCGTCGGTGCGGGCTTTGCTCGCCTTGCAGGAAAAGCCTGAATTGTCGTGCAAGTCGGCATCGGACTTGGCGTCTGCCCAGCTTTCGGCTGTCGAAGGCCGGATAAACCGGCTGACCGTGCTGCGCGAAGAACTGAAGCGCATGATTCGCGCGTGCAAGAACAAACGTGTGTTCGATTGTCGAGTGATCGATGCGCTTACCAAGATGCCGTGATCCTTCGGCCGCCTGCCTGCTTCAGTTGTCGTCTGGCGGCGGTGGTAGCTCGATGGAAATTGTCGTGTCTACCGGCGGAGCCGGCGGCCGAGTCACGATCTGCGGCAGGGCAATGAGAAGCCCCACCATCAGCAGCTGAATGACCAGGAAGGGCACCGCTCCCCAGTAAATCTCGGACGTGCGAATCGAGGAAGGCGTCACGCTGCGCAGATTGTAGAGCGCGATGCCGAACGGCGGATGCATGAACGAGGTCTGAAGATTGACGGCGAGCAGCACCGTGAACCAGACCATGTCGATGCCAAGCTGCCGGGCAATGGGGGCAATCAGCGGCAGGACGATGAAGGCGATCTCGAAGAAGTCGAGGAAGAACGCCAGGAGAAATACCGCTAGGTTGATGAATATGATGAAGCCGATCTGTCCGGCGGGCAGATAGCCAAACAGCGATTCGATCCAAAGGTGACCTCCAAGGCCTCGAAACACCAGCATGAAGAACGACGCCCCGAGCAGCAGGAAGATGATGCCGGAGCAGAGTATGCCGGTGACTTCCATTGCTTGCCGGAGATTGCGACCGCCCAACTTTCGCGTCGCCAGCGCCAGCAGCAGAATGGCGCAAACGCCGATGGCGCCGCCCTCAGTGGGCGTCGCCACGCCAAAATAGATCGCGGCCAGAACGGTCGACACGATGACCAAAGGCGCGCCCGCCGAGCGTCCAACCTCGAGGAGGATCTGCCAGTCCGACCCGATATGGTCCTCCTGTGCCGATGGCGCGCGCATCGGCGAGCGGTGTGTGACAATAAAAATGTACAGCAAGTAGAACGCGATGAGGAGCCCGGCCGGCAGGAGCGCGCCTCGATAGATCTCGAGGAGGGACACTTCGAGCTACTCGGCCAGGATGATGAGAACGAGGCTTGGCGGAATGACCTGCGCCAGCGTGCCCGCCGCGGCGATCACGCCGGTGGCGAGTTTTGGATCGTACTTCGCCCGAAGCATCACGGGCAATGAGATGAGCCCGATGGCGACAACCGACGCCGATACGAACCCGGTGATTGCCGAAAGAGCAGCGCCGACGATGATGGTGACATAGGCAAGCCCGCCGGACAGTCTGCCAAACAGGCGATTGAGCGCGACGAACATGTCCTCGGCGATTCCGGTACGCTCGAGCAGCATGCCCATGAAGATTAGAAGCGGCAGCGCCAGCAGATTGTCGTTGTTGAAAGTGCCCTGGATGCGGAAGGGCATGTTGAACAGGAAGGCGGGCTTGAAGTGCTCCGTCGCGACGCCGATGATTCCAAATGCGCCACCGACTGCTGCCAGGGTGAAGGCGACCGGGAAGCCGAGGAAAAGCACCAACACGAGAGGCATAAAAACATCGCCGGCGCGAGAACCTCGCTCATGTCAACGCTTCTCGATCAACTGGTGGCGGTGCGCCCGCCGTGCCTGCTGGTCCTGATTCCCTTTTGCCTGATCCTCATTGTGCATGGCGGCCAGTTCGTACTGAACTCCTTCGCCACGGCGGAGGGCGCGCGCGCGGCGCTCGGCCTGCCGATGCGCTGGATCATCAAGTCGGCGCTGCCGGTGGGCGGCCTCCTTTTGCTGCTGGCTGGCCTCTCGGCCGCCGTCCGCAACGCGATGTTCCTAGCTGGACGAGCGACAGGACCGGCACTGGCCAACGGCGCGGTGCAACGCGGCTAACCGGCGCGCGAGCATCGCGGGGGAAGCGCAGGGGGCGCAATGGATTTCCTGATCGACAATCTTGCCCTGTTCATGATCCTGGCACTGGCGTTGCTGCTGTTCAGCGGCTATCCCGTGGCACTGGTTCTCATCGGAGTCGGATTGAGCTTCGCCCTGATCGGCCACGCGCTCGGCGAGTTCCCGCTCATCGCCTTTTTCAACATTCCGCTGCGCATCTACTCGACGCTGGCCGAGAACCTGATCTATCCCGCTGTGCCGATGCTGCTGTTCATGGGCATAGCATTGGAACGGAGCGGCATCGGGCGCGAACTGTTGCTGTGCCTGCAGGTGCTGTTGCGCCGCGTGCCCGCCAGCCAGGCCGTCGCGGTGACGCTGATCGGCATCGTCCTTGCACCTTCCGCAGGCCTGGTCGGCGCTTCGGTGGCGACGCTCGCCTATCTCGCCCTGCCGACCATGCTCGAGCGCGGCTACAGGACGTCTTTTGCCACTATCTCGATTGCGGCCGCGGGCACGCTGGGCCTGATCCTGCCGCCGGCGATCATGCTGTACTTCCTTGCCGACGAAATCGGCGTGATGATTTCGCAGATGTTCCTGTCGACGATCGTGCCGGCCCTCGTCCTGATAGCGCTGTACCTTGCCTACTATATCAGCGCCGCCCTGCTCGATCCGCGAATCGCGCCGCCGCTCGCGGTATTGCCGACTCGGGGCGCGCTGCAGCTCACAATCTATGTGGTCCGCAGCCTGGCGCTTCCGGTGCCGCTGATCGCCCTGGTGCTGGGCTCGGTCATTGCCGGCCTGGCGACGCCGACGCAGTCGGCGTGCGTCGGCGCAGCCGGTGCGATCCTGCTGATGCTGCTCAACCGCAGCTTCTCGCTGCGCACCCTGCACGAGATCGTCCAGGGTACCGCGCTGATGACCGCGATGGTCTTCTTCATCGCCCTCGCCGCCACTGTGTTCTCCTACGTGTTCCGCTACTTCGGCGGCGACGTGCTGATGCTCGGGCTGCTGCAAGACCTCGGTTTCGGCGACTGGGGCATGTTGCTGACCATGCTCGCCATCATCTTCGTGCTAGGCTTCTTCATCGACTGGATCGAGATTGCGTTGATCACCCTGCCGATCTTCGAGCCGATACTGAAAGCGCTCGATTTTTCGGCCTATGTCGGTTCGTCGGAGTTTGCCTCGCTGTGGATCGCGGCGCTGATCGCGCTCACCCTGCAGACCTCGTTCCTGACGCCGCCCTTTGGTTTCGCGCTGTTCTTCCTCAAGGGCGCGGCACCGCCCACCGTCGCGCTGCGCGACATCTACCGGGGCATCGTGCCGATCGTAGCGCTCCAATTGCTGGGCATCGCGCTGGTTCTGGCCCTGCCCGGACTGGCGACCTGGCTTCCGATCTATGCGGCGGGTCACTAACCCGGCCGCCGCCATGGAGGCACATACATGTCCAAGACCCGGTAACTGGAAGCTGTGCTTTGTCAGCATGGGGAAATCGACGGCGCAGCTTCCGTTCTTTGCACGCTGCTCACTGGCGAATGCCCACCGGACACGATGTCGAGTATTTGCGGGTCTAGGCGACGGATAAGCGGTGCATTCTCGCAAGCAATTCGAAGTTTTGAGGTGAAGCTTTCACCATTGTCGGCGCCACTGCTTCAGGGCGCATGATGGCCAAAGAAAAAGCCCCGCCCGGCGAACCGGGCGGGGCCTCGGGGGCGTCGGCTTACTCGCCGTTCTTCTTGCGGCTGCGCGACCAGATCAGGGAAGAACCCTCGCCGTCCTCGTCGTCGAACAGGTTGGCGAAGATCGGCGCGTTGAAGCTCGGATCGTCGAGCTTGAGCGAGAGGTAATCTCGGCCCTCGTTGGAGCGCTTCGACCAGGCGGCCCCGATCTCGGCGCGGCCGACGAAGACCCGGTGGCTGGGGGCATTGTCATTCGAGCGGTTGGCCTCGGGGACGATGCGCACGCCCTTGGTCTGGACGCTCAGGGTGACGATCTCGCCCTGGTACTCGTTGCCGGACTTCTTGAAGGAACCGATGTTGGCCATGTCACTTCTCCTTGCTGTTTCGAGCCCCGCGACCATCGCGGCCTCGATGGCGATCGTTTGCCGGAGGCGATCGACGCTGCACCCGCTCGCGGGCCGGAGCACAGCGGAGGACGGCGGCGGGGCGACTTTCTTGCCTCGCGAGGAATGGGCGAAGCCCAGGGGAGGAAAGTCGAACCGACGCCGTTGCGGCTCAGGCGATCGAGGCACCGCCGTCCTACGGCTAGATCAAGCCAAGGAGAGGCCGTGGGTCGCACGCCGAACAGCATCCTCGGGAGAAGTCGTGGCTAACCTGAAGGGTCCTGCACAAGAGGTCCGGCAGGCCAGGCGAAGTGAAGGCGGCCGTAGCGTAGAAATGGGATGGCTGCCGTCTGCGGCCAACCCGGCGTAGACGGCGACCACAACCCAGCATCTTGTCGGCTGTGCAGAAAACACGGGCTCATCGAAGCGCTATCCGGTGGCCGCGTTCACGCTCGCGCATCGCAACGAGCGCTCGCCACCCATCTTCACCAATCTCGACGATGAGGACGCAGAAAGCGTCAGCGTCTCTGGTCGTGCGGCTGCCAGCTAACCGGCGAGTGAGTTCTCCCGATGCCCCGCTCGTCCGACGGTGGAAGAAACAGCGTCATGCGCGAGAAGGCCGTGACACCAGCGAGAACGGCGCCGACAACGGCAAATGCCATCTGCCAGTTGCCGGTGGACATGCCGATGCCGGCTAGCGCCAGCGACACCTGATAGCCGGCGACGGTCGCCGGCACGGCGTAGAGCAGGCCGATGATGGCGCGGATCAGCGGCGTACGGGTGGTGGCGAAGCCAATCTGCCCGAGCGCAAGGGTCGCACCGCCGGCAAGAAAGCCGACGATGAGCGCTCCGACGACTCCTCCCCCGCTGTCAAAGGCAGCGAGGCCCGCGGTCAATCCGGCAAGGAAGGGAAGCGCATAGATGGCGAGCGTGAACAGGAGCCAGCAGCAGAAGCCGAGGCCGAAAACGCCGAGAACGATGGCAAGCATGGTGGATCTCCGTGACAAGAGTCGAACGGCTGCGCCTTCCACCACCACCATGGCGCGACCTAGTAACTGTCGACTGTGAAGTTGGCCAAAAGGCGGCGCTTACCAGGCTGTGTGAAACGGCGGGAGCCTCGATAGGCGGGTCAGTCAAGCTGATGCCAATACCTCTAAGAGCGGGCATGTCGGCATTGTGCCATTGGCACAGGCCTTGACCATCGTGGCGAGGATGCCTTCCATCCGTCGCAGATCCCGGATCTTGGCGCGAACTTCCGTCAGGTGCGTGAGGCCGATGTCATGCACTCGCCGGCAGGACCGGAATTTCTGATCGGCAAGGTCGAGCAGATGGCGGATCTCGTCGAGCGAGAAGCCGAGGTCCCTCGCGCGACGGATGAAGGAAAGACGCGTGACATCGACGGTCCGATAGAGCCGATAGCCGCCGGGACTTCGGGCCGGTTTCTGCAGCAGGCCGGCGCGTTCGTAGTAACGGATGGTTTCGATGTTCACGCCTGAGCGCTCGGACAGAACGCCGATCAAGAAGATGTCTGGGGCCGACATGGCATCACATTCCTTTGATGTTTCTTGGGTATTGAGTCTGGAGTTCCTACAGGGTGTACATCATTGCGAATGACCGAGAGCAAGACCACGGGATCGGCGCCGAGAGGACCAACCGTCGCTGACACTGCAAAGACGGTCCTGGCCGCTGGCGGTCTGCTTGCGGCCTTCGGGGTGGCCTCGTGCTGTGCCCTGCCCGTCGCCCTGTCACTCCTGGGAATAAGTGCCGCCTCCCTTGTCGGCGTCGGCTACCTCGCGGCGCAGTATCAGCAGGAGTTGCTCTACGGCGCCGTGATTTGCCTGGGCGCCGCCGGCTTCATCATGTGGCGTCAGGGGCGGGCGCGACTTTGCGCCCCCGGTGCAACGTGCAATCGCCCGACAGTCGACTGGGGTAACAAGATCGCTCTGGTATTGGCCGTCGGCTTGTTGGCCCTTACCTTCTGGATCGAGCCCCCGATATGACCGTCCTTCTCCAATCGACCCTGACCTGCCCGAGCTGCGGCGTCGCGAAGGTCGAGACGATGCCAACCAACGCGTGCCAGTATTTCTACGAGTGCACGGCCTGCAACACGCTACTCAAGCCCAAGCAGGGTGATTGCTGCGTGTTCTGTTCCTATGGGTCGGTGCCTTGCCCGCCAATTCAAGGGGACAAAGGTGACGACTGCTGCGCCAGCTAGCGCGGGAGCCACCGATCATTAAAGCCAGCCCACTTGCACCGAATGACCCTGCGACTGAGACCAGGCTTAGAGTTTTTCTTCCCGATAGGTCTGTCGTCATGACGACGCGGGCCCGCGAGGCACTCACCGGGCGTTGGCGGCACTCGCGCTCAAGGCGGCGCGACCAGCGGGCTTCATTCAGTTAGTCATAGATGTAGGGATTCAGAAGGTCGCGCGGGCATTTCCAGGCCTGCCTGTAGATGCTGGCGCTGCGCGCTCAAATCCGAGCGCGGCAAAGTCGATACCGTCGACGAATTCATCGACGACGCGAACAGGCGCGGCATTGTCGGCATTCTCGTCCAAGACGGGCGGCAACAATGTCGCCTGATGCCGATCATCTCCAGCGACACAGCGCATAACCGCTCCAGTTAGCGACTTCTGTGCGGCGTCCGGACGCCTCAGAACTTGCTACCTTCGGCCCCTCATATAGGGTAGGGCTCTACCCTATGGGGCATACTAAATCCAACAAAGACCACCTTCTCGCGCGGGTCCGGCGCATCTCCGGGCAGATGGCTGCAATCGAGAAGGCGATCGGCCATGAGGCAGGTTGCTCGGCGATTCTGCATCAGGTCGCGGGCGTCCGCGGCGCAATAGGCGGCCTCATGGACGAGCTGATCGAAGATCATGTGCGTGAGCATGTCGCCCGTGCCGATCTCGACAACAAAGCGCGCGCGGCCGGCGCCGAAGAGCTGATCGCGGTCGTGCGCCGCTACGCGAAGTAAGGAACACTCAATGTCGCAGTATCCTCACGGGGACGCACTGAGGCACGACCACGTCTTCTTGGGCCAGCGCCACGACGAGAACGCCCGGCGCACATTGTGGGTTGTGATCCTCACTGCCCTGATGATGGTCGGCGAGATTGTCGCCGGCGCGCTGTTCAACTCAATGGCGTTGCTGGCCGACGGCTTTCACATGGCGACGCATGCCGGCGCACTCGGTGTCACGGCAGGTGCCTACGCTTACGCGAAGCGGCATGCCACAAGCCGACGCTTCAGCTTCGGGACGGGGAAGGTCGGTGATCTCGCCGGCTTCGCTTCCGCTTTAGTGCTTGGTCTCGTGGCGTTCGGCATCGCTATCGAGTCGGTCGGCCGAGTGTTCGACCCACGTCCGGTCGCGTTTGGCGGAGCAACGATTATTGCCATCGTGGGCCTATTTGTAAATATCGCCTGCGCCGCTCTCCTTGGTGGCGGCCATCACCACCGTGGCCACGATCACCCTCACGACCACGGCCACGCCGGCCATCAGCATCACGACAACAATCTGCGCTCGGCCTACGTCCACGTGCTCGCGGATGCGCTCACCTCGGTGCTCGCCATCGTGGCACTCCTCGGCGGTCGCCACCTCGGCTGGGTCTGGCTCGACCCAGTGGTGGGCATCGTCGGCGCGGTCGTCATCGCCACCTGGTCGTGGACGCTGATGCGGGACACGGCCGCCGTGCTCCTCGACGCCTCCGATCCACACCTTGAGGACGAGGTTCGCCAGCAGGTCGAAGGGCCGGGCGACGCACGGATCATCGACCTCCACGTATGGCGGGTCGGACCCAGCGCGCACGCCGCGATCGTAAGCGTCATGGGTGCGGACCTCGAGACGGTGCGTGAGAGGCTCGCCCCAGTCCACGAGATTGCGCACCTCACAGTCGAGACAAGGTAGCGCGTTGGAGACCCACGCACCGACCATGTCGCCGAAGCCCGATCAGCGGCGCGGCGTTTTCGCACAGCCTGTTACGCGCCGCCCGCACCGAAGCGCCAGACCGGGATGCCGAGTTTGCGGGCCTTGTCCGCGAGGTTCTCCTGGATGCCCGAACCCGGGAAGACGATGACGCCGATCGGCAGGACTTCCAGGATCTGGTCGTTGCGCTTGAACGGCGCGGCCTTGGCGTGGCGGGTCCAGTCGGGCTTGAAGGGGATGTGAGCCACCTTGCGGTCGTCGGCCCAGCGGGCGGCGATGCGCTCGGCCCCGGTCGGCGAGCCGCCGTGCAGCAGCACCATGTTGGGATGCTTGACGCGGACCTTGTCGAGCATGCTCCAGATCAGCTGATGGTCGTTGAAGTCCATCCCGCCGGTGAATGCGATCTTGGGGCCCGCAGGCGCCAGCAGCTCGGTCTCGGCCCGACGGCGGGCGGCGAGAAAATCCCGGCTGTCGATCATTGCCGCGGTGAGCGCTCGGTGATTGACCATCGACCCGGTGCGCGGCCGCCAGGACGAGCCGGTGTGAACCTCGAAGCGATCGGCGGCCTGTTCGCGAAAGAGTTCCATGGCATTGCGGCGTTCGATCAGGGTCAGGCCCTCGGCGACGAGACGCTCCAGCTCGACCGAGCGCACCTCCGAGCCGTTCTGCTCCTTCTGGCTGCGGCGTTGCGCCTGCTCGTTGCCGTCGAGTTCACGCTCGATGCGTTGGGTGGCGCGATGGAACAGGTTGACGGTCGACCACAGAAGCTCCTCGAGGTCGGGCTCGAGACGGGTGTCGGTGAGGGTCGCGACAAGCGCATCGAAGATATCGACGACGGCGCCAGTGATGGTCTGGGCTTCCGGCAACGGCCGGGGATCGGGCTCGTCCTGGAAGGGACGATGACCGTAGAGCTGCAGTTCGGTGAGGACGTGATCGGTCGGGGATGAGACGTGTACGGGCTCGAATTCGGGATCGTCGCGGTCGGTCGCCATGATGATGTCCTTTGTCGGATCGGCCGCGCCCATCGCGGCCTTCGTGGGCGTCGACTGACGGCGGGCGGAACGGTCCCGCACCGCGCTTGCGGCCGGAGCAGAGCGGAGGACGGCGGGCCGAGGCTTTCTTGCCTCGCGAGGAATGCCGGCGTCAGCCGGCAGGGGAAGAAAGCCGAAGGACCGCTGTTGCGGGGCTGGGCGGCTTGCCGTCCGATCGCCCTCTTAGAAGGCCGGGGCGCGCCCTGGTCCGATCCGAAGGGCAACAGAGCGACCGGCGACGAAGCGAACCGCCGTGCCCCTGCTCATCCCGTCACGCCGTAGCCAAGGCCAGGAAGCGAACAATGTCCTGCGGAGCGAGTTGGGGGCGCACGGATGCTCGGAGACTTTCCGCTCCCAGGCGGCGGAGATCCTCGTTGAAGTCGTCGAAGCAGGGCAACAGGCTACCCACCTCGATTCCGGCGGCCTCGGCACGGTTGCACAGGCTGGCCATCGCGGCATCTCCGGCCGGATCGGCATCGCGTGCGACATAGAGACGGCGCAAGGTCGGTGGAAGCAGCAGTGCCGCGAGATGGGTGGCCGAGAGCGCGGCGACCATCGGCAGGGTCGGTAGCACGCTGCGCAGCGACAGCATGGTCTCGATCCCCTCCCCGGCGGCCATCACCTCGTCGGCCACACCGAAGCGGACACCATGCCCGAGAAGATGACCCATGGCCCGTCGCGGCGAGTCGATGGGCGCCTTGTCTTGGCCAGACCGGTCGAGCCAGGTGCGGTGCACTCCGGTGATCCTGCCGCCAAGGTCGGTCACTGCGGCGATCATGGCCGGCCAGGTCTCGGTCGGGCTGTGCTCGTCGGGGCGATAGTAGCAGCGCGGATGGAAGCGCAGCGGATCGCGCGCTGAGACGGTTACGATACCCCGGCTGTGCAGGTATCTTTGCACCAGCGTGCCTGCGATCGGCTTGGACATGGCGTAGAGACGCCGTGCGGACTGAGGCGAACCGCGCGGCGCGGGAAAACGATTCTGCCGTGGCGCAAGCGGGTCTGGCGGCAAGGCGAGGAACGCGCGTGCCTCGTCCAGGATATCGCGCAGGCGATCGAGACCGCGATTGAGGGCGATGAGGTCTAAAAGGTCGCCATGTTCGCCGGTGGCGGCGTCGGTCCATTTACCGGCGGCACCCTTGCCGTGGTCGGGTCCGCTCAAGCGGACGAACAGGCTGCGGCCCCGGGTGTTGGCGACATCGCCGACCAGCCAGTAACGACCCTCGCGATGGCCGTTGGAGAGATAGTGACGGCACACCGCCTCGGCATTGCGCGCGAGGCGGCGGGCGAGGTCGGCGGCGGGCAACGACATGACGGCGGCCTCACGCCGCGACCCGATCGGCGATACGCACGATCGGGTGGCGTTCCATCAGCCCGGCGAGTATCGCGGGACCGGCGGCGCCGGTCGGCACGAACAGGCGCAGCTTCCAGGCGATGATTTCGGAGATGAGGCCCATCGCCTTCAGGCGATCGACCATCCCGTCGGTGAAGCCGCAGAGTTCGACCCGGAACAGGCCCATCACCCTGGCGCGGCGCAGGCTGAGCCCGTCCTGCAGCTCGAGGATGGTTCGACCGTCGAGGACGGCGGTCCAGGCATCCGCCGGTGCAATGCTCACGCCATCGCCGCTGACGGCCTGCGCCACCCAGGCCGGCGAAACCAGCCGGCCGATCACGCGCTCTCCGGCATCCGTCTGCAGGCGGTAAACCCGCATGGAATCATCCGGCAGGCGCTTCCAGATCGGCAGCAGCAATCCCGTGACGACGTGGAGATCGCTGTCGGTAAAGGCAGGAATCTCGACGAGTTCCCGCTTCCAGGCTTCGGTGAACGCGACGCGATCGGCCTGCTCCCAGTGCGTCTGCGCCAGCGCTGCCGACGGCATCGCCGTCCGCTCCATTGGCCGCAGCAGGCGGACACGGCGTTCGACCTCGCCATCGTCGAGCATGACGCTGGCTGCCGGGACTTGCACGGCTGCGCGGCCGGACTGCGCATTGACCAGCAACATGGCGCGCGGATCGTCCGCGCGATCCAACGCTTCGGTGAGCGAGAACGGCCGATTGCGCTCCCGCCGACGGATGGTGGACACTTGGGTCTCCGCGCCGGTCTGCGGATGGACATAGAGCGAGCGCCGGTCGGTCACGACCAGGCTCTCGGCGGTCAGCGTCTCGACGCCGACGTCGTAGGTGCCGGAGGCCTGCGCCCCTTCGATCTTCGCCTGCAGCAAACCCTCAAAGACGCCGAACAGCGTGTTCTGCAACTGGATAGTGAGCGCCAGCAGCCGGTTGAGGAAGGTCGTGATCGGCGGCAACTCCTCGCGCAGGCTGCCGTCCTGGTCGGTCAGATGCAGGCCGGTGACCTCCTCGAAGGCCATGAGCGAACAGCCCTCGACCTGGCCGGCGAACAGCAGGAGGTAGAGCTGCCGCAAGGCGGCACGGCCATAGGGCGATTCGAGATTGTCGTCTGCCCGGAACAGTCCCTGGCCGCCGGTCTGGCGCTGGCCCTTGGTGATGGCGCCGAGCGTGTCGAGCCGGCGGGCGATGGTCGACAGGAACCGCTTCTCCGCCTTAACGTCGGTGGCGATTGGCCGGAACAGCGGCGGCTGTGCCTGGTTCGTCCGATTGCTGCGGCCCAGGCCCTGGATGGCGGTGTCGGCCTTCCAGCCCGCCTCCAGCAGGTAGTGGACGCGCAGCCGCTGGTTCCGGGCTGAAAGGTCGGCGTGATAGGAGCGGCCGGTGCCTCCGGCGTCGGAGAACACCAGGATCCGCTTGCAGTCGTCCATGAACGCCTGCGCTTCGGCCAAGTTGGCAGACCCAGGACGGTTCTCGACGCAGAGCCGGTCCCCCTTGCGCACGATCCGCCGAGACCGGCCGGTGACCTCGGCGACCAGGTCGGTGCCGAAACGCTGCACGATCTGGTCGAGCGCGCCTTGCACGGGGGCCAGCGCGGCCAGCCGCTCGATCAGTCTGTCGCGGCGCTCGACGGCATCCCGGCACTGCACGGGCTGGCCATCGCGGTAGACCGGTCGCGAGGAGAGATTGCCCTCGCTGTCCGTGAAGGGCTCGAAGAGCTGGGTCGGGAAGCTATGCGCCAGGTAGTCGAGCACATACTCGCGCGGCGTGATGTCGACCTGGACATCGCCCCAGTCCTCGGTCGGGATGTCGGCCAGCCGGCGTTCCATCAAGGCCTCGCCGGTGGAGACGATCTGGATGACGGCGGCATGGCCGGCTAAAAGGTCGCGCTCGATCGCCCCGATCAGCGTCGGCGTCTTCATCGAGGTGATGAGGTGCGAGAAGAACCGCTGCTTGGCAGACTCGAAGGCCGAGCGCGCCGCCGACTTCGCCTGCGCATTGAGGGTGCCGCGCTCGCCGGTGACGTTGGCAGCCTGCAGGGCGGCGTCGAGGTTGTTGTGAATGATCTGGAAACCGCCGGCATAGGCGTCGTAGATGCGGACCTGCTCGGGCGTGAGCGCGTGCTCGACCAACTCGTATTCGACGCCCTCGTATGACAGCGACCGGGCGGCATAGAGACCGAGCGCCTTGAGATCGCGGGCCAGCACCTCCATGGCGGCGACGCCGCCGGCCTCGATCGCCTGGACGAACTCGGCGCGCGTGGCGAAGGGGAAGTCCTCGCCGCCCCAGAGACCGAGCCGCTGGGCATAAGCGAGATTGTGCACCGTGGTGGCGCCCGTGGCCGAGACGTAGACCACGCGGGCATTCGGCAGCGCATGCTGCAGGCGCAGTCCGGCACGGCCCTGCTGCGATGGCGCCTGGTCGCCGCGCTCGCCTTTGCCGCCGGCGGCATTGGCCATGGCATGGCTCTCGTCGAACACGATCACTCCGTCGAAGTCCGCCCCCAGCCAATCGACGATCTGGCGGACCCGCGAAACCCTTTCCTCGCGCGCGTCGGTCCGTAGCGTGGCGTAGGTGGCAAAAAGGATGCCCTGCTCGAGCCGGATCGGCGTTCCCTGTCGGAAGCGGGCGAGTGGCGTCACCAGCAGCCGCTCCATACCGAGCGCCGACCAGTCGCGCTGGGCATCCTCGATCAGCTTGTCGGACTTCGAGATCCACACCGCACGACGGCGGCCTTTTAGCCAGTTGTCCAAAAGGATGCCGGCGACCTGGCGGCCTTTGCCGGCGCCGGTGCCGTCGCCCAGCATCCAGCCGCGCCGGAAGCGGACGGCGCTCTCGGCATCGTCGGGCGCAGCCGAGACGAGGTCGAAGGTCTCGTCCACCACCCACGATCCGGCGAGGTGGCCGCTGTGCGCCTCGCCGGCATAGATGACACTCTCGAGCTGGGCATCGGACAGCAGTCCGACGCTGACGGCGTCGGCCGGCAGGTGCGGCCCGTAAGAGGGCTTGGGCGGCGCGACCGAGGCCATTGCCGCGGATTGCACGAGCCGGGTCGGATGCGGACGGGCGCCGGCGATCCGGATCGACTGCAGGTCGTAGCCTTCATACAGCGCCTCGGTGAGGCCGCCGCGCTCAGCCGGCTTCCAGTCGACGGTCTCGTACGCGAGTTCGGTGCCCGCTCGTGCGAGTGAACTGCTCGCAACGGCGAGCGGCTTTCGTGCGGGCCTGCGGCTCGGTCCGACCGCGACGGGATGGATGAGTGCCGGAAGCACGACCGCGCCGTCAACATGCAAGCGCGCCGGTACGCAGGTGGTCACCCACTCAAGCAGCGTGGCAGCGTCGGGCGCCATGCCTGGCGATGCCGGAAAACAACTCGGATCGTAGGCGGGCACACGATCGATGACCGTCAGCCGAGTCTCGACCATGGTGCCGTGACGGGCATAGACGCGCCCATCGACGGCGGCGGTAAACACAACGCGTCCGCGCTCCTGGAGACGGATGAAGGCATCGCGCCATGACGGATGGTCCGGCGAAAGACTGGCACCGGTGATCGCGACCAGCCGCCCGCCCTCAGCGAGGCGGGCAAGTGCGGAGGCTACATGGCGCAGCGCGGCGTCCGCGACAGTACCGTCGACATGCGCCGCGGCCGAGAACGGCGGATTCATCAGCACGACGCTCGGGCGCACGGCATCGTCGAGATGATCGTGGATGTGCGCCGCGTCGTGGTGAGTCGTCGCAGCGCTGGGGAAGAGCCGCCCGAGCAACGCCGCGCGGGTTTCGGCCAGCTCATTCAGGGCCAGCCGGCTGCCCGCGAGTTCAGCAAAGATAGCGAGCAAGCCCGTACCGGCCGAGGGCTCGAGCACGACATCGGCCGGGGTGATCGCAGCCGCGGTGGCGGCGGCGAATGCGAGCTCGATCGGCGTCGAGAACTGCTGCAGCGCCTGGCTCTCCTCGGAGCGCCTCGTATGGGTGGGCAGAAGCGCCGCGATCTTGCCGAGCAATGACAGTTCGGCAGCCGGCGACCCAGCCCGCGTCCGAATGACCAGGCCGAACTTGCGGAGGAACAGCACGGTCGCCGCTTCACAGGCGTCGTAGGCGGTCTTCCAGTCCCAGGCGCCGGCCGCATCGGAGCCGCCGAAGGCCTGCTCCATGGCGGCACGCAGGATGACCGCATCGATGTGACGGCCGCGTTCGACGTGAGGGAGAAGAAGGTGCGCCGCCGCGCCAATACCGGCGGGCAGATCGGCAGAAGCGCAGGCGAGTGAGTGCAGCGGCACCTGCGTGGCCGCTGAGATGGAAAGATTCGACATGAGGAGACCTCGAGAGAGCGGGAACGGTCCGAACCAAGGGGCGCTCTCTCGACCCCGCCGGCTCAAACCCGTCCCGGCCGTCCTCTCCCTCTCCCCTTGGGCATCGGAAGTGACGAAGCTCTCAACGAAAAAAGCCCGGCACAGCGGCCGGGCTTCTCCAACGATTGGCGGCGAGAACGCGGGCGGCCGAAGCCGCCCCGCGGGTCGCGGCTATTCGGCGGCGATGGGATGCGGCTCCGATTCGTCCGTGGCGGCATCCTGGCCATCGCAGTCGGCGAGGAAAGCGGGAAGCTCCTCCACCGTGTCGGTGGGCGTGTTGGACACGTCCTCGCTGTCGGAGGGCCGCAGCGGTTCGGGCAGCCAGCCCGTGCCGTCCAGCAGCCGCTCGGCCTCCTTCGCCATCTCGGTCTTCTTCAGGTGGTCGATGAGCTGCGCGGCCTGCTCACCCTTGGCCTCCCGCACCGCGTCGAGAATACGGGGCTTGGTGACGCGGCCGAGGTAGTTGTCGACGCTGGGCCGCCAGCCGGCTTCCACCATGTCGAGGCCGACGGCGCGGGCGAGCCGGTCGGCCTGGGCGGTACGCTGCTGGACACCGTGCGCCGAGACGCCCGGACCGCCATGGCGGTCGCCCTTCTCGTAGAGGGCGTTCACCCCGAACGAGACGCAATGCGCGAGCAATGCGACGCGACGGGTGTCGTCGAGGGCAGCGAGCCAGTCCCAAAGTGCGTCGTCATCCTTGGGCAACTCGGCCTTCCAGGTCTCGTGCCGCGCGGCGACCGCCTTGGCGGAGGGGCTGTCCTTCAGGTCGGCCGCCTGGACGGGGAAAAACACATGCCGCACCGAGGCTTCCAGGCATGCGCCGGGCGCGCTGTGCTGGAAGGTGTCGAGGCAGAGCTTGTGCAGCAGCGCAGTCAGGGCGACGCGCGGGTTGTTCGCCACCGCATCGCGCAGGGCCAGCGTGCGGTGGGCCGTCAGTTCACCCACGAGCCGCTCGGGCAGCGGCCTGATGGCGTCGTCGCTGCCGTCGTCGTCATCATCGGGCTCGCCGCCGCCAATGGTGATGACGGTGCGTTGCACGTCGGAAGCGGCAGCAACTGTCCCGCCGGCCTCATGGGTCTCCCCTTCCATCGGCCCTTCGCCGCCGGTTTGCATCGACGGCTCATCCTCCGGCCGGACAAAGCCTCGATCGACTGTAAGCTTTCCGTCGGCGTCGATGCTGACAAACGCGCCGGCGCGCGCGATCTCGGCCGGCTCATAGCGCACGGGCCGGTTCTCGAGGGCCGTAAGCGCTGTCTCGATCTCGCCGAGCCGGGCGTCGACCTCGTCCGGCAGCTCGTCGGCACCTTCGTATTCGCCTTCGAGCTTGGCGTACTCAGCGGTCAGCGCATCGAAGGTCATCTGCTCCTCTGGCGTGAGCTCGAGTGTCACGCCGTCGAGTTGCCGAAGATGGCTCGTGTGGCCATAGCGGAAATCGACGGCCACCTCGATCCACTTCCAGCCTTCGGTGGCGATCGCCTGGGCCTCCGCTGCCAGCTTCTCGGTCGCCAACCGGTCGAGCAAGGCGATATCCTCAAGCCAGCCACCGTTGTCGTCCTCGAACAGGTCCCGCAGGATCACGCCACCAGCAGCTTCGTAAGCCTCGGCACCGACGAACCGCGCCCGCCGATCCGAGCCGCGGACGGTGCTCTCGGTGAGCCGGCGCCGGATCAGGTACGGCTCCTTGTCGTAGGATTGCTGAAGCGCCTCCCAGACCTGCTCCTGGCGGGCATGATCGGTGGTGACGGTGAACGCCATGAGTTGCTCCAGGGTCATGCCGTCCTCGGCGTAAACGTCAAGGAGCTTCTCCGACACGGCGGCCAGACGCAGCCGCTGCTTGACCACGACCGGTGCGACGAAGAAGCGGGCGGCGATCTCCTCCTGGCTGGCACCCTTGGCGTACAAAGCCTTGAAGGCACGGAACTGATCCAGCGGATGCAGGGCAACGCGCTGGACATTCTCCGCCAGCGAGTCCTCCTCCGCCGACACCTCGACGTTGGGATCGCGCACGATGCAGGGGATGAGCGCCGTCTTCGACAGGCGCTTCTGCCTGACCAGGCGTTCGAGGGCCCGGTAGCGGCGGCCACCGGCCGGGATCTCGAACTGGCCGGTCTCGGCGCCTTCGGCGTCGACCACCGGCCGGACGTTGAGACTCTGCAGGAGCCCGCGCCGGGCGATGTCCTCGACCAGGTCCTCGACCGAGATGCCCGCCTTCAGACGCCGGACGTTCGACTGGCTGAGCACCAACTTGTTGAAGGGAATGTCGCGCGAGGCGCTGAGGATGATCTTCTGAACGGCTTTTGCCATGTCGGGATACTCCGCGACGGACGGCCGGGAGACTCTCTCTCGACCTGAAAATCCGTCACGGAGGCCGGCGCAGCCCCCTCCCTCTCGATTGCCGGCAGTGCGGGAACGGAAGGCGTGCCAGCCCGATTTCTCTTTGCGAGGGGCCGTCACCGAAGCGATGACCCCCTTCCCTCCGGCAACCGAAGGGCGGCTTCGGGAGGCATCTAACCCCCGTAAGGGGCCGACTAGGGAGTCGTTGCGGCAAAGCCGGATGCGCCCATAGCAACCACTGCTCTTTGCTTTCAGTGTGGCACCGTGTTTCAGCGTTTGTTGAAATAAGGGAAATCACTGAAATCCGATTGACAGGATTTCACCACACCATGTATTTTCAGCGAATGCTGAAAGTGTCCAATTCAGTGAAAGTCCTGGAGCAGCAGGCCGTAAGAGCGCTGACCTCGCTTCTGGAGGAAGTGCCCGCGATCAAAATTCGCGACGTGAGCATCGAGCCAGACGGGCCGGATCGCGGCATCGACATTCTCGCGAGGATCAACGTCTCCGGCCAGCGCTACTCCATCGTTTGCGAACTTAAATCGAGCGGGCAGCCTCGACATGTCCGCACGGGTCTGCTGCAGTTGCGCAACTACGTGGCCCATCACGAGCCGGGCTCTTTGCCGATCTTCATCGCGCCCTACCTCTCGGCCGAAGCGCAAGCCCTCTGCCGGAACGAGAAGGTGGGATTTCTCGATCTCGAGGGCAATGCCCGGCTGGTGTTCGATGGCGTGTTCATCGAACGGCTGGTGCCCAACAAGCCGGTGGCGGCGCATCGCGAACTCAAATCCCTCTTCAAGCCGAAATCAGCTCGCATCCTGCGCGTGCTGTTGCGCAAGCCGGCTCGGCCATGGCGCGTCGCCGAACTTGCCGGCGCAGCCCAGGTCAGCCTCGGCCATGTGAGCAATGTGCGGTCGGCACTGATCGACAATGAATGGGCGAAGCTTTCTGAGGGAGGACTTGTTCTCAGTAAGCCCGACGCCCTGCTCGACGCGTGGCGAGAGGACTACGAATCACCAGTCGCGAGGCGCGAGGGATTCTATACGACGCTGCATGGCCGGCCGTTCGACGAGGCAGCACGCCAGGCGTTAGGCAGCAACTCCGGGAGCGGGCAGATCGCGCTCGCATCGTTTTCAGCCGCGCAGTGGCTGGCGCCTTATGGCCGGACCTCTACGCACTATTTCTACGCCGAGACGGATGCGATAGACCGATTGAAGAGGGACCTGAAGCTGGCTTCCGCTCAAAAGGGCGAGAATGTCGTGGTCATGGTGCCGAAGGACAGTGGCCTCTTCCTCGACGTTGTCGAACCGGCGCCGGGCGCAGTGTGCACCAGTCCTGTCCAGACCTACCTCGACCTCGCGCAGGCGGGAGAGCGGGGCCGGGAAGCGGCCGATCATTTGAGACAAGAGAAACTGTCATGGAAATGACGCCCGGCGAACCGCAATCGGCGACAGACTATGACGATCGGACCACGGCTGCGGTGAAGTCCGTCCTGGTGGAGATCGGCCAGATCCTCGGCGCCTTCAAAGGCAGGTTCGCCGTGATCGGCGGCGCCGTCCCGTGGCTGCTGCTCGAGAATGACGACATGCCCCATGTCGGTACACTCGACGTTGATCTCGGCCTCGATGCGGAAGCTTTGGGTGACGGGGAGTACGCGACGCTTGTGGGGGCCCTCCAGGAACACGGCTACCGGCAACGCGAGGGCCTGCGCCGATTCCAGCTTGCGCGTACCGTTCAGCCCCCCGACGGTGGGCCCGCCATTGAGATCATTGTCGACTTCCTGATGCCGCGTGACGCAGAGATCGTGAAGAACAAGCCGCCCTTGATCAGCAACTTCGCGGTACAGCGCGCAGACGGCGCTGATCTGGTGACGACCTTCTACAAGATGGTGGCGATCGAAGGCCCGATGCCCGAAGGCGGCACCAATCGCGTGGAGGTGGCCGTCTGCTCCATCCCGGCGTTACTCGCCATGAAAGGCCATGCTCTGAACGGCCGGTACAAGCAAAAGGACGCCTACGACATCTACTTCTGCATCCGGAACTACCCGGGAGGTCCCGAGGTGCTGGCTGAGGAATGCAGGGTGATTCTCGCCGAGGGCAGCGGCGAGGCTGGATATCGCTTCATTGACGCAAAGTTCACGACCGTGGATGACTTCGGTCCTACCTGCGTAAAGCAATTCGTTCAGGCGAGTCAGATCCTGGGAGATCGAACGCCGGAACAGTGGCAGCAGGATGCGTTTGGCCAGGTCGACGCTTGGCTGCGCCGCCTCGGGCTTCGTGGCTAGATAGCCTCGATACTACCCTCGTTGCCAACAGCAATCGCTGTCGGGCGATTTCGCTCTATGGCGACAACTCCCGCGGCGCCCTAGGATCAAGCTCTTCCTGTTCAAGCGCCTTTGCCTCATCTGTACAAAGCCAGCGAGCGAGCTCGCCGACATCACCGGTTCTAGTGGCAAGTCGTTGTAGGCCTTGGCGCGATTGCAACGACGCCCCCAACTCCATGGCAAGTAGTGGCTGCATTTGATGCAATAACACTGGAATGCTGAACGCGTCCTCGAGATGTGCGGCAATCCGAACACCACCCGCATCAATGTCGCCCCAATGATAGATGGGCGCATCGGTGATGCTCCGCGCCGCTTTTACCAAATGCATCATGCTGGAAAGAACGTCTCGTGCTGGAAAGCCGTCACTCAGAAGGGCGAGGTAGCATCCTCCAATCTCCGTGCAGTAGCGCCAGAAGCTGGTCGGGTTCTCGATGGTGATGATGTAGTCGACCGGTTTCATCAACGTCGCTTGCTGGGCCGCGGCCCAGGGCAAGCCAATGAACATCTCACCTGTCCCCTCGATCGTAAGGGCGTCGGACGACAAGCGCAGAGGGCCCTTCACCTGAAGGAGGTGCGCCCGCCGGACAATGCCGGAGGCCTCCAGAATTTCCCTCGACTCGTCACCAGCCAGTCCCGCGTTCCGCCGCTTGAGCAGTTGAGCGATACGGCCTTCGAAGCGCTCCAAAGCCTTGCTGTCTTTCACGGTACGACGCGAAAACGTTCGATGATCGACGTCTCGGCCCGCGAGATGGACGATCCCATGCGCCAACCGCATCACTATGATGAAAGTATCCGCTTGGGTAGGCGAAAGGCCAAGATAGTTCTTATTGCTTCGCCAGGCTGCAATTGCGTCGCGCACGACCTCTGCAAAGAACGGCTCATTCAGAATATCGGGAATCGCCGCGTCGATCTTCTGGCGTGCCGCGTCGGCAATCGTTCCGGCCGGTGAACGCACAAGGAATTGGTACAACTTGTCTGCATCGAGAAGCTGACCTGCCCTGATTTTTCGGACCACGGCTATGTTGGAAGAACCGGCGTCTCCTGGTCGTTCGATTGTCCCTTCAAGGACGGTGATGCAACGGGCCGGGGCGCGAAGTCCCCATGTCGCGCAGCGTCCCGGCCCGTTGCGGAAGCGGGAGCTGCGTTGGTCTGTTGAAGCTTTGCGGCGAACTCGGCCGGCGTCAAATATCCGAGACTCGAATGTGGACGCACCTCATTGAAGTGCTTGCGCCAGGCTTCGATGACGACCTTGGCTTCGCCACGAGACCGGAACCACTCCATGCTCAGGCACTCGTCGCGGAACTTGCCATTGAAGCTTTCCAGCGCGCCGTTCTGCCACGGCTTGCCGGGATCGATCAGGGCGGTCTCGATGCCCTGCTCGACGATCCACTTCAGCAGCGCCCGCGACACGAACTCCGGGCCGTTGTCCGAGCGCAGGTGAAGCGGCGTGCCTCGCTCGCTGATCAATCGCGACAGCACTTCGATCACACGGCCCGAGCGGATGCGGCCGTCGACCTCGATCGCCAGGCCCTCTCTGGTCCACTCGTCGGTGACGGTCAGGCACTTGAGCTGCTGGCCGTTGGCGCACCAGTCGAACACGAAGTCGTACGACCATACCTGGTTCGCCCCAGTCGGGGCCTGCGGACGCGGCCGTCCGGTAGCGATCCGCTTGCGCGGGCGCCGACGCGGCACCTGCAGCTTCGCGCGCCGCCACAGACGATGTGCCCGGCCGGGACTCATCGGGTGGCCATCACGGCCAAGGAAGATCCGGATGCGTCGGTAGCCGTAGCGCGGATACTGTGCCGAGAGCACAGACATCCGCGCCACTACCGGCTCATCCTCGATCGCCTTGGTCGATTGGTAACCGAGCGCCGAACGGGCAACCTTCAGCAGCGTGCAAGACCGTCGTTGCGACAGGCCGCGGCGTTGTGCATCCGCCACCTGCTCGCGACGGGCCGGCACGCCTACCATTTTTTTGCAGCGATCTCCTTCATCACCTCGATCTCGAGGTCACGTTCCGCCACCAGCTTCTTCAGCCGCGCGTTCTCCTGCTCGAGCTGCTTCAGACGCCGAACGTCATCCGGCTGGAAAGAACCGAACCGCTTCTTCCAGGTGTAGATCGCCTGCTCGCTCACACCGTGGCGCTTGGCCACCGTCGCGACAGGATCGCGATCCGTCTCCCGCAAGATCCCCACGATCTGCTCTTCCGTGAACTTCGACTTCTTCATCCTGCCTCCTCGTGGAGGCCAGTCTCTCAACTAACCGATGGCACGAAAACCCTGGGGCAGGTCATGCCCGGCGGTCGAAGTCGAACTCATACGCGTGCGGTTGCGGCACGAATCCACGCGAGGAACTCGTGCCCACCTAAACATCGGCCGCTATGGCACTTCATCTTGCAGGGTTTTGAGGTTGGCACCGATCCGGCGTCCAACCTCGGCGGCTCCCAAACCATGCAGGCTCGCCAAGCCTTCGACCGCTTGCCAGACATCAATGGGCTCAGAAGGGCGACCAGCGGTTCGGGTGAATGGGCCATCGGTCTCTGTCAGGACACGACCTAACGGGAAAGTGCGGTTCGCGACGGCCCGATTTTCATTCGTGAGCATTTCGGCGTTGACCGAAAAGTAGCAACCGAGGTCGACGGCGCGTCGGATTTCGGCCGCCGTCCCGGTGAACCAATGCAACACCACCCGGCCGCGAGGCGGCGGCAAATACTTCTCGATCATGTCGAGCACGATCTTCGTCGCGCGAACGCTGTGCACGGTCAGGATCTTGTCGGACGCCGCGGCGCAGGAGGTAAGTACCTCTGCGAAAACCTCCTTCTGCCGGTCGAACGAGCGGTAAAATCTGGGCCCTGCGTCGAGCCCGACCTCTCCGACGTAGCGTGTCCGCGGCAGCAGCTCCCTCCAGAGCGCAATCTCGTGGCCACGCTCGGCGACGAGCTGCGGATGAAGGCCCAAAGCAGCGCGGACGTGGCGCGTCGCTGCGGCGAGTTCCTGATTGCGGGGCCAAGCCTTCGGCGTCGTTGTCACGGCGAGCGTGAAGACACCTTCGCGCTCGCACCGTGCCACCGCTTCGGCATGGTCGGGATAAAGGTCGAGGTGGCAATGGAAGTCTACGAGTGGGCACACTTTATCCGAAGTCACGTTGGAGCCGTCTGAACACCGGTCAAAAGCCGGGCGACCTCCTCGAGCCCCCGACGATACACACCGGCCAGACCGTCGTGTCGGTCCGCATCGTCGTAGAGTGGCCCGGGCTTATGGATCAGCACCTTGGCAAGATCAGGACGGGCGGCGAGACGCGCGATCGCTATCTGAAACGAGCGGACCTGCTGACCTGCCGCCTGCTTCGTGTCGAGGGTACCGGCGCGGAGATTCGGAAGCGTATACGCCGTCGAGTCGTTCGGCTGGAGAGCGGCGCGCCGGATCAAACAGGGCAGACAGAAGCCACAATGGCCTTGCGGTTGCTTTGTCCAGCGTCCCTTGCTCGGCGACGAACACGACAAGGACGACGGCGCGAGCTTCGACAGCACGGCCGGGTTCGCACAGGCGGCCACCATTTCACCCTTGGTCTTGTCCCAGTACGGATTGTCGATGCGACCACCGATCCCGAGTGCAGTCAGCATGTCGTTCCAGCGCGCGATATAAAAGGGGTGCGTCGTCCGCGTGCTGAGCGCCCCGAGCCTCAGGCGGTCGAGCGGCACATTGAGCGCGATCAAACCATTCTCCGGCACCTTCAGCACGAACGGACTCGCCAAGGATGTTCCGGCCGTCACCCCAAGAGAGAAAAACAGGAAGGATCGGCCGCGTGTCGTATCCTCGGACGCCACATCACCAAACAGACCAGCGTCGAAGCTCATCCAGACCCGGAGCCGATTGAAGGCGGACCCGGGGTATGCGGCCTTGAGGCCGTCGAAGCAGCGCTCTTGCGATTTGCTCACCAACCCTTCGCCTGCATGGCTCACGAGTAGCGGCGTTCCCTTACCTTCAAGGGTATCGATCGCTCCGATCAGGCTGTCGAGACCGCCTGAAAACAGGCTGACACCGTCAAACGGGGGCGGCAGCAGAGTTGGCGCGACGGCTGGCACGATCGTCTTAAATGCCTTCGGTCGTTTCCGGAACCCAACCTCCCACCGATCACCGGTGAGAAAGTTCAGCGCCCGCACGAGTATCGGGGCCACGGCCGTCCATCGGCCGATATCGCTGACCGGGATGACCAATCGAATCTCACGTGTCCAGGCGTCCTGCGACTCGCTGGAACGGGATAGCCGGGTGTCCGCCGCGTGGACATGTGCAGCGACGACAAGCAGGTCCGCGCCCATCTCGCTCGGCGACAGAGACAGCGCCTTTAGGTCGTCCAAGGCCCGCCCAATCCCATGGTCTAAGCGCTTGCCGGTGATCAGCTGAAGGGCCGAAGCGACCTCATCACGCGCTTTGGGCACGCGGGCTTTATCGTCGGCGCCGAAGCGCCCGATCAAGACGTGCCGCCTCATTCACCCGCCTCCGTATCGCCCATCGTCTGAAGGACCTCGAACGCGGACTGGTAGACTGTCGTGACGAAGCCCGTGACCGCATCGGGCGACAGTGCCTGGATGTTGACGCCGGCCGCGTTGATGGCGTCGCTGACACCGCGTTGGATGAAGTCCCGAAGCTGCGCTTCGACGCGCGCCGCCGCACTGGGGTCCGCCGGCAAGGTGACGACCTTGGTCCCTATGTCGTTACACAGACGAGCTTCGATCGCATGGGTCGCGTAGAGCTCGAACACCGTCTGGATCTGCGCCGGAGTCAGGGCATCGATGTCGGTGATACCTGCGCCAGCGAGGTCGGCGATCGTCTCGATGAACGCGTCACGGGCGATACCTTCATCAATCGACCCGCCTTCTGGACAGATATAATCCGCGAGCCCGGCGAACACCTCTTCGATCGGCCGTCCGGCCAGGCTTTCAAGGTTCAACGCCCTCAGGGCCTCGCGGGCACCGTTGACGCTCGCGTCGTTCAGGAAGCGGACCAATCCAGCCCCTGCGCCTCGCGACGAACCCATGCGCTGGGCGGCGCGACGGGATCCGCCCGCCGAGGTCGACACATAGCGCGAGACTGCGCGCCCCAGGCTACGGCGATCGGTCGCCCCCGAACTGGCGAACCGCGAGAAACTGGTGCGCGCACTAGTGAAACGGTCAGACGCCCCAGCTACCGGGATGACAGGTCGCGGCACCGGCGCCAGCGGGACCGCGGGCGGCGCACCGATCGCGGGAGTCGGCGTGACCGCAGGTAGCGCACTCGCGGGAGTCGACGTCGACCCATCGCTGGGCGGCGTGGCGCCGCCTCCCGCACCGCCGCCGTCGTCCCGCAACCAACTCGGGATCAAGGGCGTCCCACCGGCGGCACCGCCATATGCATTCGAGGTTCCCATCAGCGGCGATTCCCGCGCGTGCGCAGCGCCGCCGCCGCCGTTGTCTTCAGGAACGAGCCCTTGGATGTGGACCAGGTCTTCAGAAGCCGCTCGAAGCGGGCCACCGATTCCCCCTCCTTGATCACGCCCTCCCAGCCGGACGCCGGCCACGGACCGCAGCGGTCTGCCGGGAGAGCCTCCAGGAGATCGAGGAGATTCGGCTGCAAGGTCGGATGGGCGCGCACCAGAACGGCGACACCATCCACGCCCGGCGGCGCCGTCTCGAAGGCGTCGCTGCCCATGACACGGCCGCGGAGTTCTTCGAACACCTGCGCCGCTTCCGCGGGCACGAGCTGCTTCAGCTCCCCTTCGAAGGCCTGCACGGCAAGCTTCGACCCGAGCAGCTTTTCGACCACAGCGGCCAGGCGACCCAGCACCGACGCCGCCCCGAAATAGTCCTTCCGGTCCTTGGTCACGAAGAGGTACGGGCGGAGATCGACCTCGGCCAAGGAAGGCGTGAGGCGCGCCCAGGCCCGGATAGCTTCTGCCGCCTTCCATTCCGCCAATACGGCGCTGTCCTTCGCCACGGCGTCCGATTCGGCGGCGTCGTCGTCGACCGCCACCTTCGAACCGCTGCGCTTGCGCTTCGACGTATCGGCCCCGTCGGCGGCTGCCGTCTCAAGCGCCGTGAGGTCCGCGCATCGTCCATCGGAGCTGCGAGCGGCGGAGCTCGCGATCTGGTCGAACAACCGCGACATGAAACGCTCGGCCAACATGAGCTTCGCCAGGACCGGGAGCTTGACCTCGTCGCCGAACCCACGTGCCAGCGCCGTCTGGTGCCGCAGCATGAGCGTGTTCAAAAACCTCTTTATCTGCCGCGGATTGCCCTGGGTGCCGCTGGCGAGGATGGGGCCGATCTGATCGCTCAGCGTGAGCGCGTTCTGAACGTCGCTGGCCTTGTCGCCGAGGGCGGTCCTGACGGTCTGCGCATCGAGGCCCGCCGTCGTCCACGGCCTCTTGAGCAAACTGCGCGCCGCATCGATCAGTTTCGCATAGTCGACGTCATCGTCGGCGAGTTCCGCCCCGATCAGGAGGAGCGTGACGTAGATACGTGTCTCGGTCTCCCCGAGCGCCGGGATGCGGAACGGTATCTGGATCAACTTCTCAAGGTAGTTCCGCGCGTAGTCGCGGGGTCCGGTCGTGTCCGGCAGCTCGGGGAAATGCTTGCGAACCGAATATTCGATCATCGCCTCGTCGGCGGCCACGACGAAAGCGGTGCGGTCGGTGAATACGAACAGGCGGACCGCTTCGAGCGTTTCGATGGCGGTGTCGGGAAGGCAGCGATCGAGATCGTCGATCAACACGATCAGTTGGTCGATACCGGCCGCCTTCAGCAGGCCTGTGAAAGCCTTTCGGAAGGCCTCGATCTCTTCCGGAACGTTCTTCGACTCGGCGGGTTTCAACAGCCCCTGCACGCCGTCAACGGCCTTGTCGTAGTTCTCCTTGGTCGCGAGCTTGGCGGGATCGGCGAAGACCCCCTTAACGGTGTCGACGACGGCGCCGATTTGGTCGGCCGTTGGAATGCCCGTCATGGCGGTGAACGCCAGACCCCCGCCGTGGCGTGCGATCTTGAGCCAATCGATCCGGCGGAAGATATCTGTAACCGCCGCCCCCGCCTTCGACAGCAGCGGACGCTTCTCAAGCAAGCCGGTGACGATGCCCTCGATCAACGCGATCTTGGCGTCCTCGAAACCCTGGAACCGCCATCCGTTGAACTTGAGGCAGAGGACGCCGTTCTGGTCCGCGAGGCCACTCTCGATCATCTCAAGGATGCTGGACTTCCCCGCGCCCCAATCGCCGTGAACGCCAATCGTCACCGGGCGCTCCGGTTTCTCCCGCAGCAACGCGATGATGGTCTTGGCGATCGCTTCGTTGTTAAGGAGATCGACCTTCGTTTCGTTGTCGGTCAGTATCACTCTGTTTCCCCCAGCCGACGCTCACGCAGTCTCGCGACGACTAATATTTCTTTACAACTGACGCTGCCGTAACGCAGGGCTTTTCGCCAGGCATGCTCTCGCAATGCTACCTGTTCCGAATAGACTCCGCGCCTTATCAGACCTTGAGGTCGAGCCCACAATCTCCAACCTATGAAAGCGCGCTGCGGAGCGATTGCAACAACGCTTCCGCTTCGGCGATCTTCTTCAGGATATCCGCATCCCCTTTGAGTTCCTGCAGGGCCGAGAAAGGGACCTTTTTCATCGCGTCGACTGCAGCTTCAAGATCGCCGGAAAGTCCGCCCTTGACTGGCTTGGGCGCGGGTCCAAGGCGCAACATTGCCGACTCCAAATCTCCGGCATCGCTCAGAAACTGCGAACGCGCGACGGGGTCGGGCAAGATCGTGCGGAGCTTCCGAAGGTCTTTGGAATTGGTAATGCGCTTCTGGTTGACCTTCTTGACCACCGCCTCAATGACACTCGGCGTCAGTAGTTTCTTGCTCACCCCCATCAACTCACGTGACCAGGTGATTGCGGCGCTGGGGTCACGGAGACTAGTAAATTTTTCCGAGAGTTCGAACACGTCGACTAACTTGTCGAGCTCACGCACTGTGATGCCGAGGATGTTGGCCGCGCTCGACCGGCCCATCAAGTCGACCAGGCGATAGGCCACCATTTCCTTTTCCTTGGCGTCCCATTCTTTCCGCTGGCGATGGATGTAAATCCAGACCCGAAGTCGGTCCTCGTCGCTCAATGTCCGGTCGGTAACCTCGATTGGGATCTGCCGATAATCTTCCTTCCCTTGATCCACTAGCACCCGTGAGTTGGTCCACCGGCGATCGCCGTCGATGATCCGGAACTTTCCGGGTAGGTCAGGATGGGGCTCGACAAGTAGGGGTTCGAAGAGGCCGCCATTCGCTTCGATCTGCCGCTGCAGCTCTTCATCGATCTTCGGACCCATGCGGGGCTGCTTTTCGTTCGGCACGATGTCCCCTATATCGGCCTTGGTCCGGTATGTGCGCAGGACGGTACGGTCGAGCCGACGCTCCTGAAGATTGATGACATTGTTGCGGTCGGGAATGACCTGCGGGTTCGTCATTGAGGGCTCTCCGGCGAGGTCGCCGTACCGATGATCGAGTCGATCTGATTGCGCAATTCAGCCTGCACTTTCATGGCCGCGCGTATGGCAACACCTTGCTGTTTCCAGACGTTTTCGTGGGCTTTAACCTCCTTCGTCTGAATATCCAGCAGCGACTCCGCCAATTCGTCGAGCCGCGCAAACGAGTCGGCGCACTGCTGAGAATTGATGAAGCTGTACAGGGCTGCGGTCTTCTGGGTCCGTTCGGCGTTGCTCATGCGCAGGGTGTGAGATTGAACCAGATGGGCGCGAATCAGTTGGATGAGGGCGACAACCCGCGCCGGGCTAGCGATCACGACGCCGTCCTGTATATGCAATTGCCGGGCGCCGGCCGGGAACTTGCTGGACGACAACACGGCATGGTCGGCCTGGGCACTCAACTGGTCTGACCGCAATTTGGTCACGAAATCTTTCCGCCATGCGTTGTGGTTCTTCGAATCGTAGATGATCGTGCCGCACTCCTGTCCGTTGTGCATGACGGTGTGCAGGATGTCTGCGCCTTGCTGCCCCTTGGTCACGCGCACGATGCGATCACCGTCGAACTCAGCCTTCAGCGCTTCAAAAAGATTGATTTCGGCGCCTTCGCCGAGCTCCTCAGCGGTCTTCTTCTCAAGCGCGCGCTGCAGTTCTTCGACCTTGTTGGCCAACTTCTGGCGCTCTTCAAACGTGGCCGACTTCTCGGCGTTGATAGCGGCTGTCTTGTCGGCCTCCAGGGCCTCGCGCTGTTCTTGCAGTCGCTCATTGAGCTGGGCTTCGTGAGATTCCTGGAGGCTTTTCGCTATCGCCTCCGCAGCGACCGCCTTGGCTTCGGCGTCGGCTTTGGCCTGTTCGGCGGCGCCAATCTGCACCTTGGCCGCGGCCTCGGCGGCCGCGCTGACTTCGGCACGAATCTCCACTTCACGGGCGGTCGCCTTTGCCTGGGCCTCTGCCAGGGCCTGTTCGCTGGTCAGTCTGGTTTGCGCCAGTTCCGCTTTCAGCGCCTCGCCAGCGTTTTCGGCCGTCACTTTCTGGGCCTCGACTTCCGCCAGCAGGCTCGCGGCCGCTTCCGTGGCGATGCGCGCCGCCTCTGAGCGGATCATGTCTTCCTGCGCCGCCGCGTCCGCCTTTAGTTTCTCGATCGCGTCGGTCGATTCGCGCTGAACCTGTTCGAGTTGGCCCTGAAGCGCAGCCTTCGCCGCCTCAGCGTTTGCCTTCTCGGTAGTGACCTCTTCGGTCTTGGTCTGGAGCGCCTCTTGGGCTGCGATACGGGCCGCTTCCGCCGCCTCGACTTGTGCCTTCGACTGGAGTTCAGCAGCCAGACGGGCCTGTTCTCGGGCCTCAGCGATTTTTTGGTCGGCCTCTAGCCGTGCACGCTCGAGGGCCTCTGTCTTTTCGGCGTTGAACTTCTCCTGCAGTTGCGCGGTGATCGTGGCAGACTGCGCCTGCTCTCGCGCCTGCAACCGTTCGGCGATCTCGTCGGCACGGTCGTGCGGGATAGGCTGCTCGCAAACCGGACAGGCGTCGTCGACAGGATGAAGGTGATGGATGGGATTGGAACGCACGGTCGACGCTGTTGAGGTTTGCGGACTCGCCATGATGGCCTCCATATTTTTCTAGGTCCCATTTTATCCTAATTGAACCTGAAGTCAACTTCCGCATTGGTCCCATGGTCGGGCGGGATGATCCGCGAGCCGACATTGGAGGTGTAAAAGTGAGCAAGACCTACAAGCCGGGGGAGCAGGCCCCGATCTCGGGCGAGTTCGGTATCGTTGGGCCTCGCGGCGGCGAGACCGGTCAGGAACGGACCGCCATTCGAGGGCGCCCTCTCCCGCCAAAGCCCAAGCCCGGCCAGCGCTACGTCATTGATCGCCCTGCTCACAACGGGGCGGGCAAGCCGAAGTGAACGAGGAACGGAGCCGGCGCCAATGCCCTAGGTACCGGCTCCAATCACCTTACGGAATTGCCCAAGGGCTCTAACCGCTGCGAAGGATGGTCTGGGCAGGAGTCGCCGCATGAAGGTGTTCCGCTGGAAGAACTGCTATGCCGATGTGGCGGCATCGAAGCACGGGGTCACCGTGCGATCATTTTTTGACGATGTGATCGCCCCCGCGATCCGGGCCCTTGAGGAAAAGATCGCCGCGCTGGGCCGCAGTGACAGTCCAGGCGACGCCTTCGCCCAGGCCGACACGGGGGATGTGCTCAAAGAGACGAAAATGGCTTTCGGCCTTGCAATCCAGTCCATCTGGGAGCGGCAGCTCCGCAGCTATCTGCGCGGATGCGTGGAGGAGTTGGCGCCCGGCGAGGGCATGGTCGCGCAGGTGACGAAGGGGCACTGGGCAAGGCTCTACGAACTCTTCTTGGAACTGCGCGGCATCCGTCTAGACGCCTTTCCAAGCTTCGCCGAGTTGGACACGTTCCAACTCCTCGGCAACGCCTGCCGGCATGGCGACGGGCCGTCGGCGGTTGCGCTGGCCGCGCGCTGTCCCGAGCTGTGGCGGGTTTACCCGCCAGGACCGTTCGAGGATCAGCCGCCCGATCCCGAGCCGCCACCCGTCGCGCTGATGGACGTGCCCGTCGAACGGCTCCGGGCGTTCGTCGAGGCGATCGCCACCTTCTGGGACGATGCGGAGTACATCTACAACGAGAGCATTGAGCGAAAGCATCCGAGCCTCGAAACCAAGCTCGCGCGAGAACGTACAGAGCGGAGCTGGCGGCCACAGGCGACCCCCAATGGCTGCGCGTAACGATGGCGGCGGATCAGCAGCTCCTCGACGCCTTGGCCGCCCTATGGCGCATTCCGCGGCCGGGCCCGACCAACCTGCTGTCGGCGCCGGCCTTCGTCGCACTAAGCGAGCTCTGCGACCGCCGCTATAGTCGGGGCAAGGCCACGTTCGCGCTGAGCAGCGCGCTCAGGTCACTCGGCCTGCCATGCGGCCTGCCGCTCGACCAAGCGGGGCTCGCGCTCGATTTGCCGACGGCCGCGGCGGCACTCGACGCAGCCTACTCACGCAGGATTACGGTGCGCCGGCACATCTGTCCGCTCGATCTAGCCGACGATCTGCCACCAATGAGCTTTGGCAATACGCGAGTCGCTCAATTCACAGCCGAGGAATTGGGGAAGCTATTCGATGCGCCGAGGCTCGCGCGCAACTTCCCGGCGTTGCCGTTGGAAGCCAAGCGCCTCGCACAGTTTCATTGGCTGGTGGTCGAGGAGGAAATCGAGGTCGATCCGAGGCCGGAGTCACGTGCCGCCCCGTTTATGTTCACGGATATGCGCCAGGACTTCGGCGAGATCGAACCCCATCATGGCCGATTCCCGCCGGCGGTCGAAGGCGCACTCTTTTTCCTACTATTGGCCCGGTGGGAGGAGTGGTCGACAATGCTGGAGGTCGATTGGCGCGGCTTCCTCGTACCGTGGATCTACACGCTAGACGAAGACCTTTTCGTCCGGCCGGCGCGGCCACCCAGCCCCGACGACCTCACGCTCGAGCCCAGGATCGTCGAGGACCGTTGGGGTGAAGAGATCGAGCTGGAGCGGCCGAGCGCGTTGCCGCTCGACGACAGTGCCAAAACGGAGTTGCAGCTTTTTACTGACGCAGCCTGGACCGAGCTACAGGCGGCGCGCGCGACGCCACTCTTTGAGGCACCGGTGGTGCATTTCCTTGTCCGGGCTTTCCTTGCCGACGGCATCGACGAGGTGATGGCTCACATGACCGCGATCGAGGCGGCGCTCGGCCTGGAAATCGATCACATGCGTAAGCTGCGGCCCAAGCCTGACCCGCATCCGAAACTATCGGCGACCGAACGGGTCTCCGCCCGGATCGGCGCGGCGCTCACAGATGCCAAGGCAGCAGAGAACTATAAGGACCTGTTCGAGCTGCGTAGCGCGTTCGTCCACGGCCGGGCCGGACTACCGAAGATCTCGACGACGCAACGTGTCCTAGCCCGCAACCTCGCGCGGCGTGTGGCGCGTGCGTTGGTCGCGCTGGCTGTGCATCGGACGCGCTCGCGGGCCGATGTGTTGGACGACCTTCTTCGTCAAGGCATCGCGTATCTGTAGAAAACACTACCCTGTACCTGACCTTTCAATAGGACTTTCTCGTGTCTGGATCCGCCGCTCCAAATGCCCTCGAAGCGTTTGCTCGCACCATCAGCCGCGAACCACTTGGTCTTGCGCTTCATCAACCAGAAGCTTGGGCGACACCGACCCGATGTTTTGAAAATGCTATCCATCAAGCGGTGCAGCAGGGCGGCCGAGTTCTGTTCGGCTGGATGTTCCATTATCGCGTGGTGGGAGATATTCCCGGGCCTGGCTACCTCATCGCGGTGCACCATGCAGTCTGGCACGCGCCGACGGGTCAATTGGTCGACGTTACCCCACTGCATGATGACCCGAAGCACCGGCCGATTTCACCAGGCGGCGACGTTCTGTTCCTTGTAGATTCGAACGCGCAGCCGATTGCGGTGAACTCGACGGTCGGGCCCAGGCCCTCAAGATTCTATCCGCTCGACGCCGACGAGCGCCTCGTCGCCTACGTCCAGCGGCTGCAGGAGGCCGAAAACGAGGCTTGCCGCAGGCTTTACGCGAGCGGCCGCTAAGCTTACCCGAGGGCACGTCCACATTGCGCCGCGCCGCCAGTCATCCCTCCAGGGTGATGAACCATTCAACGAAGCAATTCGTTGGGGATGGTGCGGGCGGTCGGAATCGAACCGACACTCTGTCACCAGAACAGGATTTTGAATCCAGCGCGTCTACCAGTTCCGCCACGCCCGCCGATCGCCGCCGCGAGTTCCCTCGCGCTCTGCACCCATTTTGCACCTAGCGCGGTTGTCACCGCCACGATGTGCCTTGCCGTACCCGCTCAACCCTCGAAAATCAAACGTCTTTTCGGACCACCGCGCTAAACGTCGCAGGGTAAACAAACCACTTTTTGAGTCAGGCGCGTCTACCAATTCCGCCACGGGGGCACGTTTCGGTGCGGCCGGAATAAAGCCGACTGGCGCGCGGGGGTCAATGACGGCCGGGGCCCATCGTCGCTTCGCCGCGAATGGCCGGCAGAACCTTCCTGCACGCGGAACGGCGCGCCCTTGCGACGGCGCGGTGCGTCCGGTCATATGCCGGCGCCATGCACCCCTGCCACCACGCCCAGACCATGCCCGACAAGCCAGCCTACATCATGGCCGGGTCGGGCGAGACCGTGACCTACCACCAGCTCGACGAGCGGTCGAACCGCGCGGCGCGGCTCTTCCGCGCGGCCGGACTCGCGCCCGGCGACCACATCGCGCTGTTCATGGAGAACAATGCGCGGTTCTTCGAGATCTGCTGGGGCGCCCAGCGGTCGGGCCTCATCTATACCGCGATCAGCTCGCGGCTGACCGCCGAGGAGGTCGAGTACATCGTCCGCGATTGCGGCGCCAGGCTGTTCGTCACCTCGGCCGCGCTCGGCGAGCGCGCCGCCGAGCTCGCGCCGCGCCTGCAGGGCCTCGCGCGCCTCTACATGGTGGACGGCACGATCCCGAGCTACGCGTCGTGGGAGGAGGCGGTCGCGCGCCAGCCGGCGACGCCGATCGCCGACCAGGCGGCGGGCCACGACATGCTCTATTCGTCGGGCACGACCGGGCGGCCCAAGGGCGTGCTGCCGGTCGTCGAGCCGCAACCCATCGACGCGATGAATCCGCTGCTGGCGATCACGTCCAAGCTCTACGGCATGGACACCGACACGATCTATCTCTCGCCGGCGCCGCTCTATCATGCCGCGCCGCTGCGCTTCAACATGAGCGTGATGCGGCTCGGCGGCACCTCCGTGATCATGGAGCATTTCGACGCCGAGGAGTTCCTGAAGCTCGTACCGAAGTTCCGAATCACGCACAGCCAGCTCGTGCCGACCATGTTCGTGCGCTTCCTCAAGCTGCCCGACGAGGTGCGCCTCGCGTACGACATGTCGACCCTGCGCTGCGCCATCCACGCCGCCGCGCCCTGTCCCATTCCGGTCAAGGAGAAGATGATCGAGTGGTGGGGCCCGATCGTGTGGGAGTACTACGGCGGCACGGAAGGCAACGGCCTCACCATGTGCGATTCGGCCGAATGGCTCGCCCACAAGGGCACCGTCGGCAAGGCCGTGGTCGGCAAGCTCAAGATCTGCGACGAGGAGGGCAACGAGCTGCCGGCCGGCGAGTCGGGCACCGTCTATTTCGCCGAGGGACGGCCGTTCGAGTATCACAACGACCCGAGGAAGACCGCCGAATCGCGCCATCCCAGGGGTTGGACGACGCTGGGCGACGTCGGCTACGTCGACGCCGACGGCTTCCTGCATCTCACCGACCGCAAGGCCTTCATGATCATCTCGGGCGGCGTGAACATCTATCCGCAGGAGGCCGAGAACCTGCTTATCAACCATCCCAGGGTGATGGATTGCGCCGTCTTCGGCGTGCCCAACGAGGAGTTCGGCGAGGAGGTGAAGGCGGTCGTGCAGCCGCGCGACATGGCCGACGCCGGCCCCGCCTTCGCCGAGGAGCTGATCGCCTATTGCAGGAAGCATCTGTCGCCCATCAAGTGCCCGCGCAGCATCGACTTCGAGGCCGAGCTGCCGCGCCACCCGACGGGCAAGCTCTACAAGCGCCTGCTGCGCGATCGCTATTGGCCAACCCAGGTTCCTCTCCCTCGATAGGGGGAGAGGAGGAAGAACGGAGGAAGCGATGAAAGCCTGCGTGGTCGGAGAAACAGGTGTCGAGGTGCGCGACGCGCCCAAGCCCGTACCCAAGTCCAACGAGATATTGATCAAGGTGCGGGCGGCGTCGCTCAACCGCGCCGACCTCGCCGTCGCCGCCGGCAACCGTCACGGCACGGTCGGCGGTCCGGGCACCGTCGTCGGGCTGGAATGCGCCGGCGAGGTCGAGGCGGTCGGCGCCGAGGTCAAGGACTTCAAGCCGGGCGACCGCGTGATGAGCTCGGCGGCCGGCGGCTTCGCCGAGTATGCCGTCGCCGATTCCGGCCGGGCCCACAGGATTCCGGCCAACAACATGACCTGGGAGCAGGCCGCCTGCATGCCGGTCGCCGTTCAGACCATGCACAATGCACTGGTCGGGGCGGGCCGCCTCGCGAAGGGCGAGACGGTGCTGATCCAGGGCGCCAGCTCGGGCGTCGGCCTGCTCGGCATGCAGATCGCCAGGCACATGGGGGCCGCGATCGTGATGGGCACGTCGACCAACGACGGCCGCCGCGCGCGATTGAAGGAATTCGGCTGCGACATCGCCCTCGACACGGGCGACGCCAAGTGGCCGGACAAGGTCAAGGAGGCGACGGGCGGCAAGGGCGTCGACCTGATCGTCGATCAGGTGTCGGGCGGCGTGATGAACCAGAACATGCAGGCCGCCGCCATTCTCGGCCGCATCGTCAACGTCGGCCGGTTGGGCGGCATGAAGGGCGAATTCGACTTCGACCTGCATGCGCTGAAGCGCATCGACTATATCGGCGTCACATTCCGCACGCGTTCCCCGCAAGAGGTGCGCGACATCGTCAAGGCGGCGCGCGCCGACCTGTGGCCGGCGATCGAAGCGGGCAAGCTCCACCTGCCGATCGACAGAACCTTCCCGCTGGCCGAAGCCGCCGCCGCGCTTGCGCACATGCGGGCCAATGCCCATTTTGGCAAGATCGTCCTCGTGATGTAGCGAGAAGGACTCCTCCCCTTGCCGGAGCCCGGCAAGGGGAGGTGCCCTCATCTTACGAGGGCGGAGGGATCATGAGGCGCGTGCGCCATGACCCCTCCGTCGCCGTAAGACGGCGACACCTCCCCCGAGACGGGGGAGGGAATGACTCTCAGTGAAAGGCGTTCTTGATGCCCAAAGCCATCAACCATCTCGCGACCGCGGACGGCCTCTTTTTCGGCAAAGGTGCGCTCGACCAGAAGCGCACGTCCAAGATGGTCGACGAAGCCCTGGCCGGCTGCGACGACGGCGAGCTGTTCCTTGAATACGTGCAGAGCGAGTCGCTCTCCTTCGACGACGGTAAGCTGAAGAGCGCCGCCTACGACACCACGCAGGGCTTCGGGTTGCGCTCGGTCGCGGGCGAGGCGACCGGCTTTGCGCACGCCTCGGCGCTCGACGAGCAGGCGTTGAAGCGCGCGGTTTCGACCGTGAAGGCGGTGCGCGCCGGCCATTCGGGCAAGCTCGACGAGGCGCCGCGCGGCACCAACCGGCTGCTCTATGCCGACGACAACCCGATCGACGGCGAGGGCTTCGCGAGGAAGGTGAAGCTCCTGCAGGACATCGATTCCTATGTCCGCGGCAAGGAGCCGAAGGCACGGCAGGTGTCGATCTCCCTCGCCGCCTCGTGGCAGGTCGTGGAGATCATCAAGGCGGGCGGCTGGCGCGCCGCCGACGTGCGGCCGCTGGTGCGGCTGAACGTCAGCGTGGTCTGCGCCGACGGTCAGCGCATGGAGACGGGTGGCACCGGCAGCGGACGGCGCGCCGCCTACGGCGACATCTTCAGGCCGGAGTACTGGCAGAGGGAAGCCGACGAGGCGATCCGCCAGGCGCTGGTCAATCTCGACTCGATCGACGCGCCGGCCGGCGAGATGCCGGTGGTTCTGGGTTCGGGCTGGTCGGGCGTGCTGTGGCACGAGGCGGTCGGCCACGGCCTGGAAGGCGACTTCCACCGCAAGAAGACCTCGATGTTCACCCACCTGATGGGCCAGATGGTGGCTTCGCCCGGCGTCACCGTGATCGACGACGGCACGCTCAGCGACCGGCGCGGCTCGCTCACCATCGACGACGAGGGCACGCCGACGCAGCGCAACGTGCTGATCGAGAACGGCAAGCTCGTCGGGCTGATGCAGGACCGCATGAACGCGCGCCTGATGGGGGTGCGGCCGACCGGCAACGGCCGGCGCCAGAGCCACGCCCATGCGCCGATGCCGCGCATGACCAACACCCTCATGCTGGGCGGCGACAAGGCTCCCGAGGAGATCCTCGCCTCGGTGAAGAAGGGCCTCTACGCCAAGAATTTCGGCGGCGGCCAGGTCGACATCGTCTCGGGCAAGTTCGTGTTCAGCGTGACCGAGGGCTACCTGATCGAGAACGGCAGGCTCACGCGGCCGGTGAAGGGCGCTACCCTGATCGGCTCGGGCTCCGAGGCGCTCACCAGGGTCGGCATGGTCGGCAACGACATGTCGCTCGATCCGGGCATCGGCACCTGCGGCAAGGACGGCCAGGGCGTGCCGGTCGGGGTAGGCCAGCCCACCCTGCGCATCGACGCCCTCACCGTGGGCGGCACCGCGACCTGAGGCCGGCTAGTCCCCTGCCGGCGGTTTCCCATAGTCGGCGTCGCTGACCGGCTCGAACCAACTCGTCGCCTCACCCTTGTCGTTGGTTTCCGACATCGCGAGATGCACCATCAGCGTGTCCGGGGCGGCGCCGTGCCAGTGCCGCGAATTGGGCGGGATCACCACGGTGTCGCCCGGCCTGATCTCCTGCACCGGCTGGCCCTCGAGCTGGTAGCGGCCGACCCCCGACAGCACGTAGAGGATCTGGCCGACGGCGTGCTTGTGCCAGTTGGTGCGCGCGCCCGGCGTGAAGGAGACACGTGAGGCGCGCAGTCGCGACGGCTGCTCCGGCGCGTAGACCGGATCGTTCAGCACCGTGCCGACGAAGTTCTCGGCCGCTCCCCTGCCCGTCGGGCGGGATGCGGCGCGCATGATCCTGGGCTTCATGCCGTGTTCCTCCTCATGACCCGTAGAGACCTTTGGACTCGGCCATACTGACGCACAACGATTCAAGCGCGTCGAGGGTCGGCGTGTCGAGGCCCGCCTTGCGCGCGAAAGCGAGCGGCGCGCGCACGATCGCCTCGACCTCCATCGGACGGCCGAGCTCGTAGTCCTGCAGGATCGACGGCCGGTGGTCGGGATAGACACGGTCCGGCCCGTAACGCTTGTCCGGGCTGTCATCGAGCACGACGCCGTGCGCGGCGGCGACCGCCAGCGCCTCGGCGTGGGCGCGGCGTACCAGGCGATTCACCATCGGCGTCCTTTGGATGGTGTTGGGCTGGGCGAGGATCAGGCAGACCGTCGAGCCGGTCAGGTTGGCCATCAGCTTGTGCCAGATGTCGTAGCGGATGTCGGTGCCGGCGGGCGAGGCGATGCCGGCGGCGACCAGGGTCGCGCGCAACGCCTGGACGCGCGGCGTCTGTCGGTCGTCGATCTCGCCAATCCACAGCACGTTGCGCTCGGGCGAAATGTTGCGCACCACGCCCGGCTCGATCACATGGTTCGAGGTCGTGATGACGCCACCCAGCGTACGCTGGAAGCCGACGGCCTTGGCGAGCGCGCCGCCCGGATCGAGGCGCGACAGGTCGGGCGCCGGCGGCCGCTTGCCGAGACCATGGCCATACCACCACGGGATGCCGTTCTGGGCGAAGACGACGGACGTCTCGGCGCCGAGCAGCGGCGTGACGCTCGCCGCAAGATCGCCGAGACTGCAGGCCTTGAGCGTCGAGATCACCACGTCCTGCGGCCCGAGATCGGCCGGCCTGTCGCTCGCCTTTACCCGGGCGACGATCTTCCTGTCGCCGCTCAGCAGCGTCAGCCCCTTGGCGCGAATCGCCTCGAGATGCGCACCGCGCGCCACCACCGAGACTTCGTTGCCGGCGTCGGCGAGGCGCGCTGCGAAATTGCCGCCGATGGCCCCCGCCCCGAATACGCAAATACGCATGAACCGATCTCCCCTCCTCCGCTATCGTAAGACAAAGACTGGGAGGAAGCACAATGACCACTGGCGAGTATCGCGGGTTGATGCACCGCAACACCTCCGACCTCGCGACCTGGCTCGCCAAGCGGCCGCCCGAGCCGGCACTCGAACCAGATCTGCCGATCGTCGACCCGCATCACCACTTCTGGCACACCGAGGCGCGCGGGCTGTACTTTCTCCCCGAGTTGCTGACCGACACCAATTCCGGCCACAACATCGTCTCGACCGTCTTTCTCGAGTGCCAGGCGATGTTCCGCGCCTCCGGATCGGAGGAGATGAAGCCGGTCGGCGAGATCGAGTTCGTGCGCGGGCTCGCCGCGCAGGCGGCATCGGGCCAGTACGGCAAGACGCGCGTCGCCGAAGCCATCATCGGCTGGGCCGACCTGATGCTGGGCGCGCGGGTGCGCGAAGTGCTGGAGGCCGAGATCGCCGCAGGCGGAGGACGCTTCCGCGGCATCCGCTACGGCGTGTCATGGGACGGCAGCGAGATCGGCCGCTTCGTGTCGCGGGCCATGACGGCGCACCGTGCGCGCGATCCCAAGTTCCGCGAGGGCTTCGCCGAGCTCGGCAAGCTCGACCTCAGCTTCGAATCCTGGCAGTACCATCCGCAGCTGCCCGACGCGATCGACCTCGCCCGCGCCTTCCCCGGCACCACCATCATCGTCAACCACGTCGGCGGCGTGCTGGGCGTCGGCCCCTACGCCGGCAAGCGGGCCGAGATCCTGGTATCCTGGAAGAAGGACATCGCCGAGCTGGCGAAGTGCCCGAACGTCAACATGAAGCTCGGCGGGCTCGGCATGACCTCGTTCGGGTTCGGCTTCCACTTCCGCGACGCGCCGCCCTCCTCGCAGGAACTGGCCGATGCCTGGCGGCCCTACATCGAGGCCTGCATCGAGGCATTCGGGCCGGAGCGCTGCATGTTCGAGAGCAACTTCCCGCCCGACAAGCAGAGCTGCGGCTACGCCGAGCTGTGGAACGCCTTCAAGATCATCACCAGGGGCGCATCGGCGGCCGAGAAGAAGGCGCTGTATGCCGGCACGGCGGCACGGGTCTACAGGCTGACGCCGCCTTAACCGATTCGCCTACGGCCGCGTCTCCGCGAGCCGCAGCGACGACAGGAACCGGTTGGCGTCGGCGCGGCTCTCGACGTCGCCCCTCGCGGTGACAAGCATGCGGTAGAGCCGATCGCGCACGATGTAGGTGCGCATCATGACCAATGCGCCGCTGCCGTCCTCGATGTCGAGCGCATAGCCGTCCCAGCCCTGCAGCACGATCGGCTCGTCGCGCACGTACTTGTACTTCGCGGGCGGGAAGGCCTTCTCGGCGTCGCCTCGGCCGAGCTGCCGCGCCATCTCTTTCGTGTCGCGCGTGCTGAACCATTCCGGATCGTAGTCGACGAAGTCGAAGTCGAACATGTCGCCGCCGCGCTTGGCCGACCAGGCCTGCCGCGCGCCGACGTGACCCTTCTCCTTCTCGTCGGCAGTGGTGCGCGCGACCGGCGTCGGCATATCGAGCCGGAACCGGAGATTCGGCGCGACGACGATCTGCCAGTCGTTGCCCTGCGCGGCAGCGCGCGACGGCGCGAGCGCCGCCAGGCCGAGCAGCAGTGGACGACGCCTCATGCCGGCGGCACCAGATCCTCGCGCCCGGACCACTCCCAGGCGAGTCCGGTACGCGAGATGCCGAGCAGCAGTCCGTGCAGCTCCCTGGGGTGTACCCAGCCACCGTCGGGGTCGGTCACGGGGTCGGCGCCGCGCGGTGTGTAGCGCGCATTGGCCTCGAGCAGGCGACGGCGCACATCGGGCCAGTCGTGCACCTCGACGTAGCACATATAGAGCGAATCGCCGTGCTTCCTGGTGAAGCGGCCCATCGCATGCACATCGTCGGTGGTCTGGCTGAGTTCGATGCGATCGAGCCGGTTGGGTGGATCGAACAACGTGAGCGTGCCGACATAGCCGAAACGCTCGCTGCCGATCTCGCTGAAGCGCGACGGATCGAGGCCGAACAGGCCGGCATAGACGGCGGCGACGCGGCGCCAGTCGCTGACCAGCGTGTTGGTCGTCTCGTAGAGGAACGACACGGGGCCGACACGCCGCCGGTAGGTGCTCTGCGAGATCACCATGGGCAGACCGTAGGTGACGTCGGCGCCCAGGTAGAGCTGCTCGCCGTCGCGCTCATAGGGCACGCCGAGCCCCTCCCAGCGCCTGACCATGCCGTCGAGATCGCGCGTGCAGTAGCCGGCGGTCATCAGTCCCTCGCCCCTTCCGGCGAGGAAGTCCTGGGTCGATCCCGCGCCGTCCGGCTCGCAAAGCTCGAATTCACTTTCGCCGACCGCCAGGATCGTGCGCCGGGCCGCGAGGCGCCGGCTATGATCGTGGTGCGAAACCTCGCTGCCGAGAAGCTGGTGGAAGCGCTGCGCCGCCTTGGCGGCGTCACGCACGGCGATCTGGACACGGTCGCAACGGTCGAGCATGGCCCGACCGTATAGCTCAGTAGGCGAGGTCGTGGAACAGGTGGGCGAAGGAGCCCTTCCATTCACCCTGCCATTTGGCGAGCAGTTCGTCGGCTGGCGCCAGCCCGCTCGCCACGGCACGGTCGAGCGGCGCGAGATAGACGGTCTCATCCTCTCCGGCGGCATTCAAGCGGCGGCGCGCGCGCAGACCGGCATGCGCTATCTCGACCACCTCGCGGGCGAGATCCGACAACGGCAGGCCCTGGAACTTGGTCGCGAGACCGGTGCGCGGCGTGTGGCTGCGCAGGTAGTCGTGGTCCTCGACGCTCCAGTCCTTCACCAGGTCCCAGGCGGCATCGAGCGTGCTTTGCTCGTAGAGCAATCCGACCCACAGCGCCGGCAGCGCGGTGAGCGCCGGCAGCGGTCCCGAATCGGCCCCGCGCATCTCGAGGTAGCGTTTGAGCCGCACCTCGGGGAAGGCCGTGGTGACGTGATCGGTCCAGTCGTTGACGGTCGGCAGCTCTCCCGGACGGGCGGGCAGCCGGCCCTTCATGAAATCACGGAAACTCTGGCCCGAGGCGTCGATGTACTTGCCGTCGCGATAGACGAAGTACATGGGCACATCGAGCATGTAGTCGACATAGCGCTCGAAGCCGAAGCCCGGCTCGAACACGAACGGCAACATGCCGCAACGGTCCGGATCGGTGTCGGTCCAGATGTGACTGCGGTAACTCTTGAAGCCCGACGGCTTGCCTTCGACGAACGGCGAATTGGCGAACAGCGCCGTCGCCAGCGGCTGCAACGCCAGCGAGACGCGGAATTTCTTCACCATGTCGGCTTCGGCGGCAAAGTCGAGATTGGTTTGCACCGTGCAGGTGCGCAGCATCATGTCGAGGCCGAGCCTGCCCTTCTTGGGCATGTAGTCGCGCATGATCTTGTAGCGGCCCTTGGGCATCCAGTGCATGTCCTCGCGCCGCCACTCCGGCGCGAAGCCCAGGCCGACGAAACCGGCGCCGATCTCTCCGGACACCGCCTTGACCTCGTCGATGTGCTGGGCGTTTTCCGCCGCCGTCTCGTGCAGGGTGGCGAGCGGTGCGCCGGAGAGCTCGAACTGGCCTCCCGGCTCGAGGGTGATGTTGGCCATGCCGCGCTTGAGCGCGATGATGTTGTTGCCCTCGGTCATCGGTTCCCAGCCGAAACGGGTCATGCCGTCGAGCACGGCACGGATGCCGTTCGGCCCGTCATAGCCAAGTGGCTTCAACGTCGATCTGTCGAATCCGAACTTCTCGTGCTCGGTGCCCATGCGCCACTCGGCGGGTGGCTTGTTGCCGGCGGCGAAATACTCGATCAGCTGCTGCCGACTTTCGATCAGCGCGCCGCCACCAGACGGAGGTGCGGACATCCAAAGAGCTCCCTGTGCGCCCGCACCCTCTTAAGGCCGCGAGTGGCACGCGCTGCATGAGCATTTCTCACGCGAACGCGCGGCTGGTTCATGTTGTTCAGGTTCCCTGTTCCCACATCGCCGGGGCCGCGCGCAAGCACTCAAGCGGACATGTGGGATGTGCGATAATCGACATTGAGACGCGGTGTCGCCTGCCGCCAGTCGCCGACCAACGCCTGCCAGCAGGCGAGCGCCGCCAGCGCCGCGGTGTCGGCCCGGAGGATGCGCGGACCGAGGCCTACCGACGTCACTTCTCTTATGCGACGCACGGCGGCCAGTTCGGTCGCCGCGAAACCGCCCTCGGGGCCGATCAGGATGGCCCAAGGCGCCGTACGCGCCGCATCGTCGAGCCGCGACAGAGCGTCTGCAATGGGCGGGCCGCCGCCGGTCTCGTCACACATCAGCAGGTGCCGGCCGACGGGCCATGCGGCCAAGAGCTGCATCAGGTCGATCGGCGCGCGCACCTCGGGCACGCTCAACCGCTCGGTTTGTTCCGCCGCCTCGACGGCGTTGGCGCGCAGGCGCTCGACATTCACGCGCTCCACGGCCGTGTGCTGCGTCAGCGCGGGTTGCAACACGGACACGCCGAGCTCGGTGGCCTTCTCGGCCACGAGGTCGATACGGGACCGCTTGATGGGCGCGAAGCAGAGCCAGACGTCGGGCTCGGGCCGCTGCTCGCGCGTGCGTGCCTCGAGGCGCGCCGTAGCGCCTTTCTTGCCCGACGTCGCGAGGCGCGCCCGCCATTCGCCGTCGCGGCCGTTGAACAGACGCAGCTCCGCCCCGTCACTCCGTCGCAGCACATGGCGCAGGTAGTGCGCCTGCGCTTCGGCCAAGGGCAGATCGGTGTCCGGCGCAAGAGCGTGGTCCACGAATAGACGCGTCACCTTCATGTCTCCATGATGCCGACATGGCCGCGGCTCGAACAGGGTTTACCGACATCAACCTGCAGCACTGGTCGCTGCGCTATTTGCCGCCGTGGGCCCGCCCCTATGCCCGGCTCGCACGCTGGGACCGCCCGATCGGCATCTGGTTGCTCATGCTGCCCTGCTGGTGGGGTGCTGCCCTCGCGGCGGCACCCGACTGGTTCCGGCTCGCCGGCTGGATGGCGCTGTTCACCCTGGGTGCGCTCGCCATGCGCGGTGCCGGCTGCACCTGGAACGACATCGTCGACCGCAAGATCGATGCCCAGGTCGAGCGCACGCGCGGCCGCCCCCTGCCCTCGGGCGAGCTCAAGCTCAAGGACGCGCTGATCTGGATGACGCTTCAGTGCCTGGTCGGCGTGGCCATCCTGTTCAAGCTCAATAAATTCGCCGGCGCCGTCGCCCTCGCCTCGCTGCTGCTGGTGGCGATCTATCCGACCATGAAGCGCCTCACCTCGTGGCCGCAGTTCGTGCTGGGGCTTGCCTTCAACTGGGGGGCGCTGGTGGGCTATGCCGCGCTCACCGGCACATTGTCGTGGGCCGCCATCGCACTCTATGCCGGCGGTGTCGCCTGGACACTGGTCTACGACACGATCTACGCCATGCAGGACCAGCGCGACGACGCCGTGATCGGCGTGCGCTCGACGGCACGGCGGTTCGCCGACGCGCCGCGCCGCTGGCTGACGCTATTTGCCCTCCTGGCGCTCGCCGCGTGGACGCTCGCGGGCCATCTCGCGGCCCTCGGTCCGCTCTATTTTGCATTGCTCCTCGCGGTTGCCCTGCACCTGGTCTGGCAGATCGCCTGCCTCAAGCCGCACGATCCGGCCGACTGCCTCGGCAAGTTCAAGGCCAACGCGCATCTCGGCTTGTTGCTGACGCTTGCCATCGCGCTCGGCCGCATCGGCTGATGGCACGTCTGCCGGCCGACCCTGAAGGTTTCATCCGCGCCAACACCGCGCTGGAGCGTCCGGCCATGGTGCCGGAGTTCCGGCTCTGGCTGGCGACGGAATACGTGCCGATCTGGCAGGCCACCGAGGCGTGGATGGACGAGCAGAACATCGATCCGCCGTACTGGGCCTTCTGCTGGCCCGGCGGACAGGCCATCGCACGCTACCTGCTCGACCATCCGCACGCAGTGCACGGCAAGAGCGTCATCGACTTCGCGGCCGGTTCGGGCGTGTCGGCGATGGCAGCAGCACGAGCGGGGGCGAAATCGGTGGTTGCCAACGACATCGATGCGCTGTCGCTCGTCGCGGCGCGACTCAATGCACAGGCCAACGGCCTCGCCATCCGGGCCGACGGCTCCGACTGGCTGGCGGGCGACGGCGGTAACCCCGCGGCCGACGTGGTGATCGCGGGAGACGTCTGCTACGAGCGCGAGATGTCGGTGCGCGCGCTGGCATGGCTGCGCAGCCATGCAATTCTGGGGCGGCTGGTGCTGCTCGGAGATCCCGGTCGCAACTACTTCCAGGCACAGGGCCTCGAGGAGCTGGCCCGTTACGACATTCCGACCTCTCTGCAGCTCGAGAATCGCGGCATGCGGGAAACCGTCGTGTGGCGTGTCCTGCCGCATCCCTGAAGCGTAAGATTTCCTTCACTGTTCTTTCATATGCGGATCGGCTACACGGGCGACCGCATGGCAAAGCCCACGATCAAAGCCTCCGACTTCGAGACCCTCTACGAAGGCTTCACTGCGCCCGTGTCCCGCTTCGATTGCGGTCGCAAGTGTGCGCCGCTGAACGGCGGCGAGCCGGTCTGCTGCTCCACCCAGAACGCCGTGCCGGTGGTGCACAAGGTCGAGTTCGAATTGCTCAAGAGCCGAACCGAGCTGTGGTCGAGGTTCAAGCCCTACGACTACGCCACGCGTCAGATCGTCGAGGAGCTGACGCCGGACTGCATGGCGATCCATTGCAAGGGGGCCCGCTTCTGCGAGCGCGACAATCGCACCATCGCCTGTCGCGGTTTTCCCTTCTATCCCTACATCACGCGTGAGCAGCAGTTCGTCGGCATCGGAACATACTGGGTCTTCGAGGACCGCTGCTGGATGATGTCCAACCTCGAAATCGTCGATCGCAAATTCGTCGAGCAGTTCATCGCGACCTACGAGGCGCTTTTCGTCAAGGACCGCAGCGAATTCACGACCTACGTCGACTTCTCGGCCTCGGCGCGTCGCGTCTACTCACGCTGGAAGCGCGAGATTCCATTGCTGGGCCGCCACGGCGAATTGCTGGTGGTCGCGCCGTCGACCGGCGAGATCCGCCCCGGCCGCCGGAAGGATTTCCCCAAGGTCGCGCCCTTCCGCTCGGGAAAGGAGTACCGTGCAGCGGTGAAGGAAGCCGGCGGCGAAGTCCCCAGGGAAGGACTGCACGCCGCCTGAAAGAGTGCCGCGTTGCCCGTCGATCGTCGCCGTCTCGCCTGGATACTGCTGTTCCTGTCGCCGGCCTTCTTCGGCGTGAACATTCTGATGGCGCGATATGCCGTCTTCGTGCCGCCGAATGCGCTGGCGCTCGGGCGCTGGCTCCTGGTTGCCCTCATCCTGCTGCCGCTGGTCTGGCCGAACCTGCGTCGCCACCCCGACGCCATCGCCCGCGAATGGCCCGATCTCCTGCTGTTCGGCGCGCTCGGCATGTGGGTGTGCGGTGCCTTCGTCTATATCGGCGGCCACACGACCCAGGCGCTCAACATCGGGCTGATTTACGCGACGGCGCCCATCCTCGTCGTCGTGTTGGGCCGCGTCATCGACCAGGAGAAGCTGACCGCGACCCGCATCACGGGCATCGCCCTCTGCCTCGCCGGCACGCTGACGGTGATCGTCAAGGGCGATGTCGGCAATCTTCTCGCCGTGCGCTTCACCGTCGGCGATCTCTGGGCGGCCATCGCCGCTGCCTGCTGGGGACTTTACTCGATCCTGCTCAAGCACCGGCCCAGCCGGCTCGATCCCCTCCCGCGCCTCTGCCTCATCGCCTTCGCCGGCTCGTTGGTGCTGATCCCGTTCACGATCGGCGAGGCCCTGCTGTGGGGCGGTCCCGACCTCGGAGACTGGAACACATGGGCCGCATGGCTGCTGCTCGCGCTGGTGCCCGGCGTGCTCGCCTACGGCAGCTATTCCTTCTGCGTGAAGGAGCTCGGCCCTTCGGCCACCAGCATCTCGCTCTATCTCGGCCCGCTCTATGTCGGGCTGATGGCCTGGGCAACCCTCGGCGAAGCGCCCCACTGGTATCATCTCCTCGGCCTGTTGCTGGTACTGCCCGGCCTGTTCCTCGCCACACGCCTGCCGCCCTAGGGATGTAGGGAGGGTCCTCGGCGAAGCCCAGCGCGCCCGTGAGGCCACCGCGCCCAGGTGGTCCGCTTCCGGGATGCCAAGCGCCCGGCGCTGGTTATCTCAGCCACACCGATCGCATCATCGAAGGCAGCCCGCAGAATTCGATCAGCGTCGTCCCGGTCGGTGCCCGCTGAACAGGAAAGTCCCGAGCAGGACCCAGCGCGCGGCCGTGCGGCCGCCGACGAGCGGCGTGGTGTAGTGCCAGAACGGCAGGCGATAGGCCGTGACGGTCGCCGCTCCCGCCACCGAGACGATCTCGCTGAAATGTCCGGCCCGCCCGTAGACCAGCCATTGGTGCTCGACTCCGGGCGAGCAGAGGCTGACATGCAGATCGATGTAACCCTGCCGCGCGCGTTCGTTCTCGGGGTGATGGTCGTTGTGCGGGCCGGCATAGTCGCCCGGCCCGTAGCGCAATACCTGCAGGCCCCGGCCGGACGCGAGCGGACGGCCGGCCAGGGCCACGGCAAAGGCTCGAAAGGATTCCGAGCGCATCATCCGCGCCAGGCCGAGGAGCTCCGCCGCCTTTGCGCCAGCCTCGCGCTGGCTCTCGAAGTAGACGGTCTTGGCCCGCATTGTCTTGGGCAGCAGTTCGCCGTAGTCCCGGCGCATCCGCCAGATGGTTTCGGGCGGAATGGGCCGCTCGATCGGCTCGAGCGTGTCGGCCAACTCGGCCTCGAGCACACGGCAAAGTCTCGCCGCCTTGGCGCGGTCGATCAGCCCGTCGCTCGACACGAAACGTCGCCGCGGATCGGCCAGAGCGCCGCACAGCGGATGCGTTCCCGCCAGCACCCTGCGACCGGTGGCGCTCAGCAGATCCTCGAATTCCGACGGCACGCCGTTTGATCTCATGGGCGGGCCACTCTAAAGGACATCCTCAGAATGCCCTACGCCTCGCTGCGCGATTTCATGGCACGTCTCGAGAAGGCCGGACGCCTGGTGCGTGTGAGCGCGCCGGTATCGCCGGTGCTGGAGATGACGGAAATCCAGACGCGCCTGCTCGCCGAGCAGGGACCGGCGGTGTTGTTCGAGAACGTCACCGGCTTCGACGTGCCCGTGCTGGCGAACCTGTTCGGCACGGTGGAACGCGTGGCCTGGGGCATGGACCGTGAGCCACACGAATTGCGCCAGGTCGGCGAAACGCTCGCCTTCCTGCGTCAGCCGGAGCCTCCGGGCGGCTGGCGCGAGGCGCTCGACATGCTGCCGATGCTGCGCACCGTCATGGCCATGAAGCCGCGCACGATCGGCGGATTGGGCGGCGGCGCCGCGCCATGTCAGGAAGTTGTGCTGACCGGCAACGACATCGACCTCGCACGCCTGCCGATCCAGACCTGCTGGCCGGGCGAGCCCGCGCCGCTGATCACCTGGCCACTGATCGTGACCCAGGGTCCCGACCCGAAGGGGGAACGGCAAGACAGCTTCAATCTCGGCATCTACCGACTGCAGGTGACCGGCAGGAACACCACGCTGATGCGCTGGCTCAAGCATCGTGGCGGCGCCCAGCATCATCAGCGCTGGAAGGGTGCGGGCAGGCGCGAGCCGCTGCCGGCAGCGGCGGTGATCGGGGCCGACCCCGGCACGATCCTCGCGGCAGTGACGCCGGTGCCCGACACGCTTTCCGAATACCAGTTCGCGGGCCTGCTGCGCGGCAAGAAGGTCGAGTTGGTCGACTGCAGGACCGTGCCGCTCAAGGTGCCAGCCGAGGCCGAGATCGTGCTCGAGGGCCATGTCAGTCTCGATGATCAGGGCGACGAGGGTCCCTATGGCGACCACACCGGCTACTACAACAGCGTGGAGAAATTCCCGGTGTTCACGTTGAGCGCCATTACCATGCGACGCCAGCCGATCTATCTCTCCACCTTCACCGGCCGGCCACCCGACGAGCCGTCGGTGCTGGGCGAGGCGTTGAACGAGGTGTTCATTCCCCTGTTCCGACAGCAGTTCCCCGAGATCGTGGATTTCTGGTTGCCGCCCGAAGGTTGTTCCTACCGTATCGCCGTCGTTTCGATGAAGAAGGCCTATGCCGGCCATGCCAAGCGCGTCATGATGGGTGTCTGGAGCTATCTGCGCCAGTTCATGTACACCAAATGGGTGATCGTGGTGGACGACGACATCGATGCGCGCGACTGGAAGGACGTGATGTGGGCGGTATCGACCCGCATGGATCCCGCGCGCGACATCACGGTGATCGAGAACACGCCGATCGACTACCTCGATTTCGCCAGCCCCGTATCGGGCCTCGGTTCGAAGATCGGGCTCGACGCCACGACCAAGCTGCCCGGCGAGACGAACCGCGATTGGGGTCGCAAGATCCGCATGGACCAGGCGGTGATCGACAGGGTCGATGCGATGTGGGTCGACCTCGGATTGCCGGGGAGCGGCAGGAGCATCTGGAGATGACCGGTTCGGCGGATTCGACGTCCGAACGCAAGTGGTGGATGCCGCTGGTCGTGATCTTCGTCACGGCGGTCGGCCTGTGGGTGTTTCAGCGGGTGATGTTCCCGGGCAGCTTCGGCTGGATCGGGCTGATCGTCGGCTATTTTCTCGGCGTCGGCCTCACCGTCCTGCTCGAGGACTACGTCGATCACCATCGAAGCTGATCAGGCGCGCATCGCCGGCAGCACCTCGGCGTTGACGAGCTTGCGACCGAGATCGATGTCCCTGGGCTCCGCGCCGCGCGAAGCGCCGCTGATCGCTACCTTGTCGAGGCCGAGCGCGGCCAGGGATCGCAGTCGTTCGATGCAGCGCTGCGGGGTGCCGACGATGGCGAAGCGATCGATGAAATCGTCGGTGAGCGTGCCGGCCTGGCGCGAGTCGCTGCGCGTATGGGCCTTCATGTCGTAGTTGCTGCGCAATGCCTCGAGCACCGCACGATCGCCCGCCGCGACTGGCCCGTTGGCCTTGCCATGCATCACCGAGAAACGGGCGAAGGTGGTGAGACCGCCACGCACCAGGCTTCGCGCCGCCTCGGCGTCGACATGGCAGCCCATGTTGACGTAGGCGCCGAAGGCGACGCCGTCGGGATCGAGGCCGGCCTCGCGGCGCGTCTTGCGGGCGAGATCGATGCCCCACTTCAGCCGCTCGACATCGGCACCGAGCGTGAACATCACGCGATCGCCATGGAGCGCCGATATCGCGATCACTTTCGGGCCGCTCGCGGCGATCTCGACGGGGACCTTCGTTCCGTCGCGCTTCAGGCCCTCCGCGATCCAGCCGATGCGGCTCGACGGCGGCGCGTCGTGAAGGTGCAGCTCCGACAGAGGCGGCGCCGCTTCGTGTGGAATGTCGATGTCATCGAAGCCCACCGCCTCGCCCTTCAGGTAGGTCTGCAATTGTCGCAAATAGCGCTCGAACTGGGCCAGGCGCGCCGGGGCGCGGCCGAGATGGGCGAGCGCCGAATCGCCCCGCCCGATCCCCAGCACGGCGCGGCCGTTGGACACGCGGTGGACGCTGGTGATCGCCGCGGCCGTCGCTGCGGCGTGGCGGGTCACGGAATTGGTGACGCCGGTGCCGAGGCCGAGCCGGCGCGTCGCGGTGGCGGCAAGCGCCAGCGATACGTAGGGATCGCCCGACAGGTTCTGCGAATCCACGACCAGCATGCCGTGCCAGCCTGCCGCTTCGATCTCCTGCGCCTGGCGCGCCGCGCCGCGCGCCGCCGCGACGGTCGTCGTCCAGAGCTGCACGCTTCTTCTCCCGCGCTCAATAGCGCATCGTCACCCTGTTACCGGTCGTGGTCACAGGCTTGAAGCCAAGCCGCTCGCACAGCTTGCGCGCCGGGTTGTTGGTCGTAACCTCGAGCGTGAGATCCTTGCGCTTGCGGTCCGCGCGCTCCTTCATCCAGTTCAGGAAGGCGGTGCCGAGGCCGCGATTGCGCATCTCGGGCAGCACATGAAGCTCTCGAAGCTGGATGGCATGGCGTGTCTCTTCCACCAGCAGCCAGCCCGAGTCGACGCCTTCCCGGCGCAGGATCGAGGAGCCCGCGTCGGCGAGCGCGCGCTCGACGTTGCGGCGCTGTTCGGGCTCGCGCCATTCGGCGAGCGGCTCCAGCAGGGGCTGCATGGCCTCGCGATAGGTGTTCCAGCAGAAGGGGAGGTCGGCGGCGCCAGCGGACCGCAGGTCGAAGGAAATAGGCATGCCCCATCCGGCCACAAGCTCAGGCGACAAGCAATGCGGCGCCCGATCGCCTGTCCCCCACGGGCGCTTTAATGTAAACTCCCTTAACATGAGCTGGAAAAAGCATGATCGCGAGGAGCGCGGTTACCATCACGGCAATCTGCGCGAGGCGTTGATCAAGGCGGCCCGCGAATTGATCAAGGAGAAAGGGCCGGCGGGCTTCACGTTCGCGGAGGCGGCGCGCTCGGCCGGCGTGAGCGCGGCGGCGCCCTACCGTCATTTCCGCGACCGCGAGGCGTTGTTGGCCGATGTCGCGCGCGAAGGCTTCCAGCGCTTCGAGGCCATGCTCGCGACCGGCTGGGCCAACGGCAAGCCGGACGCCATCGCCGCCTTCCACAATGTCGGCCTTGCCTACCTCACCTTCGCCCGCACCGAGCCCGCCTACTACGCCGCGATGTTCGAGTCAGGCCTGCCGCCCGATCTCAATCCGGAGCTGCGCGCCGCCGCCGATCGGGCCTTCGCCGTTCTGCGCACGGCCGCAGAGGCCTTGGTCGCGCAGCTACCGGCCGGCCAACGCCCTCCAGCCCTGATGATGAGCCTGCACATCTGGTCGATGGCACACGGCATTGCCTCCCTGTTCGGGCGTGGCGATTCCGGCCGCCGGACCTTGCCGATGACCGCCGAGGAGCTTCTCGAGTCGGAAATGCTGATCTACTTGCAGGGGTTGGGCCTTCCACAAAAAGCCTGAGCCAGCCCTTGACTCCCTACCGGGGAATGCCCAATGTAAATGTCGTTAACATTTACATAGTTAACGCTGGCAAACTGAGGAGGCCGGAGATGAACGCCGTCTTGGAAAGACTGGAGGAGCTGCCAAAGCCCGCCCTGATCGCGCTGGTGGTCATCGGCTTCGTGGTGTTCTGGCCGGTTGGCCTCGCCCTTCTGATCTACCTGATATGGAGTGGACGCATGTTTTGCGGAAAGCACGGCCGCCACGGCCGCTGGTACGGTGCCGATGGCCGGGAAATGCGCGAGGAGTTTCGCTCCTGGAAGCGCCGCCACCGTTGGGGCCGCCCGTCGAGTGGAAACGTCGCCTTCGACGAGTACCGCGAGGAGACGCTGCGCAAGCTCGACGAGGAGCAGCGCGAGTTCCGCGACTACCTCGACAGGCTGCGGTCCGCCAAGGATCGTGCCGAGTTCGACCAGTTCATGAACGAGCGCCGCAACCGCCCGCCCTCGAGCGAGCCGCAACCGCCGGTCGTACAGTAGCAACATCCAGGTCGACGGGCCGACCTGCAGACGCCCCCTCCGTCCCGGAGGGGGCGTCGTCGTTTTCAGAAGTCGAGCTTCATCACAAGACGATGCGTGGCTGCCTGGCGCACGAGGTCGACGAGTACGGCGAAGGCGTAGCGTGCCCGCCGCTCGAGCGAGGCGTCGGAGGTCGGCACGATGTGCGCCCAGCCAGCCGACTCGTGCGCACCAGCCTTCCAGGTGGCCCCGTTGAGATCCGCGAGCTGGCGGTCGAGCGTCGAGGAAGAGCCTATGACGATACGCCGGCCATCGACATCCTGTCCCTCCAAGATGAAGTCGAAAGGTGACGGCAGCCAGAGCTCAACGTTGCGGACGAGATGGGAAAAACGCGATCGCATGCCTTCGGCATTACACCGCATCAATGCAGGGTCGTCGTCCCATTCCTCGGGTAGCACAACTGGCCGCGGCAGTCCGGGATGCTCCGCATAGGCGGCCCACAGGACCAGCGAGCCGAAGCCGTCCCATCCGGGCCGGCCCACAAAAAAGGGCGCATCTGCCGACTCGTCCCAGTCGAGCGACATGGTCGCGTTCGCCCCGAGCGACGCACCGAGGGTCTCTCGCCAGTGCAGGACGGCAGTGCGGATGCGCTCGACCGCCGCGCGGTCCTCAACCGCCCGGACTGGTCCCGGCGGTCGGTTCATGCTGCGCTCGCGGGCCTTTCTCTCGGCGACATTTTCCCAATCGCCGGCGTAGTAGCGCGTAAGCGACCCAACATACACGTCGAGAGCCATGCTCTACGGGCTTCCCCATCGATGGACGGCGCGGCGCGAGCCGCGTAGCGAGTTGCACTTGAATTACACCATCAACCAGCCCGTGCAAAGCCACTCCTCGCAAATACCTTAAGTACGCAAACGCACAGCTGCGGCCGGCATCGTCGCCGGCCGCAGTCTGGCGCCTGCGCTCATTGCGGCTCGAGGTTCAGATCCTTCACCAGCTTGAGCCACACCGGACCCTGATCGGCCACGAACTTCTCGAAAAAGACGTGGTCTCGGGCGGCGTTGTCGATGCCGAACGTGTCGAGGATCTTCTGGATGCGCTCGGTTTTGCCGGCCTCGACCATCAGATCGCTGAGCTTCTTGACGACGTCCTTGGGCATGGCTGCCGGGCCGACCAGACAGATGAAGCCCTGCACCTGGAAGGCGATGTCCTCGACGCCCTGCTCGTAGAAGGTCGCCACATCGGGCAGCTTCCTCATGCGCTGCTTGGTCGGCACGGCGATCGCCCTGCCGTTGCCCGACTGCAACATGCCGGCCGACGCGGCGTAGCTGCCGCTGCCGCCCTGCACAGCGCCCGATCCGACGTCGATCCACATCGGCGCCTCGCCGCGGTAGTGCACGGGCTGGATGGTGAGATTGTAGTGGCGGTTGAGCGCCTCCACCGCAACGTGGCTGTAGGAGCCGGCGCCATAGGTGCCAAGGCTCGTCTTGTTGGCGCGCGCATAGGCCGCCAGCTCGGCCAGGTTCCGGATCGGCAGCTTGGCGTTGACGACGAGCGGCAGATGCCCTGCATCCATCCACGAGATCAGGGCGAAGTCCTTGTCGGGATCATAGGGCAGCTTCTTGAACAGCACCTTGTTCATGATCATCGTGGTCGAAATCGTCCACATCAGGTGGTGGCCGTCCGGCGGCGCGTTCTTCACTTGCTCCGCGGCGATGGCACCGGAGGCGCCGGCCTTGTTTTCGACCACCACGGGCTGCCCGGTCTTCTGCGAGATGTACTCGCCATAGGCGCGGGCGAAAGTATCGGTCAGGCCGCCGGCAGGATAGCCGACGGTGATCTTGATCGGCTTGCTCGGCCAAACCTGAGCGATGGACGGAGATGGTAAGGCCGCAACGGCTGCAGCAACGGTACCATAACGCAACAACTCACGACGCGACGCGCGGATGATCATCAAGTCCTCCCACGGGCGCAGACAGAAGTTGGTTGAAGGCGACTATGTCGCCTTGGTCGCGCCCGATTTCAGCATGGCGTCGATCTCCGCAGCGGTAAAGCCGGCTTCGCGCAGCACTTCGACGCTGTGCTCGCCGAGCCGCGGCTGCAGCCGTGTAATCTCCGGTTTGGTCTTGCTGAATCGCGGCGGTATGTCCGGCATCCTGAGCCTGCCTTCAGTCGGATGGTCGACCTCTTTCCAAAAGCCGGTCGCCTGCAGCTGCGGATCGACGAACAGGTCCTCGAGCGTGTTGACCGGGCCGTGCGGGACGTTCGACTTCTTCAGGAGCTCGACCCATTCGGCATTGGTGCGCTCCGCGCACAGCGTGGCGAGCGTGCCATAGTAGGCCTCCACGTTCTTCAGGCGGTTGGCGAGCGAGGTGAAGCGGGGATCCTTGGCCAAGTCCTCGCGGCCGACCAACATGCAGAACTCCTTCCAGTGGCTGTCGGTATAGGGCAGCAGGGCGAAGAACCCGTCCTTCGACGGATAAGGCCGACGTTCCTTGTTGAGGACGCGCTTGTAGCCCGCGGTCTCGAGCGCCGGCCGGAAGCTTTCGCCGTAAAGGTGCTCGACCATGACGAAGGAGACGAGCGTTTCGTACATCGGTACTTCGACGGCTTGTCCCTTGCCCGTGCGCTCGCGCGCGAACAGCGCCGCCAGCAGAGCCGACACCACTCCGTTGGAACTGGTCTTGTCGGCCACGATCGTCGGCAGGAACCGCGGCTGCCCGGCCACCACGGTTTGCAGGGCGGCAAGGCCCGAGCCGGCCTGGATGATGTCGTCATAGGCTGCCTTGGCGCCCATCGGGCCTGCGGCGCGGTAGCCATAGGTCGCCAGGTAGACCAGGCGCGGATTGATCCTCTCGAAAGCTTCGTATTCCACGCCCAGCCGCTTGGCGGGATCCGGCCGATAGTTGTGCATCAGCACGTCGGCCGTTTCGGCGAGTTTGAAGAGGGCCTTGCGGCCGGCCTCCTGTTTGAGATCGAGCACGATCGAACGCTTGGAGCGGTTGCAGCCCAGGTAGAAGGCGGCCATGCCGGGATGCCGCGCCGGACCGAGCTGTCGGGTGGTGTCGCCTTCCGGCGGCTCGATCTTGATGACGTCGGCGCCAAGATCGCCGAGTTGCTGGGCCGCCCAGGGTCCGAGCACGACCGTGGTGCAGTCGAGAATCCTCACGCCGGCCAAAGGACCCGCCATCGCGTCTCTCCCTCCCATTCATTTCCGGCGCGCATCATAGCCCGCAAGGACGGGAAACTGAGCGGCAAATGCCGGCGCCATTCCGCATCCACTCATCGTCGCGCCCGCCGTTGTGGTCAAATTGTGCCCGGCACACCGCCGCCATAATCCCCGCTGAATCTCCGATAAGCAGGCGGTCCCTGCGAGCCGCCCGAAGGAGAGAGCGATGCGACAGGACCTTGGATCGAACACGTCGAAAGGACGCAGCTGGTGGACGGCCGTCGTCGCCGGTGTCGCGGTTCTGGGTGCCGCAGGCGCCGCGGAAGCCGGCGAGGGCCATTGGAAGAAGAAGCATGGGCGGCACTTCGTGCCGCCGGGCCACGTCTACTACGTGACGCCAATGCAGATGTACCCCTACTACATGAAACCCGCACCGGTCGTGGTCTATCCCGAGCCGGTCTATGTCCGGCCGCCGCCGCGCTACTACTATTACCGCCAACCGAGCATCAACGTAACTATCCCTCTGCGCTGAGCGGATGGCGCTCGCTTCACTCGCCGGCGGTCGCCGCAAGCGCCGCGCGACACGCCTCGGCTAGCGGGCGCATCGACAACCGCTCGGCGTGCTCGAGGCCGTGGCGGAACCACGCCTGCGCTTCCTCGCGCCGGCCTCGCACGAGGGCCACTTTGGCCTTCACCGCGAAGCAGTGCGCGAGCACGCCTTCCTCGCGCCGCAGGCCGACATCCCGCCGGATCGCATCGAGAATGCCATCCGCCTCCTCCTCCCGGCCGACCGCCGCGAGCGCCTCGGCCAGCCACACCTTGGTCAGGCCGTGTGCATCGGACGGCTGAAGTTTCGTGTCGTCCTGCCGGCCCATGAGCAACGCGATCGCGCCTTCGGCATCACCGGCGACGAACTTGGCGCGACCGAGCAGGCTTTGGACGAACAGCGAGACGGCAAGTGCGCCGCCCGCGCGCGCCTGGGTCAGGAGCGCCTCGAGCAACGGTACCGCCGTCGCGACGTCGGCGCGCGCTATAGCGAGCGTCGAGCGGGCGACCTGCGCGGCGGCGATCGAGTAGAGGTCGCGCGTTTCCGCCGACAGCGCGAGCAGATCCTGCAGCCGGCGGGCGGCCTCGTCCAACCGACCGAGCTCGCAGAGCGTGGCAACGAGATATCCGCCGCCCAGCACCGACGTGGTCGCCACGGTGCCGATGCGCTCGAAGCGCAGATCGCCGTCGAGCAGTTCGCAACTCGAGGCGAGCGACGTCGCCGCACCGACATAGTCGCCGATGGCATAGAGGCCAAGGCCGAGGCGAAACATCGCCAGCGCGCGCAGCCGCACGTCGCCAGATCGTTCGGCGATGTCGAGACTGCGCCGCGCCGTCGCGATCGCCCCGGCGTTGTCGCCTTCTACCCAGCATTGGGCGGACTGCTCGGCCCAAACCCAGGCAAGCCGCGTTCGATCATCGATGGACCGCGCCAGTTCCTCGGCACGAGACAACGCAGCGCGTGTTTCGCTTGCCTCGCCACCCGTCGCGAACAGCAACGCCCGCAGAGCACGCAAGCCGTCGATGGCCCGCTCGGTCGCCTCCTTGGATCGAGTGCCGCGATCGTAGGACGCCAGCGCGGCACGCGTGCCCGCGATCGCCTCGTGATAGGAGCCGCGCGCCAACGCCCGCTCCGCCGCCGTTGCCTGGTACAATGCCGCCTTGTCCCATAACTCCGCGGCCTCGGCATGCAGCGCGAGCCACTCCGTCTGCTCGACGGCACGCTGGCCGAAATGACTTTCCAAAGCGTCGAAGATGCGTCGATGTGCCTCGATCCGGCGCGTCCTGGTCAGGGAATCGTGCGCCACCTCGCGCACCAGGGCGTGCGCGAAGACGTACTCGACGTCGGGGTAAAGGCTTTCTTGCACCAGAATCTCGGCGGCCACGGCCTCGCGCAACGCGCCCTCGGTCGCGGCGTGCGATTGCCCCGACACTGCCGTCGCCAGCCACAGCGGAATTCCGCGCGCCACCATCGACAAGGTCCGCAGCAGTTCGACGCATTCAGGCGAGCGGCGGTCGATACGCGACGCGATGACGTCGTGCACCGACGGCGGAACGCTGATCGATTCCGGCGCCTCCCAGCAGGCGTAACGACGCCGCGGACCTGTCTCCTGCTCGACCAGTCCTGTGAGGACTCCGTGCTGCGCCATCGAGCGCACGCACTCCTCGACGAACAGGGGATTGCCGCCGACACGCGCCGTCAACCGCTCGATCAGCCGCTCCGTTTCGGCGCCTTCGACGAACCAGGCGCGTAGCGCGCGGCGTACGTCGTCGTCGGAGAGCGGCGCCATGCGCAGCCGTGCGCCGCCGAGCGAAGCCAGCCAGGAATCGTCGTAGTCGGCGCGATAGGTCAGGACGACCAGCAGCGGGACCTCCCGCGTGAGCGCCGCGATCGCCCGCAGGACCTCCTCGCTCTCGCGATCGATCCAGTGCAGATCCTCGAACGCCAGCACGCGCGGCGCGCGGGCGGTCATGACACGCGTCAGCCGCAGGCAGGCGTCGCGTGCCGCCACCTGCTTGCGGCGCGGGTCCATGGCGAGCCATTGCGGCGTCGCTGCCGCCAGAGACAGCAGCGAGGCGAAAAACGGCGCGTCGATTCTCAGGGACGGATCGAGCTCGCCGAGGATCGCAGCGACCTGGTCGGGCACCGCACGAGGATCGTCGCCGTCGATGGTCGCAAACATCGTGCGCAGCGCCGATGCCAGCGCATGGTAGGGGATGTTGCGCCCCATCGCCGTGGTGCCGGCGAAGGTGGTGCGCCGCGACGCGCCGAGCTTGCGCTCGGCCAGGGCGCTGTAGACGAGGCGCGACTTGCCGAGCCCGGCCTCGCCGCAGATGCCGATCAATCCGCCGCGCCCGCGCTCGAGCGCGGCCAGGGCCGCATCCAGCGTCGCACGCTCGGTCTCGCGATCGACGAACGGCGCGCGATCGCGCGTCGCCGCGGCCTGCCAGCGGGAGCGATAGAGCGAGGCGCCGATCGCCTCGTAGGTCTCTACCGGCAGCTCGGTGCTCCTGGTCTCGCGCCGGCCGAGGTTGCGAGTCTCGACGAGGCCCTGTGTCAGGGCCTGTGTCTCGCCGGTCAGATAGACCGAACCCGGCGGCGCCATCTGCTCCATGCGGGCGGCGAGGTGGACGACTGGCCCCACGACATCGACCTCGAGGCCGATGTCGGACGTGACCGTTCGATACAGCACGTCGCCCGAATTCAGGCCGACGCGCACCGTCTCGCCCAAACCCGCGTCGCGCAGCTCGCGTTGCATGCCGAGTGCAGCGAAGCAGGCCCGAACGGCGTGATCCTCGTGCGCGACAGGCGCACCGAACAGCGCCAGGATGCCGTCGCCCATGCGACGGCACACCACGCCCTCATAACGATGGACCAGCCGCACCATGATCTGCACCGCGGGCTCCAGCCGGGTCAGGGCCGTCTCCGGATCGAGGCCCTGGATCGCCGCCGTCGAACCCTTGAGATCGGCGAACAGCACGGTCACACGCTTGCGCTCGCCGTCACCGAGGCGGCGCTGCACGGCGGCTGTGCGCATGACGTGTTGCGGGCGCACCGACAACGGATGTACCACGAGGGCGCTGCCGCAGCCGGCGCAGAACCGGTCATCCGGCGTGTTGGCGAACCCGCAACTACCACACTGCAGCACGAGTTGGGCGCCGCAGGCCGTGCAGAAGCGGCCTCCGGGCTTGGTCTCGGTTCTGCAGGTCGGGCACAGCATCGATGCCCCCCTTGCTTCCCCCGTCATCTCGTCGCCGCGCTTGCCGGAATGCCGATCATCTGGTTAACCGCCCGCCGAGGGGAGGCACGCCTTCGATGATCGCCGAGACTTTCCTGTGGCTGGTCAACCGCACGCCCGCGCTGCGGCGCGCCTTCTGGCGCGGCTTTTTCGACCTGGTGGCGGCGCGGACCGGCGACGCCCACTGGTGGACGCTGATGAACTACGGCTTTGCCGACCCCGCCGGGGACGACGCACCTTTCGCGCTGCAACCACGCGACGAGGTCGAGCGCTATCCGATCGCACTCTATCGCCACGTGTCCGGACTGGCGCCGATCGCCGGCCGCGAGGTGCTCGAAGTCGGCAGCGGGCGCGGTGGCGGTGCGTCGTATGTCGCGCGCTACGCCAGGCCGCGGCGCATGGTGGGCATAGACATCAGCGGCAAGGCGGTGGCGTTCTGCAACAGGCAACATGAGGTCGACAACTTACACTTTCGCGTCGGCGACGCCGAGACTCTTCCGTTCGCCGATGCGAGTTTCGATTCCGTCATCAACGTTGAATCTTCCTTCTGCTACCCCTCGCTCGACCGCTTTCTCGCCGAAGTGAAGCGCGTGCTGCGACCGGGCGGCCACCTGCACTACGCCGACCTGCGCCTGATCGGCGAAGTCGACGACTGGCAGGCCACGATCGAGCGCAGCGGCCTCGAGCGGATCGTCGAGCGCGACATCACGGCCAATGTCGTCGAGGCCTTGCGTCGCGACAGCGCCCGCCGCCGCCTCGGTGGCCGCCGTCTGCTGGGCAGCCGGCTCGCACCCTTGGCCGACCTCTTCACCGGCGTCGACGGCACGCGAATTCCGGCCCTGCTGGCGAATGGCGGCATGGTCTATCGCAGCTTCCTGCTCAGGAAGGCAGCCGAACCGGCGGCTCCGGCGGCCTACGCGGCGGGTTGACGGCGGACGGCAAATCGGGGAATGTCGCGTCCGACATGCTGCGACTGACGACGCTTCGACTTATTGGCTGATCCGCCGCCCCGTTTCGCCGGGGCCCTGCGGATCGCTCGTCGTTGCCGTCTCGTTCACCACCACCAGTCGCCGCCATCTTTCCAGTCCATCGCAGTGTTCGCTTAGAGCCATTCCGGCCGTGCGCGGCGCGAGGAGCCTTTCGATGTCAGCCCAGAAACCCATGATGCCCGCCGCCACCGGGAAATACGTGCCGTTCAAGCCGATCGACCTGAAGGATCGACGATGGCCCAATGCCGTCATCACCAAGCCGCCGATCTGGTGCGCGGTCGATCTGCGCGACGGCAACCAGGCGCTGATCGAGCCCATGGACTCCGACCGCAAGACCCGGATGTTCAAGCTGCTCTGCACGATGGGCTTCAAGGAGATCGAGGTCGGCTTCCCCGCGGCGTCCGAGACCGATTTCGACTTCGTGCGCGAACTCATCGAGAGGCGGATGATCCCGGACGACGTCACCATCCAGGTTCTGACGCAAAGCCGGCCCGAGTTGATCGAGCGCACCTTCGAGGCCTGCCGCGGCGCCAGGCGCGCCATCGTCCACCTCTACAACTCGACCTCGACCCTGCAGCGCCGCGTCGTGTTCGGCATGGACTATGGCGGCATCATCGACATCGCCGTGTCCGGCGCCAAGCTCGTCAAGCAGCTGGCGGACGCCGATAGCAGGACCGAATGGGTCTACGAGTACTCGCCCGAAAGCTTCACGGGCACGGAACTCGAGTTCGCGCGCGACATCTGTGCCGCAGTCGGCGACGTCTACCGTCCGACGCCGCAGAAGAAGATGATCGTCAATCTGCCGGCCACGGTCGAGATGTCGTCGGCCAACATCTACGCCGACCAGATCGAATGGTGCCATCGCAACTTCAAGTATCGCGATTCCATCATTCTCAGCCTGCATCCTCACAACGACCGTGGCACCGGCGTGGCCGCCGCCGAGCTCGGCTACATGGCGGGTGCCGAGCGCATCGAAGGCTGCCTGTTCGGCAACGGCGAGCGCACCGGCAACGTCGACCTGGTGACCTTGGGCCTCAACATGTTCACTCAGGGCGTCGATCCCGAGATCGACTACTCCAATATCAACGAAATCCGCCAGACCGTGGAGTACTGCAACCAGCTGCCCGTCCACCCCCGCCATCCCTACGGCGGCGATCTGGTGTTCACCGCCTTCTCGGGGTCGCATCAGGACGCCATCAACAAGGGCTTCAAGGCGCTGCAGAGTTCCAACAGCAAGATCTGGGAGGTGCCCTACCTGCCGATCGATCCGGCCGATCTCGGGCGCACCTACGAGGCGATCATCAGGATCAACAGCCAATCGGGCAAGGGCGGCGTCGCCTACATCCTGAAGACCGACTACGGCATCGACATGCCGCGGCTCCTGCAGGTCGAGTTCTCCAGGATCATCCAGCAGATCGCCGACGAAACGGGCAAGGAAATCCTGCCGTCGCTGATCTGGGACACCTTCCGCAAGGAGTATCTCGACAATCGCGCGCCGGTCGACTTCGTCAGCCACACCACGGTGCCGGAGCCCGGCCATCCCGACGTGCGCCTGATCGATGCCGAGGTCACCTTCCGGGGCAAGAAGCAGAAGGTGAGCGGTCGCGGCAACGGCCCGATCGCGGGATATGTCGACGCCCTCGCCAGGGGCTGCGGCATCCAGATCAGGGTGCGCGACTACCATCAGCACGCCACCGGGGCCGGTTCCGACGCCCAGGCGGTGAGCTTCATCGAGGCGGAGACCGGCGATGGGCGCGTGCTGTGGGGCGTCGGCATGGACACCAATATCGTCGCGGCGTCGCTCAAGGCAGTGACCTGCGCGGCCAACCGCTCGACGAAGGCTGGCCAGACCGCGTAGAAGGTGCGCATGGCCACACGCGGGAAGTCGACGACCAGGACAAAGGGCGGGCAGCGGAGCAAGCCCGCGGGCAGGAGCGCACCCGACGCGAACCTGCTCGCCGACCTGATGAAGTGGGCGACGGCCGCCGGCGCGGACGCGGCCGACGCGCTCTATGTCAACGGCGAGGCGATTTCCGTCGGACAACGGCTCGGCAGGCGCGAGAAGCTCGAGAGCAGCGAAGGCCGCGATCTCGGCCTGCGCGTCTTCGTCGGCAAACGGCAAGCCTTCGTCTCGTCGACCGACTTCGACCCCAAAGCGCTCAGGGCGTTGGCCGGGCGCGCCGTCGACATGGCGCGCGCGGTGCCGGAGGACCCGGTGTGCGGCATCGCTCCGGAGGAGTTGGTCGTCGACGACTGGCCCGACCTCGATCTCGACGACCGACGTCGCCCGTCGGCCAAGGCCCTGATGGCGTTGGCGGAAGAGGCCGAGGACACGGCCCGCGCCGTCAAGGGAGTCACCAACTCCGAGGGCGCCGAGGCGAGTTGGGGGCGCACGTCGATCAGGCTCGCCGCCAGCAATGGCTTCTCGGGTAGCTACAAGCGGAGCGGCTATTCGCTGTCCTGCGCCGTGCTGGCCGGCGAGGGCACCGGCATGGAGCGCGACTACGAATGGTCGAGCGCCGTGCATTTCGACGACCTGATGCCGGCCGCCAGGGTCGGCCGCAATGCCGGCCGCTTCGCCGTGGAGCGGCTCAACCCGCGCAAGGCCGTCAGCGCACGACTGCCGGTGGTCTACGACCGTCGTGTCGCCGGCAGCCTGATCGGGCACCTCGCCGGCGCCATCAACGGCCGGGCGGTGGCGCGCGGCACCTCGTTTCTCAAGGACAGGATGGGCGAACGGATCTTCGCCGCGGGAATCCGCATCGTCGACAATCCGCGCCGCAAGCGCGGCCTCGGCAGCCGGCCGTTCGACGCCGAGGGCTTGGCCACCAGGCGTTTTGCCGTGATCGACGACGGCGTGCTGACGACGTGGTTGCTCGACCTTGCCGCCGCCCGCCAGCTCAAGCTCGAGCCGACCGGCCATGCAACGCGCGGCACCTCCGGACCACCCGCGCCGTCGACCTCGAACTTCTATCTCGAGAAGGGCAAGGTCTCAGTCGACGACCTGATCGCCGACATCAAGAGCGGACTCTACATCACCGACCTGATCGGCTTCGGCGTCAACGCCGTCACCGGCGACTACAGCCGCGGCGCCTCGGGCTTCTGGATCGAGAACGGCAAGCGCGCCTGGCCGGTGAGCGGCATCACCGTCGCCGGCAACCTCCGGGACATGTTCCTGAACCTCACCCCGGCGAGCGATCTTCAGTTCAGGAGCTCGACCAATGCGCCGACCGTGAGAATCGAGGGCATGACCATCGCCAGCGCGTGATAGACTGGCGCCATGCCCTCCCTCCTTCGATTGAAGCTGATCGCCGCAACGACGGCCCTACTCGCAACGCCTTCATTCGCCCAGAGTGAATTCCGCGATTGCCTGCAAAGCATCAGGACCGACGCCATCCGCCAGGGCGTGCCGTCGGCAGTGGCCGACCGCGCCTTCCAGGGACTGACGCCCGACCAAAAGGTGGTCGATCTCGATTCGCGGCAGCCGGAATTCTCGCTCACCTATGCCCGCTACATCGGCAACTCGGTGACGCCGGAGCGTATCGCCCGCGGCCAGCAGAAGATGGCGCAGCATCGCGGCCTGCTCGACCAGCTCGAGCGCGAGTACGGCGTGCCGCCGCAGTATCTCATGGCCTTCTGGGGACTCGAAACCAACTACGGCTCGTTCATGGGCGACTTCCAGGTCGTCCGCTCGGTGGCGACGCTCGCCTGCATGACGCGGCGTGCCGCCTTTTTCGCCAACGAAACCGTGCAGGCGCTGCGCATCCTCGCGATGAACCACATGACGAGTCAGCAGATGCGCGGCTCGTGGGCGGGCGCGATGGGCAACATGCAGTTCATGCCCTCGACCTTCACCAAGTGGGCGGTCGACCGCGACGGCAATGGCAAGGTCGACATCTGGAACAGCGTGCCTGATGCCATGGCGTCGGCCGCCAACTTCCTGCGCGGCATCGGCTTCAAGCCGGGCCTGCCTTCGAGCGACGAAGTCACGTTGCCGCAAAATTTTCCGCTCGACGAGGCCGACGCCTCGGTCGAGAAGCCAGTGCGCACCTGGGCGGCGATGGGCGTCAGGCTGTCGGGCGGGCGCCCGCTGCCGGCGGTCGACACGCCTTCCTCGATCATCCTGCCGGCGGGATGGCGCGGCCCGGCGTTCATCATCTATCCCAACTTCAAGGCGGTGATGAACTGGAACCGCTCCACGCTCTACGCGCTCGCGGTGGGCGTCCTGGCACGGCAGATCGCCGGCGGCCCGGCCGTCATGCAGGCACCGCCGTCCGACGACGAACCGATCGCGCGCGACACCGTCATCGACATGCAGACGCGCCTGGCTCGCCTCGGCTTCTATTCCGACGAGGTCGACGGGCTGCTCGGCCCGAAGACCCGCTCGGGCCTGCGGCTCTTTCAAAAGCAGATCGGTCTGCCGGCCGACGGCCATCCCACCCAGGACGTCATCCGCCGCCTGCAGCAGGCCGTGCGATAGGCGACGGTTTCGAGGGCTGCCCCCCGGTGTCGTCGCCCGGCCGGGGATGCAGCAACCGCACCGTTGCCGGCGCCAGGCCGATCGAAAGCGGCAGGCCGAGCGCATCGTCGCCGTCGATCTGGACCGGTTCTCGTCCGGGCTCGACGATGGCGCGAATCTCGACACGGCGGCCGGTCACGACGCGATAGCCTGCCATGTGCTGCAGCCGGCCGGTGAGCAACGCCGCGCCGAAACGCAGCACCTGCAGCCGGCCCCAGCGCTCGAACAGACAGACATGGAGCATCGGCTCGCCCAGAGAAGCCCCGCGCGCGACCACGTAGGGGCCGGCGTAGTGTCGGCTGCGCGTGACAATGGCCGACGCCGCCTCGCTGGCCACGCCGTCCACCTCGACCGAATAGCGGATCGGCCGATAGCGCAACATCTCGACCAGTGAGCGCCAGACATAGGCGCCGCGGCCCAGTCTCCGCTTCAGTCGGGCACCGACGCCGGCCACCACCTTGGCATCGAAGCCGACGCCCGCCATCAGCGTGAAGCAACGCGATGTCTCGATGTCGCGGGCCAGGCCCGGCGCGACGTCGATCGCCTCGCCCGCCACGATGGCGCGCACGATCGTCCGCGCCGAAGGGCTCAGCCCCAGCTCATGGGCCAGGACGTTGGCAGTGCCGAGCGGCACGATGGCGAGCGACGGTCCGCGAGCCGTCCGGGATGCCAGGCCGTTGACGGCTTCGTTGATGGTGCCGTCGCCACCGGCGACCGCCAGCACGCCATAGCGTGAGGCATCGCAGGCCGCCGCCAGCCGCGCGGCATCGCCGCGCGCTTCGGTGTCGACGAGATCGACCGTCCAGCCCTCGGCACGCAGCCGCCGCACCACGTCGTCGACCAATCCCCGACGGCAGCGGCCGGCGGTCGGATTGCGGATCATCAGGACCGCCTTGGGCATCGCGAATGTCATCGAACCGTCACAACCGATTCACCGGCGCGCAACGGCCCACATACACAATTGGCTGCGTCGGATGCAATCGCACCCGACAGATTTTGTGGCGGTCCCGTAGTTGTCCACATGACCGTGATCGAACGTCCCCAGCCCGCACGCCACCGCGCGATCTTCATCTCCGATATCCATCTCGGAACGCGCGGCTGCCAGGCCGAGCTGTTGCTCGACTTCCTCAAGAAGAACGAGTGCGAGCAGCTCTATCTGGTCGGCGACATCGTCGACGGCTGGCGCCTGAAACGCTGGTGGTACTGGCCACAGGCCCACAACGACGTGGTGCAGAAAATCCTGCGCAAGGCGCGCAAGGGCACACAGGTCACCTACATTCCCGGCAACCACGACGAAGCGGCACGGCAATACTGCCAGCTCACCTTCGGCGACGTGCGTGTCGAGGAAGAGACGATCCACGTCACGCCGGACGGCCGCCGCCTGCTGGTGATCCACGGCGACCAGTTCGACGGCATCGTGCGCTACGCACGCTGGCTCGCGATCCTCGGCGACTGGGCCTACAACGCGGTCCTCCGACTCAACACGCTGTTCAACTGGGCGCGCCGGCAGCTCGGCCTGCCCTACTGGTCGCTCTCGGCCTATCTCAAGCACCGGGTCAAGAACGCCGTTCAGTTCATCTCCAACTATGAACGCGCCGTCGCGACCGAGGCGCGTCGACGCGGCGTCGACGGGGTGGTCTGCGGCCACATCCATCACGCCGAGATCCGTACCATCGAGGGCGTGCTCTACTGCAACGACGGCGACTGGGTCGAGAGCTGCACGGCGCTGGTCGAGGACTTCCAGGGGCGTATGCGCATCGTGCGCTGGGCCGAGGAGCGCTCCGGTCAGCTCTCCCTGCTGCCGCGCTACGTGCCGGTGCCGCGCGCTCCGGTGCCGGTGGCGGCGGAGTAGCGGCGGTTGCGCATCGCCATCGTCTCCGACGCCTGGCGACCGCAGATCAACGGCGTCGTGCGTACCATCGAAACCGTCGTGCGTCTCCTGCAGGCCGCCGGCCACGACATCGAAGTGTTCGGGCCCGACCGCTTCCGGACGCTGCCCTGCCCGACCTATCCCGAGATCCGCCTGTCGCTGTTTCCGCGCGCGCGGCTCGATCACATGCTGAAGCTGTTCGCCCCCGATGCGATCCATCTGGTGACCGAGGGGCCGCTCGGCTGGGCGGCGCGCGCCTTCTGCCTCAAGCGCGACATTCCTTTCACCACCGCCTATCACACGCGTTTCCCCGAATACGTCCGCGCCCGCGTCCTCATCCCGATGTCGTGGAGCTATGCGCTCGTACGCCGATTTCACGCTCCTTCATCCGCCGTGCTGGTCGTCGCTCAGTCGATTCGCGATGAGCTCGCCCAGCGTGGCTTCAAGAACCTCGTGCCATGGTCGCGCGGCGTCGACATCGCGGCCTTCCGCCCACGGCCGCGCGGCGACGTCGGCGATCTGCGCCCGATCTGGCTCTATGCCGGGCGGCTGGCGATCGAGAAGAACATCAAGGCCTTCCTCGATCTCGACCTGCCGGGCAGCAAGTGGGTGGTCGGCGGCGGTCCGCAGTACAGGGAATTGAAGCGCCGCTACAAGGACGCGCGCTTCTTCGGCTCGGTCGACACCGAGGAACTTGCGCTGCGCTACAGCCAGGCCGATTGCTTCGTCTTTCCAAGCCGCACCGACACGTTCGGCCTGGTGATGGTCGAGGCGCTGGCCTCGGGCGTGCCGGTGGCGGGCTATCCGGTGCCCGGCCCGTTCGACGTCGTCACCACGCCGAAGGTCGGCGCACTGCACGAGGATCTGCGCGTGGCTTGTCTCCAGGCGGTAACCTGCTCACCCGACGACTGCCGGCGCCACGCCGAATCGTTCACCTGGGGCGGCTGCGCCCAGCAGTTCCTCGACACGTTGCAGCCCATCCCGCGCGCCGCCTGGCGGCCGCTCAAGCGACGCGTCGTGCCAAACGCGGCGTCCTAGCCGCTCGCCGGTTCACCCGCCTTCACCCACGCCTGATAGGCCTCCTTGGTCTCGTCGTTGGGCGGATAAGTGCCGGGAATCGGCCGGCCCTGGCCGATGCGGATGGCGACGAACTTCTCCAGGCGCTCCTGCTCGAAGGAATCGCGCGCCACCTCGTCGGCGAGCGCCCGCGGCACGACGATGGCACCGTCCTCGTCGGCCACGATCACGTCGCCCGGATAGACCGGCACGGCGCAGATGCCGACCGGCGTCTGCACCTCGACGGGATGGAGGTTGGCCATGCTGGGCGGCGCGGCGGCGGCGGCGCAGTAGACCGGCCAGTCGAACTTGCCGATCACCGGCGTGTCGCGCATGGCGCCGTCGCTCAGCACACCGGCCACGCCGCGCACCTTGAGCCGCAGCGCCAGGATGTCGCCCAGGGTACCGGAGCGCGTGTTGCCTTCGGTACCGATCACCAGCACGTGGCCCGCCGGGGTTTCCTCGATGGCCGTGCGCTGGGCGCTCGGCGGATCGTTGGGTGTCGGCGGCTTGTCGATATCCTCGCGGCCGGGAATGTAGCGCAGCGTGTAGGCCGGGCCGACCAGCCGCGTGGCGTTCGGATTGAGCGGCCGCACGCCGTTGATCGCGCAGTTGCGAAAGCCGCGTTTCAGCATCTGCATCGAAACCGTGGCGGTGCTGGCATACAAGAAATTCTTCGTCGTCTCGGCCGACAGCGACGCGGTGGTCATGGTATTTCCCCCTATAGAAGCGAACCCTGATTTCCCCCGCCGTCGCCGCGGCGACGCGAGACGGCCGGCCGAGGCGCGGCGCGGGGGCTATCGGTGACTCGTGCGCCGACGCGGCCGTCGGCGAACTCGATGCTGATCGTGTTGCCGGGTTGCGCGCCGGCCGCGGCGAGCAGTGGCCTGTCGTCCTGGTCGCGCACCAGCGCGAAGCCGCGGTTCAGCACCGAATGAAAGGAATAGCTCTCGAGCAGCTTGCCGAGCTGGTCGATGCGGACACCGTTGCGCTCGACCAGCTCGCGTCCGCAGCGCCGAAGACGCTCGACATACTGCTCGAGCCGATCGCCCGTCCGTTCGATCTTCTGGCGTGTGTCGCTCCTGTAGCGTTCGGCCGCCGAGCGCAACGCACGCGCCTCTCCAGCAAGCAGCTGCTGCTTCACCTCGATGACGCGACGCGGGCCGCTGCGAAGCCGCTCGTCGGCGACATCGAGGCGCTGCTGGTATTCCTCGATCAGGCGACGAGGATCGCCGAGGCCGCGCGCCAGGCCGGCGAGCTCGGTGCCGGCCTCGCGCAGCGAGCGGTTCATGCACGACATGATGCGCTTGCCGAAGTCGAGCACCTCGGCGAGCAGGTCGACGCGCACCGGCACCGCCATCTCGGCTGCCGCCGTCGGCGTCGGCGCGCGACGGTCGGCGGCGAAGTCGATCAGGGTGGTGTCGGTCTCGTGGCCGACCGCGGAGATCAGCGGGATCGTCGAGGCCGCGGCGGCCCGCACCACGACCTCCTCGTTGAACGCCCAGAGATCCTCCAGGCTGCCCCCGCCGCGCGCCACGATGAGCACGTCGGGACGCGGCACCGAGCCCCCTTCGGACAGGCGGTTGAAGCCCGCGATCGCCGCCGCCACCTCGCCCGCCGCCTTTTCGCCCTGCACGGCCACGGGCCACACCAGCACGCGGCGCGGGAAGCGGTCGGCGAGCCGGTGGAGGATGTCGCGGACCACCGCACCGGTCGGCGACGTGACGACGCCCACCACCTCCGGCAGGAACGGCAGCTCGCGCTTGCGGTCGGCATCGAACAAGCCCTCGGCCGCCAGCTTCCTGCGCCGATCCTCCAGGAGCTTCAGCAGCGCGCCCTCGCCCGCGAGTTCCAGCCGGTCGATGATGATCTGGTAGCGCGACGAACCCGGGTAGGTGGTGATCTTGCCGGTGGCGATCACCTCCATGCCCTCCTCGATCTTGATGCCGAGGCGCGGCAGCGTGCCTTTCCAGCAGACGCCGTCGAGCACGGCATTCTCGTCCTTCAAGCGGAAATAGCAGTGTCCGGAGCGCGGAAACGACGGCTGGCTGATCTCGCCACGCACGCGCACGCGCGGAAACGCGCCCTCGAGCTGGCGCTTGAGCGCAAAGCTCAGCTCGGACACCGAGAATTCCGGGACGTTGCTGGGGGCGTTGGCGGTTTCGGGGTTATCCATCGTTCCGGCCACCCTAGCGGCTTGTGCGGTGAGCGGGAACTATGGTCAAAGCCTCGCCATGCGAATCCTGGTGGTAGGCGGCGGGGGCCGCGAACATGCGCTGTGTTGGGCGATTTCGGCCTCGCCTCTGTGCACGAAGCTGTTCTGCGCTCCGGGCAATGCCGGCATCGCACGGATTGCCGAGTGCTTCGATGTCGGCGCCGAGGACATCCCAGGCCAAGTCGCCCTGGCGCGGCGCGAAAGGATCGACTTCGTCGTGATCGGCCCCGATGCGCCGCTGGTCGCCGGCATGGCCGACGGCTTTGCAGCCGCTGGCATCAAGGTGTTCGGTCCCTCCCGGAAGGCCGCCCGGCTCGAAGGCTCCAAGAGCTTCACCAAGGAGCTTTGCCGCAAGTACGGCGTCCCGACCGCTGCCCACGAACACTTCACCGATCTGGCGAAGGCCGAAGCCTGCATCGAGGCTCGGGGCGCGCCGATCGTGGTCAAGGCCGACGGCCTCGCCGCGGGCAAGGGCGTGATCGTCGCCGAGACGGTCGACCAGGCCATCACTGCCGTGCGCGACATGCTGTCGGGCAACCGCTTCGGCGCCGCGGGCTCGTCGGTGGTGATCGAGGAATTCATGCAGGGAGAGGAAGTGAGCTTCTTCGCGCTGTGCGATGGCGAAGACGTCCTGCCGCTGATCGCCGCCCAGGACCACAAGCGCGCCTTCGACGGCGACAAGGGTCCCAACACCGGTGGCATGGGCGCCTACACGCCGGTGCCGATCTTCGATGCGACGCTGCAGAAGCGCACGATGGACGAAATCATCCTGCCCACCGTGCGCGGCATGAAGGCGATGGGCGCACCGTTCAAGGGGGTGCTCTATGCCGGCCTGATGGTCGACGAGGGTCGGCCTCGGCTGGTCGAGTACAATTGCCGCTTCGGCGATCCCGAAACCCAGCCGATGATGATGCGACTCAAGTCCGACCTTCTGCCGGCCCTCATCGCCTGCGCCGACGGCGGCCTGAAGCATCTCGACCTGCGCTGGTCGGACCAGGCCGCGCTCACCGTCATCATGGCGACAAGAGGCTATCCCGATTCCTATCCGAAGGGCAGCGAGATCCGCGGCCTCGACGCGGCCACCGAGGTCGAGGGCGTGCAGATTTTTCACGCCGGAACCAGAGCCGACGGCAGGCGCGTGTTGGCCAACGGCGGGCGCGTGCTCAACGTTACGGCAATGGCGCCGACGGTCAAGGAGGCTCGCGCCCGGGCCTATCGTGCCGTCGATCTGATCGACTGGCCGGAGGGATACTGTCGGCGCGATATCGCGTGGCGGGCGGTCGAGCGGGAGTGACGAGCCGACGGTCCATTTGTACATAAGAACGGATTTATTTGACGACGGACCGTACGGGCGGTATGGTGGCCGCGGATCCCACCGGAGCCGACCATGTCTTGCGACCAAGCGCCGACCACGCGAGCAACTCGCCACCCCCGTCCGCACTTTCCGCCAGTGCGCTACCCCTCGAGAAAGTCTCGCATCGGCCCTATCCGGTCTCCGCGAGAGGTTTCTGCGGTTTCTGCGGCGGCTTTCGCCATGCGCCAGATGCGGACATGCAGCCCGGGCTATGCGACAGACGCAGGGCAAGGTAATCGGTTGGATCGCGCGAACGGTATTAAGCTTTAGGTTCAGACATGCCCGATTCACCCGACCTGTCGCAGCGCCTGCTGGCGCAACTGCGCTTTCCCTGCGGCGACGTGCCCGAGCCCGGCGAGATCAAGAACGTCGCGCCCGGCATCTGGTGGCTGCGCATGCCGCTGCCCTTCCAGCTCAACCACATCAATCTGTGGCTGATCGAGGAGAAGGACGGCTGGACGATCGTCGACACCGGCATCAACTCGCAGCCGACGCGCGATCTCTGGGACAAGATCTTCGCCGACAAGCTCGCCGGCAAGCCGGTGAAGCGCGTCATCGCCACTCACCTCCATCCCGATCACGTCGGACTGGCAGGCTGGTTGTGCGAACGATGGGGTGCCCAGCTCTGGATGACGCTCGGCGAATACATGAGCGCCATCGCCGCGCGCAACGACTTCATCGAGAACGAGGCCGTGCGCGGCCGTCATCTGGCGCGCAACGGCGTGCCGGCCGACAAGATCGCGTTGTTCCACAGGCACAAGGGTGGCTACGCCAAGGGCGTCGTGCCGCTGCCGCCGTCGTTCCAGCGGCTGATCCACGCCCATCCGATCACGCTGGGCGGCCATCGCTGGGACGTCATCGTCGGCCGCGGTCACGCACCCGAGCACGCCTCGCTGTGGTGCCCCGAGCTCAACGTGCTGATCGCCGGTGACCAGGTGCTGCCGAAGATCAGCACCAATGTCGGCGTCTGGCCGAACGAACCGCAGGCCGATGCGCTGACCTGGTTCCTCGACGGCTTCTCGCGATTCCGCCGGTTGCCAGCCGACGCGCTCGTTCTGCCGAGCCACGGCTTCCCCTTCATCGGACTGCATACGCGGCTCGACCAGCTGGTCGCCCACCACGATGCGCGCCTCAACGACATGACCGCCGCCATCTCGCGGCGTGGCGGCGAGGGCGCGACCGGCTGGGACATGGTGCCCGTCCTCTTCCCGCGCCATCTCGACAACAACCAGGTCGTGTTCGCGTTCGGCGAGACGCTGGCGCATCTGCACTGCCTCGAGACTCGCGCGCGCGTGAAGCGTGTCGATGTCGGCGGCGTCCACCGCTTCGTCGCGCTGGTCGATCCGGCCACCGAGCCGCCCGCCGACGATTCGGACGCCGAGGTCATGGACATCGGCCAGACCTGACGGGCGGATGCGCGTCGATCTCTTCGACTTCGACCTGCCGGACGAACTGATCGCCCAGAGACCCGCGTCGCCGCGCGATTCGGCGCACCTGCTCGACGTGACACCTGACGGCTTCCATGACCGGGCGGTCCGCGACCTTCCGCGGATCCTCGAGCGCGGCGATCTGCTGGTCTTCAACGACACCCGGGTGATCCCGGCGCGCCTTCTCGGGACACGGGGCGGCGGCGGCAAGGTCGAGGCCCTGCTGGTGCGCCAGCTCGCAGCGGACCGCTGGCGTGCCTTCGCCCGGCCCGGCAAGCGCCTGCGCGCGGGCGACAGGCTCACCTTCGGCGGCCTCGTTGCGCAGCTCACGGCCAAGCTCGGCAATGGCACGATCGAGCTGACCTTCGACCGCGCCGGCGCCGACCTTCAGCACGCAATCGAGGCGGCGGGAAACGTGCCGCTGCCGCCCTATATTCGCGGCGGCGTCGCCGATGGGCGAGACCGGGCGGACTATCAGACGTTATTCGCCCGCAACGACGGCTCCGTCGCCGCGCCGACGGCGGGGCTGCATTTCACGCCATCGTTGATGGAGGCGCTGGCCCGTGCCGGCATCGGGACTGCCGGCGTGACGCTGCACGTCGGCGCCGGAACCTTCCAGCCGGTGCGCGTGGAAGACACGGAGCAACACCGCATGCACGCCGAATGGGGCGAGGTTCCCGCCGAAACCGCGGCGGCGATCGGCACGACTCGCGCCATCGGCGGCAGGATCGTTTCCATCGGCACGACGTCGCTTCGCTTGCTGGAGACTCTGGGGCGGGATCAACCAGGGCCGATGAGGGCCTGGAGCGGCGAAACCGACATCTTCATCGCACCGGGCTTCGAATTTCGCGTCGTCGACCTCCTGCTGACCAACTTCCATCTGCCGCGATCGACGCTGTTCATGCTGGTTGCCGCCTTCGCGGGGCTGGACCGCATGAAGTCGGCCTACCGGCACGCCATCTCGCGCAGTTACCGCTTCTATTCCTACGGCGATTGTTGTTTGTTGCGACGATGAGTCCGTCGTTTGCGATACTCGGCAGGGACGGCGCGGCGCGCAGAGGCAGGTTGACGACTGCGCACGGCATGGTCGACACGCCCGCCTTCATGCCCGTCGGCACCGCCGGAACCGTGAAGGCCATGCTGCCGCAGTCGATCGCCGAGACCGGCGCCCAGATCGTGCTCGGCAACACATTTCATCTCATGCTGCGCCCCGGCGCCGAGCGCGTGGCGTCGTTGGGCGGACTGCACAAGTTCATGAACTGGCCCGGACCGATCCTCACCGACTCTGGCGGCTTCCAGGTGATGTCGCTGGCCGGGCTGCGGAAAGTCGACCCGGACGGCGTGACGTTCCGCTCGCCGGTCGACGGCACCGAACATCGCCTGACGCCGGCGCGCGCCATCGAGATCCAGCGGCTGCTCGACGCCGACATCACCATGTCTTTCGACGAGTGCACGAGCTGGCCGGTCGAGGAGAAGCAGGCCGCCGTCTCGATGCGGCTTTCCATGAAATGGGCGCTCGAGGGCAGGCGGGCGTTCGTCGAGCGGGCGGGCTACGGTCTCTTCGGCATCGTCCAGGGCAGCGTCTACCCCGACCTGCGGCTGGAAAGTGTCGAAGCGCTGCTCGCCATCGGCTTCGATGGCTACGCCATCGGTGGCCTCGCCGTCGGCGAAGGGCAGGCCACGATGTTCCGAATGCTGGACACGACGGTACCGGCGCTGCCTGCCGACAAGCCGCGCTACCTGATGGGGGTCGGGCGGCCGCGTGACATCGTGGGTGCCGTGCGATACGGCGTCGACATGTTCGACTGCGTGATGCCGACGCGTGCCGGCCGAACGGCGCAGGCCTTTACCCGGCGCGGAGAGCTCAACCTGCGCAATGCGCGGCATCGCGACGACCCGCGCCCCATCGACGAGGCGTGCGCCTGTCCGGCGTGCCGCCATCACAGCCGCGCCTATCTGCATCATCTGATCCGCAGCGAGGAAATGCTCGGGCCGATGCTGCTGACGTGGCACAATCTTCACTACTATCAGGACATCATGCGCGGTTTGCGCGGCGCCATCGAGGCCGGCGCACTCGGTCACTGGATCGCCGCATTCGAGAGAGAACAAGAGCAAGGTGACATCCCCCAACCATGAAGGAGCAGATCAGGATGCCGAACGAGGCCTTGATCGTGGTCGACATGCAGAACGACTTCTGCGAGGGCGGCGCGCTCGCCGTTCCGGGAGCGAACGCCATCGTGCCCCTTGTCAATCGTCTGATCGGCCGCCACGACCATGTCGTCCTGACGCAGGACTGGCATCCGCCGAGCCACGCCTCCTTCGCCAGCGCCTGGCAGGACGCCACGCCTTTCAGCACTGCCCGGTTTTCCTACGGCCCGCAGACCCTGTGGCCCGATCACTGCGTGCAGCAGACCAAGGGCGCCGAGTTTCATCCCGATCTCGACGTCGGCAAGGCGCAGGCCATCGTGCGCAAGGGGTTCCATCCGGGGATCGATTCCTATTCGGCGTTCCGCGAGAACGACCGCATGACCCGCACCGGCCTCGACGGCTACCTCAAGGCACGCGGCTTCACGCGCCTCACGTTGTGTGGTCTGGCCCTCGACTACTGCGTCGCCTGGTCGGCGATCGATGCCCGGCAGGCGGGCTTCGACGTTGCGGTCGTGCTGGAAGCCACCGCCGCCATCGATCTCGATGGCAGCCGAAATCGCATGCTGAGTGAAATGCGCAAGGCCGGAATCAATTTGAGTGCGTCAGCCTAGCGGGAATGCACATTGACTCTGCATATTCAACCCGTGAGCGTGGACACCGTGGCATAGACCGGCGCCGGGGGGCGTCCGCCACGGAGGGGAAATATGCATCAGATGCGAATCGGCGCTGCCTTGCAGCGCCTGTCGGTGTGTCTTGTCATGATCGCACCAATCAACTTGGGCGCGTGTGCCTGGCTCGAAGATCAGTATACGACCGATGCGGTCGTCACTCAGGATGCGAGCGGCCGACCGGCGAATATTCCGGATGATGGTCCCTTCGTCCTGTGGCGCGACTGCATACCGGCCGACCGTGCCAGCAACGGCACATGTCCTGAGGCAACGCTCGCCAAGATTCAACGAACTCGCGATCCAGTGCTTCGAGACAGGCTTCAAGATCACCTGCTCGCACTGTCCGAAAAGAAATGCGAACAGCACCAAGCCGGCATCGTCTCAACTCAGGCCGGCACAAACCTGGCGTTGAACACGGTGACGACAGGACTCTCGGCAACAGCGGCCATCGTGGTTGCGCCTGCCACGAACATACTGGCTGCACTGGGTGCAATAGCGTCCGGGACGAGGTCCCACTTCAACGCCGACATCTACCAAAAGTTCGTCGCGCCCGCGGTAGTAAGGAAGATCAACGACACGCGCCCGGAGAAACTCAAAGAAATCACGGCGAAACGGATGAAACAGCCAACGGACATCACCAAGCCGCGCGAAATCGTCGGCCTCAGCGAGTATACCGCCGAAGCCGCGGTCGGTGACGTAGAGCGCTACAATCACTATTGCTCGTTCACTTGGGCGCTGGCTTCGCTCACGGATACGACGGTCAGGTTCAGCGATACCGCCGCCGGAATTGAGCAACGCATCAACTTGCTACGAAAAATGCAGGCCGACAATGTAGCGCAAATAGAAAAGCTGAAAGGTGATCCGAACGACATCACCAAGGGGCCCGACGCCGCCAGACGTCTCCACGACACCAATGCAGACATCTCGCGGCAGATCATGATTCTGCAACACCAGCTTCTAACCGCTCCGCAGTCCGTCGATCCCAAGTCAACGACTGGCAGCCCTGGGTAGAGCGAAGCCGCGGCTATGCCGTGCGGCTAAACCCGCTCCAGCGCGAGCGCGATGCCCTGGCCGACGCCGATGCACATGGTGCAGAGCGCGCGCTTGCCGCCAGTGGCCTCGAGCTGGTTGAGGGCCGTGATCATCAGGCGGCCACCCGACGCACCGAGCGGGTGGCCGAGGGCGATGGCGCCGCCGTTCGGGTTCACCTGCTCGGCGTCGTCGGGCAGACCGAGCTGACGCAGCACGGCGAGGGCCTGCGCGGCGAACGCCTCGTTGAGCTCGACGACGTCGAAGTCCCCGATCGACAGGCCGAGCTTGGCGAGAAGCTTCTGCGTCGCCGGAACCGGCCCGATGCCCATGACGCGCGGCGGCACGCCAGCCGACACGGCACCGAGAATGCGCGCGCGCGGCGTCAGGCCGTTGGCTCTGGCTGCCGCCTCGGACGCGATGATCATGGCGCAGGCGCCGTCGTTGATGCCCGATGAGTTGCCGGCGGTGACCGAGCCGCCGTCGCGAAAGGCCGCCGGCAGCTTGGACAGGATCTCCATCGTGGTGTCGCCGCGCGGATGCTCGTCCTTGTCGACGACGATCTCCGCCTTGCCCTTCTTGACGCAGACCTTGACGATCTCCTTGTCGAAGAACCCGCGATCCTGCGCGGCCTTGCAGCGGCGCTGGCTGCGGTAGGCGAAGTGATCCTGATCGGTCCGACTGATCTGGTGTTCGGTGGCGACGTTCTCGGCCGTTTGGCCCATCGGATCGATCCCGTAGGCCGCCTTCATCTTGGGATTGACGAACCGCCAGCCCAGCACGGTGTCTTCGAGCTTCATGCCTCGATCGAACGGCCCTTCCGGTTTGCCCATGACATAGGGAGACCGGGTCATGCCCTCGACGCCGCCGGCGATCATCATGTCGGCCTCGCCGAGCTTGACGGCGCGCGCCGCGTGGCCCGCAGCCTCGAGGCCGGAACCGCACAGGCGATTGACGGTGGCACCGGCCACCTCCACGGGCAGGCCGGCGAGCAGGCCCGCCATCCGCGCGACGTTGCGATTGTCCTCTCCGGCCTGGTTGACGCAACCATAGATGACGTCGTCGACGGAGCCCCAGTCGACGGAACCGTTCCGCTGCATCAGCGCCTTGATCGGATGCGCGGCCAAATCGTCGACACGAACCGCGGCGAGGCCGCCATTGTAGCGCCCGACGGGCGTACGGATGGCATCGCAGATATAGGCTTCGGTCATCGTTGGAGCTCCCGGGTCACGGCCGTCGGCGACCGGTAGCACCGGTCGCCTGCATTGCCAATGCCCCTGCGGCAGGCCTGCCTTGCTCAATGGCGACGGCAGACTGCCAGCTGGGCGTAGCCCCGGAACGGATGGTCGACGACGAACCGAACTGCAAGTGCTGAAAGGCGAGCTTCCAGTCCGTCTCTCGGCACGACACCGAACAAACCGAGCCAGTTCCGCAGGTTTCTCCGGAGCGAAACCGGCAGTCGCTCCAGGCGACCGAAATCGACGATGTGCAACTCGCCTTCTGGCGACAGCAAGGCACTCGCTCGTTCCAGCGCTACTGTCTAGTCCGGGATCATGGAGAGGCTGTAGGAGAAGAAAATCCGAGAAAAGTCCGAACGCCCGAATGTCGCGCCCGGATCGAATGTCGTGGCGTCCGCCCACGCCAGTTCGACGCGTCGGGCGAGACCCGATCGCTCGACTCGCCGACTGGCAGTCACGAGCATCTCACGCGAGACGTCGATGCCGTAACAGACGGCCTCGGGATAGAGACGGGCGGCCCACAGCAGGTTGCGGGCCGTGCCGCAGCCGATCTCCAGCACCGCCCCGCCAGGCGGCGGGGCGAGGCCCTCGATCAATCGGTCGCGCCCCAGGAGATAGTATTTGCGGGTCGGATCGTAGATGTGACGCTGAAAACGATAAAGCCGGTCCATCGTCGTTGCAGGGCCGGCGATGTTCACGACTTCAATACGTAGAGGTGGAAGCCGCCATAAATGGCCGAACGGTCACGCGCCGACAGCGCTGCTGACAACTCCGCCTCATAGTGCCAGCGCGACAGCAAATCCGGCGCCAGTCGGCCGGGCAGCAGCGACGGTTCGGCGGCAGTGCGGAAGATCACCCGCGCCTCAGGTCGCGCCGTGCGACCGATCTCCCTCCACAGGGCGTCGAGCTGATCGTCGGTCATCCAGTCCTGAGCATCGAGGAGAACATACCGATCGCACGACGAATCGGGGCAGGATGCGAGATACTCCGTGAAGGAGCGATTGAGGACCTCGACCCTGTCGACCCTGGAACGGATGGTGTCGAAGTGCTCGGGACGAAGATAGGGAGGCAGGGGTCCGCGGGGGCCGCTCGGGTAGCCTCTGCCGAAGGCCTGCCAGGCGAAGTAGTTCTGCTCGAGACTGAAGCCACAGGCGAGGCGCTCCACGCGTGCGCGCAGTACGCGGTGCATGTCGCGCCCCTGCGCGAGCTCGTCATATTGCGCGGGCGGAATACCCAATCCGTACAGTGAAAGCCGGCTGGAAGTCACCCAACGTATCGACGGCTTGTCGAACAAGGGAGCCAACATCACCTCGAAGAAGCGGCGTTGCTCTTCGAGAGTCTGCGCGCTCAACAGAAGTCGCGGATCGACGCCGTGCAACCGGGCGGCGAGGTGCCCGAGGCCAATGAAGCGGCCCAACACCCCATGCCGATGGGCGCATCTGGCAAAGATCGAGATACGCCGACGACCAAGCTGGAACAGGCTGCGGCCTTCCCAATAGCGACGGCTGGCCCGATCGAGATGCGGCGCGATCAGCCGATCGTAGGCGACGACGTTGGCATCGGAGTCGGCCGCGCCGAAAAAGCGATGGAACGCCTCCCAGGACGGCAGTCGGCTCGCCGCTGCCAGTTTCAGCCGATTGAGTGCGACGTGCGCCGGACTGAGGTCGAGCGCCGTGATTCGGCCCGGAGCAGCCGTCAGGTAGGACAGGACATTGCAGCCGCCCGAGGCGATGGCGATCACTCGGCAATTTGGCGTCAGCGCGAGAGCGTCGAGATCGACCGCCGGGTCTTTCCAGATCTGCGCGTAGACCAGGCCGCGGAAAAGCCTCTCGAAAAGCCACTCGAGCAACCCCTCAGGGGACAGCATCCGGCTGCGGCGAACGGATTCCTTCAGACGGAGACGGACCTGTGCCTGCGGACTGGCCAATCCAGGGCCCCCGGAACGATGCGACGCACCCAAGGTATCAAGGCTCGATGCTGCTTTTGTGACAGGTCAGATCGAACCCACTTGACCACATTACAGGTTATATGGACCATCGCGCCATGACCCTGCATTTCTTTGCCCTCTTCGACACGCCAATCGGCGCTTGCGCCGTTCGCTGGACCGGGCAGCGCATCGCCGGCCTGCAGTTGCCCGAGTCCACGCCCGCAAGCACCCGTCGCCGGGCCCTCAAGCGCTGGCCCGGAGCGCGAGAGTCGATGCCGGCGCCCGACATCCAGCGGGCGATCGACCGTGTCGTGGCTCTCCTGCGCGGCGAGCGGATCGACCTGGGCGACATCGAACTCGACCTTTCGTCGGTGCCCGACTTCCACCGCGAGGTCTATGACGTGGCACGCAGCGTTCCGGCCGGCCAGACAATCACCTACGGCGAGATCGCAAGGCGCCTCGGCGTGCCGCACGAAGCGCGCGAAGTCGGTCAGGCGCTCGGCCGAAATCCCGTTGCCATCATCGTGCCGTGCCACCGGGTGCTTGGCGCCGACGGCAAGATGGGCGGCTTCTCGGCCGCCGGCGGCGTAGTCACCAAGCGACGTATCCTGGAAATCGAGGCCGCTGCTGCCCTGAGTGCCGGCCCATTGTTCGTCGGCCGAGCGCCGCACAATGGCTGAGTTCGGCTTCGAACCGGCGGTGGCGGTAGCGCATCTCAATGCGGCCGATCCTGCCCTGGCCACACTCATCGCAGCTTCCGGACCGTTCGCGATGGAGCTCAAGGCCCGACGGAGCGTGTTCGTCGCCCTTGCCGAGGCCATCGTGTACCAGCAGCTCTCCAACAAGGCAGCGGCCACGATCTTTGGACGGCTGTGCGGCCACTTCCCGCGTGGCGCCCGCGGCATGTCGGCGGAACGGCTGCTCGCCCTCAGCGACGCCAGCATCCGCAGCTGCGGGATCTCCCGCCCCAAACTCAAGTCCCTGCGCGATCTCGCCCGGCGCGCCGCGTCGGGTGAAATCCCGAGCCTCGCCGCGGCCCGCAGGCTGGACGACGAGGAGATCATCGACCGGCTGACGGCGGTGCACGGCATCGGACGCTGGAGCGCCGAAATGTTCCTGATGTTCAACCTGGGACGCCCCGATGTGCTGCCGCTCGGCGACTACAGCCTGCGCAAGGCCTTCGCAGCGACTTTCCGCAAGCGCAGCCTGCCCTCGCCCGAGACGCTGCGGCGAGCCGCCGAGCGCTGGCGCCCCTACCGCACCGTGGCCTGTTGGTATTTGTGGAACAGCCTGAGCAAGGCCTGAAGGCACGTTCATGCGCCGCCACTGGAGCGACACGATTGCCGTGACATAATCGGTGCATGGCCCTCCCGTTCTCCGACACCCTCGATCGCACCCTCGACCGATTGCGCAGTGCCTTCGTCGAGACCGCGCGTGGCGCGCGCGAAGTGGTGGGTGCGCCACTGCGTCCCGACCTGCCGGACGACGATGTGCCGCGCCTCAAGAGCCGCATCGAAGCCTGCCTCGAGGGCAAGGGCGGCGAGACGGCGCGGCGCGCCCGGGCGGCGGAACTCGGCCAGGCCTATCTGTCGCTTACGACGACCGGACGGCGCAGGTTCCTGCTGACCTTGGCGCGCGACTATGGTCTCGACCGCGACGCCGCCTTGGCCGAGGTCGATCGTTGGCGCGGGTCGAAGGCGTCGCCACGGTCTCTGATCGAAGCGCTCGAGCCGCCGGCGGTGCGTCTGCTCCACGAATTCGTGGGCGTGCCCCAGGGCGTGAAGTTCGTGGTCGATCTGCGCGCCGAGTTGATGACGCTGGGCAGGAGCGAACCTGCGGCCCGCACGTTGGCCGATGACCTCCGTCCTCTGCTCGCGGCCTGGTTCGACGTGGGCTTCCTCGACCTGGTGCGCATCGATTGGCGCGCCTCGGCGGCGTTGCTAGAGAAGCTCGTCGCCTACGAGGCCGTCCACGCCATCCGCTCCTGGCGCGACCTGAAGAACCGTCTCGATTCGGACCGCCGCTGCTTTGCCTTCTTTCACCCGCGCATGCCGGATGAGCCCTTGATCTTCGTCGAAGTCGCCCTGGTCGACGGCATGGCGGGCAACGTCCAGCGCCTGCTCGACGCCAAGGCCGAGACCGTCGACCCCCGACACGCCGACACGGCGATCTTCTACTCGATCTCCAATTGCCAGCAGGGCCTTGCGGGGATCAGCTTCGGCAACTTCCTGATCAAGCGCGTCGCCGAGCAGTTGGCGTCCGATCTGCCCAACATCAAGGACTTCGCGACCCTGTCGCCTATCCCCGGTTTACGCCACCATATCGACGCGCGGCTCAAGAACGAAGGCGACGCGGCGCTCACCCAGGCCGAGATTGCGTCGCTGGTGCCTGTCACCAACGAGGCCTCCGGCGCCGCCGCCGTGCGATCGCTGCTCGACCGGCCGGTATGGTGGGAAGTGCCCGCCATCAACAAGGCGCTGCGCCCGATCCTGACGCGGCTGGCCGCGCGCTACCTCGCCGGTACCGACGACAAGGGTCGCGCGCTCGATCGGGTGGCCCACTTCCATCTCGGCAACGGCGCCATCGTCGAGCGCCTCAACTGGCTCGCCGACGTCAGTGCCAACGGGCTCAGGCAGTCCTACGCCATGATGGTCAACTACCGCTACAAGCTCGCCGACGTCGACGCCAACCACGAGGCCTACGCGACCGGCCGGGTCGTCGCCAGCCGCGAGGTCCGCGCCCTCGCCCGGGCGTGACCCTCTACTTGTTCAGATAGTTGAGCTTCAGCCCCGGCCGTGGCCATTCGAAGCTCACCAGCTTGCCGGTCATGGAAAGCGTGGCGTAGGCCGTGCGCAGGTCCACGCCGCCGAAGCAGACGTTGGTGACCATGGGATCGGGCAGCTTGTACTGCGTCACCGACTTGCCGTCCGGCGAGATGTCGGACACCGCGCCGGTGATGAGCGTGGCGACGCAGACGTGGCCCGCCGAATCGACCGCCAGCGAATCGAACATCTGGTAGCCGCCGAGACCCGCGACGACCCGGCCCTTCTCGCCGCGATAGGGGCCGTTGGCGTCCTTGATGGTGCCCGGAGCGCTCAGTTCGAACGACCACAGGCGCGCGGTCGGCGTCTCGACCACGTAGAGCGTCTTCTCGTCAGGCGACAGGCCGCAACCGTTCGGCCGCTCGAGTGGAAACACCTTCTGCTCGATCTTCGAACCGTCGGCCTTGGCATAGTAGACGGCGCCGCGATCGCTGTCGTATTCGCGCGTCTTGCCAAGGTCGGTGAACCAGAAGCCGCCATCCTTGTCGAAGACGAGGTCGTTCGGTCCGTTCAGCCGGCGACCGTTGCATGACTCGTAGAGCGTCTCGAACTTGCCGGTCTCGGGATCGACCACCTGGATCGAGCCGCCCTTGTAGGTGTCGGGCGCCGTGCCGGGGAACAGCCGCCCGTCCGGGCGCTTGATCCAGTTGAAGCCGCCGTTGTTGGTCACGTAGATCTTGCCGTTGGGGCCCATGGCCGCGCCGTTCGGACCGCCGCCCAGCTTGGCGACGACATGGTGCTTGCCGTCGGGCGTGATGCGCGTGAGCGTCTCGCGGGCGATCTCGACCAGGATCACCGAACCGTCGGGCATCGCGATCGGACCTTCCGGAAAGAGCAGGCCGGAGGTGATCTCCTTGTGCGGCGTCGTCATGGCGTCCTCTATTTCCCCTTGAAGTTGGCCTTGCGCTTGGCGAGGAAGGCGGCGACGCCTTCCTTGAAGTCTTCGCTGCGGCCGAGCTGGCTCTGGTAGTCGCGCTCGACGTCGAGCTGGCGCGACAGATCGTTGCCGCTCGCCTGGCCGAGAGCCGACTTGATCTTCGCCAGGGCCAGGGTCGGGCCGTCGGCGAGCTTGCGCGCCAGTTCGGTCGCCGTCGGCATCAAGGCGGTATCGTCGACGACGTCCCAGATCAGGCCCCATTCCCTGGCCGTCTCGGCCGGGATCTGCGGTGCCAGCATGGCGAGCGCCCTCGCCCGCTGGTCGCCCACGAGGCGCGGCAGGAACCATGTGCTGCCGCCGTCGGGCAAGAGCCCGATGCGGGCGAAAGCCTGCAGGAACGACGCCGACTTTGCCGCAATGGCGATGTCCGAGGCGAGCGCGAAGCTCATGCCGACGCCCGCCGCGACGCCGTTCACCGCCGACACGACGGGCTTGGGGATGGTGCGCATCAGCCGGATGACCGGATTGAAGTACTTCTCCAGGGCCGCGCCCGAATCGGCGGTGGCGCCCGCATCGCGATCGGGGTCGGCCAGGTCGGCGCCGGCGCAGAAGCCGCGGCCGGCGCCGGTCAGCAACACGGCACGCACGGCCTGGTCGGCCGCCAATTCCTCCCAGCATTGCTTGAGCTCGGCGATCATCCGGCGCGACACGGCGTTGAGCTTGTCGGGCGCGTTCAGCGTGATGGTCGCAAGGCTGTCGGTCCTGGCAACGAGAATGGTGTTGTAGGTCATCGTCTCATCGCCCCGTGAAGTTGGCCGGCCGCTTGGCGAGGAAGGCGGCGACGCCCTCCTTGAAGTCGGCGCTGCGGCCGAGCTCGCGCTGAAAATCGCGCTCGAGATCGAGCTGACGATCGAGCGTGTTCGTGCCCGCGGCGTTCATGGCCCGCTTGATCGCGGCGTAGGACAGCGTCGGACCCGAGGCGAGTCGGCGTGCGAGCTTGCCCGCCTCGTCCATCAGCCTGTCGTCGTCCAGCACCTGCCAGACCATGCCCATCCTCTCGGCCTGCTCGGCCGGAACGGACGTGCCCAGCATCGCCAGCGCCCGCGCCCGCGCGTCGCCCACCGTGTGCGGCAGGAACCAGGTGCCGCCCAGATCGGGGATCAGCGAGATGCGCACGAAGGCCTGGTCGAAGCGCGCCGAACGGCCCGCCAGGACGATGTCGCAGGCCAGCGCAAGGTTGGCGCCGCCGCCCGCCGCCACGCCGTTGACCGCCGCGACCACCGGCTTGGGCAGGTCGCGGATCGAGCGGATCAGCGGATTGTAGAGCTTCTCCATGACGGCGCCGACATCGGGCTTGCCGTCCGGGCCGATGGAGCCCGTGCCGGCCGCGGCGAGATCGGCACCGGCGCAGAAGCCACGGCCCGTGCCGGTCAGCAGTACGGCACGGATCGCGGCATCGCCGCGGGCGCGCTCGATCTGCTCCCGTAGCGAGCCGATCAGGGCCTGGCTCATGGCATTGAGCCGTTGCGGCCGATTGAGGGTCAAGGTGAGCACGCCGCCGTCGAGGGCGGCGAGAACGGGCGTCTCTTCCATGATGGCCGTCAGACTGGCACGCGGGCTGCCCCCGCGCCAACCGGTCGCGTCGCATCGCGGCACGTCGCCCCGTATGTCGAAGAACGATGTCGCGACTCCTGATCCTGGTCGGCACCGAGTCGGGCAACGCCCAGATGGTGGCCGACGCGCTGAAGCCCGTGCTCGAGGCAGCGGGCCATACGGTCGACGTGATCGACAGGGCGGCCGGCGTCGCCGACCTGAAGACGCACGAGATCTTCCTTGTGGTCTGCGCCACGCACGGCTCGGGCGACATCCCGACCAACATCCTGCCGCTCGCCGAGACGCTGGAGCGCGAGCGTCCCGATCTGTCGGGCCATCGCTACGGCGTGATCGCGCTCGGCGACATGACCTACCAGGACACGTTCTGCGGCGGTGGCAAGAAGGTCGACAAGGTCTTCGAGCTGTGCGGCGCCAGGAAGCTCGGCGACCGGCTCGAGGTCGACGCCTCGAGCCAGCCTCTTCCCGACGAAGAGGCGCTGACCTGGATCGAGGACTGGAAGGCGCTCGTCTAGGTCGCATCCGTCTAGCTAGGATGGCAGAGTGAAGACCTCCACCGGCTCGGGCACGCCGCGCAGCCGGTGCTTGCCGAGCGATTTCAGGGGAACCTCGCAGACGTCGTTGAACTGGGCAGATGCCAGCACCGGCGCGCCAAGCGCCTTGGTCAGCCCCTCGAGCCGCGCCGCCCGATTGACGGCGGGCCCGATCACCGTGAAGTCGAGCCGATCCTCCGTGCCGATATTGCCGAACATGACGTGGCCGACATGGAGGCCGATGCCGAAGCGCAGCGGCTCGCGGCCGCCCGCGGCGCGCGCCTCGTTGGCCGCCTCGACGTCGCCGATCAGTCGCCGCGCCGCGGCAACCGCGTTGGCCGTGACCATCGGCAGGAACAAGGCATCGTCGACCGGGAAGTAGGCCATCACGCCGTCGCCGATGAACTTCAGGATCTCGCCGCCATGCGCGCGCAGGGCGTCGCCGACGAGCTGCAGGTAGTTGTTGAGCAGCTCGAGCATCTCCGCCCCGGGCAGGCGCTCGTTCAGCCCGGTGAAGTCGCGCAGGTCGGAGAACCACAGCACGGCATTGATCTCCTGCCCGTCGCCGCGCCGGATCGCGCCGTTCAGGATGCGCTCGCCGACCACTGGGCCGAGATAGGTGTTGACCACGGTGTCGGCGATGCTGTGCTCGATGTGCATCTCGACGACGGCGCCCATCATGTCGACCAGCCGCGTCAGGTCGCCGATGTCGGCGTCGGAGAATCCCGGCGCGGCGTCCGTGGCGAAGGTGACGACCGGCAAGGGCCCCGCGCGGGCGAGGCGCAGCGGCAGCGCAAGATAGTCGGTGCCGCCATCGGCCCTGACCTCGTGCAGCACGACGTGATGGCTCTCGCCGATCCCGGCGAGGTGGTGACGCACGACCCGCCCCAGCTCGCGCGCCTCCTGCATCGGGCTGCCGATGTAGGCCGACGTGAACTGGATGCCAAAGGCGCGGGCGATCGACTGGACGGGCTCGCCGCGCCGCCACATGAAACCGATGGCCTGCAGCTGCGGATGGATGAGCTGCAGGCCGATATAGGCGCGCCACACCGGAAGCCCGGCCGCGGTTACCCGTTCCATCAAGCGCTCGAGGAAGATGCCCGGACGGGTCAACAGCCGGCCCTCGCGCGCCAGCCATTCGGCGATAGGCGCGAGCCGGTCTTCGGTGTGGGCCGCGTCCCTCAGGCGCCCACCACCGCCGCCACCTCCTCCGACGAGGTCCGATAGACCTTGTTGGCCGAGAGATCGGCGATCTTCTCGATGTTGGCCTCGACGTCCTCGAGAGTCGGCGCGCGGCCGGCGATGCGCACGCCGGATGCCTCGCGATACTCGATGCGCGCGAAGTAACCCGCGCCTGCGCTCCAGATCTCGCCGGTGCGCTGGCATTGCTCGCTGCACAGCCAGGCCACCATGGGCGAGACATATTCGGGTTTCAGCTTCTCGACCACCTCGGGCGGCATCAGGCTCTCGGTCATGCGCGTGCCGGCGACCGGCGCCAGCGCATTGACCATGATGTTGTACTTCTGGCCCTCCAGGCGCAGCGCGTTCATGAAACCCACCACGGCAAGCTTGGCGCCGGCGTAGTTGGCCTGGCCGAAATTGCCGTAGATGCCCGAGTTCGACGAGGTGACGACGACCCGCCCATAGGCCTTGGCACGCAGGATCGGCCAGGCGGCGTGCGTCACGTAGGCGGTGCCGAGGAAGTGCACCTTCACCACGAAGTCGAAATCCTCGATCGTCATGTTGTGGAAGGTCTTGTCGCGCAGCACGCCCGCGTTGTTCACCACGATGTCCACGGTGCCGAACGCACCGACCGCGGTCTCGACGATGCTGGCGGCGCTCTTGGGATCGGCGACCGAAGCGTAGTTCGGCACCGCCTGGCCGCCCGCCGCCTTGATTTCCGCCACCACCTTGTCGGCCGCCGCGTGATCGCCGCCCTTTCCGTCGACCGCGCCACCCGGATCGTTCACCACCACCCTGGCGCCGCGGCTCGCCAGCAACAGCGCGTGCGCGCGGCCGAGCCCGTTGCCGGCGCCGGTGACGATGGCGACGCGATTGTCGAAGCGGATGGCCATGAATCTTCTCCCTGATCGTCCTGCGCAGTCCGGGAGAGCTTATAGGACCATCGCCGGCACGGAGCACCATGTTGGTGCGATCGCGCCGAATTCAACGCCAGCGAGAATCAGGTCATTGGCGCTGCAGGATCACCACAGACGCCACGGCCTCCTCCATGCCGATCACGCCGCCGCCGTTCTCGGCGAGCGCGATCTCCGCGCCCTCGACCTGGCGCTGCCCGGTCTCGCCGCGCAACTGGCTTGCAAGTTCGGCAAGCATCGACAGCCCCGTCGCGCCGACCGGATGGCCCTTCGAGACGAGGCCGCCCGACGTGTTCACCGGCAGCTTGCCGCCCGGCCCGGTCGCGCCCGAGGCGACGAACCTGCCGCCCTCGCCCTCGGGGCAGAAGCGCAGCATTTCGCACTGGTAAATCTCGCAGAAGCTGGTGGCGTCGTGCACCTCGGCGACGTCGATGTCCTCGGGTCCCAGCCCCGCCATTCTGTAGGCCTTGTCGGCGGCGGCGCGCGTCAGGCCGGGCTTGTCGAGCTCGCGGTACATGCCGCCGGAGAAGCCGACGCCCGCGATCCTGACCGCGCGTTCCTGTACCGCCCTGGGCTGCTTCTCGAGATATTCCTTCGAGCAGAGCAGCGCCGCCGCCGCGCCGTCGCCGATCGGCGCGCACATGGCGCGGGTCAGGGGATAGGATACCGGCCGGTCCTGCAGCACCGCCTCGGGGGTCATCTGGAAGCGATACTGCGCCTTCTCGTTCAGCGCGCCGTAATTGTGATTCTTGGCGGCGCCGACCGCGATCTGCTCCTGCGTCGTGCCGTACTTCCACATGTGCCACTTGGCCTGCATGGCGTAGGTGTCCATGAAGATGGTGCGGTCGTCGCCCGGCTTGAACTCCGAGCCGACCATCCTGCCGACCCTGTTCATCTCCGAGACCAGCCGGTCGTGCTGGCTGGTGATGTAGCCCTGGTTGAACAGGTTCGCCGTGCGCTCCGGCGCGTCGGGGCTGAACAGCTTCTCGATGCCGATGCAGAACGAGAGCTCGTGCGTGCCCGCCAGCACGTCCTTCCACGCGCCGGCAAAGGCGGTCGAGGCGGTGGCGCAGGCGTTCTCGACGTTGAACATCGGCACGCGCTCGGGGAACAGGCCCTCCTCGACCAGCGGCTGGAACAGCGCCTGGCCGCGGATCGAATTCTGGCCCCAGAAGACCATGCCGCAATTGCCCAGCCAGCCCGCTTCGATGTCGGCGCCGTTCTTCAGGCCGGCGTCCTCGAGCGTGCCGAGATAGGCCTCGCGGGCGAGGTCGGCGAAGCTCATGCCGGGGTGCTTCTTGAACGCCGTGGTGTAGGCGCCGATCACATAGACGTCACGCATCTGGAGCGTTCCCCTCGGGTTGGCTTCGGCGGCATTTGAGCGTATCCAAATGCCGTACGCTAGGAGAACCGACATGGCCGTCACGGCCCAGGCACGCCCCCCGCAGATAGACGCCACCATTGCCGAGCTGAAGCAGATCTTCGGCGACCGCGTCAGCACCGCTCACGCCGTGCGCGAGCAGCACGGCAAGGACATCTCCTTCCACGAGGCGCACCTGCCGGATGCCGTGGTCTTCGCCGAGACGGCCGAAGAAGTGCAGCGGATCGTCCAGCTCTGCGCCCGCCACAAGACACCCGTGATTCCGTTCGGCACCGGCACGTCCCTGGAGGGCCACATCAGCGCCCCCAACGGCGGCATCTCGGTCGACGTCAGCCGCATGAACAAGGTGCTGGCGGTCAACGAGGCCGACCTCGACGTGGTGGTGCAGCCCGGCGTTACACGCAAGCAGCTCAACGAATACATCCGCGCCACCGGCCTCTTCTTTCCGATCGATCCCGGCGCCGATGCCTCGATCGGCGGCATGACCAGCACGCGCGCGTCGGGCACCAACGCGGTGCGCTACGGCACGATGCGCGAGAACGTGCTGGCGCTGCAGGTCGTCACCGCCGACGGCCGGCTGATGCGGCTCGGCCGCCGCGCGCGCAAGTCGAGCGCGGGCTACGACCTGGTGAAGCTGTTCGTCGGCTCCGAAGGCACGCTCGGCATCATCACCGAGATCACGCTGCGGCTCTACGGCATCCCCGAATCGATGGCGTCGGCGACCTGCGCCTTCGATTCCCTCGAGGGCGCGGTGAACACCGTGATCCAGACCATCCAGTCCGGCATCCCGGTGGCGCGCATCGAACTGATGGACACCTACACGGTCGACACGGTGAACAAGTATTCCAAGCTCGCGTTGCCCGAGAAGAACCTGCTGCTGCTCGAGTTCCACGGCACCGAGACCGGCACGAGGGAGCAAGCGGAGATGGTGCAGGCGATCGCCGCCGAGAACGGCGGCGGCGATTTCGCCTGGACGGGACAGGCCGAGGAACGGACCCGGATGTGGCAGGCGCGCCACGACGCGGCCTGGGCCGCCAAGGCCGCCAAGCCCGGCTGGGGCATGTGGGCGACCGACGTGTGCGTGCCGATCTCGCGGCTCGCCGAGTGCATCCTCGAGACCCAGAAGGACGTGCAGGCCAACGGCCTCTATGCGCCCATCGTCGGCCATGTCGGCGACGGCAACTTCCATCTCACCATGATGATCGACCAGGCCGACCCGACCTATCTGAGGCGCGCCGAGGAACTGAACGACCGCATGGTGGCGCGCGCGCTGGCGCTCGGCGGCACCTGCACAGGCGAGCATGGCGTCGGCATCGGCAAGATCAAGTTCCTCTACGAGGAGCATGGCGAAGCGATGTCGCTGATGCGTTCCATCAAGAAGGCGCTCGATCCCGACAACATCATGAACCCGGGCAAGATCCTGGGGCCGATCAACTAGGATCGACTGTCGCTGGAAAGCGAGTTGCAATTGTCACCCCGAGCGAAGCGAGGGGCCTTCGACGCGGCAGGAAGGGCTCCTCGCTTCGCTCGGGGTGATAGTGGCCCTATCTCTCTCCGACCTCGTCGCGGAAATCGCGGAAATCGCGGAAACCTCCGGCGGGGTGTCGCCGGACAATCGACGTCGCGGGCACCCGCCCGAGATGCCCTCAGGGTGGTGTGCCTGCTCTCTGCCGGAATGCGTTGCGCAAACTGCGGGAACTGCGCAAACCTCCGGTCACGTGTCGGGAGGACGGGTCGGCGGACGATTGGCGAAGCAGAACGTCGATACGGGAAATCCCGCGCGGCCCTCGCGGCCGGAAGTGGTCATGGTGCTCATGGGCGCATTTTACCTCGACGCGCCCTTGAGGACCTAATCGGGTCGATGGATTCCGTCCGATGCCGATGGCGTCTGCATCGGAAGGCGATTCGACCCCCCGATTCCGGCGTCTCGCGCGAATCTGACTCTCCCGCGCGCTCGTCGCGACCCGGCGGTCAAGACGAAAAGAACGCACGGAAGCGCCGCGCCCGATACTCCCATCACCCCACGCGCACGGCCATCTTGCCGCGATTGCGGCCCTCGAACAGGCCGATCAACGCCCGCGGGGCCTTGTCGAGCCCGTCGACGACATCGACGATCGCCTTGATCCTGCCCTCCTCGACCCAGTCGGCGAGCCGCGCCTCGGCCTCGGCGCGGCGGTCGTAGAAATCCATGACGATGAAGCCTTCCATCCGGAGCCGCTTGGTGACGACCAGGCCGGGCACCGCCATCGGACCGGGCGCGGGCTTCTCGACGTCGTATTGGGAGACGTTGCCGCAGCACACGATGCGGCCGCGCAAATTCATCAGCGACAGTGCGGCTTCGAGCACAGGCCCGCCGGTGTTGTCGAAATAGACGTCGATGCCGTGCGGCGCCGCCGCGGCGATGGCGCGGCGCACGCCGCCCGCCTTGTAGTCGATTGCCGCGTCGAAGCCGAGCTCGCCCACCAGCCAGTCGCACTTGTCCCGGCCACCCGCCGTGCCGACGACACGGCAGCCGGCGAGTCTGGCGATCTGGCCGACCATGGTGCCGACCGCGCCGGCCGCGGCCGAGACCAGCACCGTGTCGCCGGGCTTGGGCCGGCCGACCTCGAGCAGGCCGAAATAGGCGGTGAGGCCGGTGACGCTGAGCGGCCCGATCAGCAGCTCGAGCGGCGCCTCGGTCGTCCGTTTCGTCAGCCGCCGCGCCGGCAGGGCGGCATAGTCCTGCCAGCCCCAGTCGCCCTCGACGATGTCGCCCTTGGCGAGGCCGGCCGTCCTGCTCTCGACCACCTCGCCGATGGCGAAGCCGCTCATCACCTGCCCAGGCTCGAGCGCGTCGCGATAGGTCTTGCCCATCATCCAGGCGCGGTTGGCCGGGTCGAGCGACAGCATGCGCGTCCGCACCAGCGCCTCGCCGTCGCGCGGCACCGGGATCGCCGTCTCCGCCCATTGGAACGTGTCGGGACCGATCTTGCCGGCGGGCTGCCTGGCGTAGAGCCACTGGCGGTTCATGTCCTTGCTCCTACGAATCCCGGTAGTTCGGCGCGCGCTTCTGCAGGTTCGACAGTACCGCCTCGAGCTGGTTGGGCGAGCCGATCAGCTTCTGCTGCTCGACCGATTCGGTCATCAGGCCGGCCGCCGCATCGACCGCGACGGCATCGTTGAGGAGGCGCTTGGCGGCGCGGATCGCATCGGGACTCTTGCCGGCGATCTCTCGGGCCGTCTCCAGGGCGGCCGCCCGCGGATCGTCGACGACGCGGGTGACGAAGCCGAGCTCCCGGGCCTCCGCGCCGTCGAAGACGCGGCCGGTGTAGGTGAGCTCGCGCACCAAGTCCTCGCGCGCCAGATGGCGCATGAGCTGGGTGCCGGCGAGATCGGGCACCAGGCCCCACTTGATCTCCATCACCGAGAAGCGCGTGTCGACGGTGGCATAGCGCATGTCGGCGCCGAGCGCGATCTGGAAGCCGCCGCCGAAGGCCACGCCATGCACCGCGGCGATCACCGGCACGGGCAGGGTGCGCCATTGCCAGGCGCATTGCTGCGGACGGTTGGCGATGCCGTGCGTGCGCCGGGCCAGGTCGCGCGCGCCCGGCACGCCGCTGTCGTCGGCCCCCATCGCGGCGAAGCTCGCCATGTCGAGGCCGGCGCAGAAGGCCTTGCCCTCGCCCGACAACACGACGCAGCGCAGGCCGTGCATCGCCGAGAGCTGCGCGCCCGCCGCGAGGATGCCTTCGAACATCGCCGGGTCGAGGGCGTTCATCTTGTCGGCGCGGATCAGGCGGACGTCGGCGACGCCGTCCCTGAACTCGATCGAGACGCGGTCCTTCATTTATCGTTCTCCGATTTGAGCCATTCGCGCAGGCGGCGCTTCACTTCCTCGGCGGGCAGGCGCTCGGGCGGCGCGAGCGACCCGTCTCCCCGCTTCGGCCACATCAGCACGGCGATGCCGCGCTGCACGTCGGCGAAGCTGCAATCGTCGGGCAGGCGGTCGAGCAGCGCCCGCACCTCGGCCTTCACGTCGCTCATCGCGTCACCATCAGCCAGATTCCCTGCGCCGTGTACACCGCGCCCAGCGCCAGGATGATCCAGCGCGTCCAGCGGTAGAACTGCGTGTCCGACATACGGTCGAGGAAGCGCCGCGACAAGGTCGTTCCCACCACGGCGAAGGCGCAGGCATAGGCCATGACCAGCCATTGCTCGAGGTCGCGGCCGGCGGGATCGGCGATCAGCGCGCCGAAATAGACCACCTTGGTCAGGTGTCCCAGCACCTGCGCGGCCGCCTTGGTGGCGACGTTGACCTGCCGCGTCATGCCGGTGCGGACGTAGAAGATGTCGAGCAGCGGCCCGGTCACGCCCGACACGAGCTGGATGGCGCCGCCGATCGCGCCCGCAAGGAAGGCCTGGCCGGGTGCCTCGATATTGGGTGCGATGCGCCGCGGCACGGCGAGCGCGATGAACGGAGTCAGCCCGACCGCCATGAGCACCAGCGCCTTGTCGGGCACGAAATCGAGGAAGGAGAAGACGGCCAGCGCGGCCGCCGCGCCCGATCCGAACCGCAGCACGACGCTCCACTTCACGTGACGGCGCCACAGCCAGGCGCGCCAGCCGTTGGCCGCGATCTGGATCACGCCATGGAACACCATGGCGACCGGCACCGGCAGGAAGACCAGCAGGAAGCCGATCAGCAGCATGCCGCCCGCCATGCCGAAGATCCCGGACACGAAGGATGTGACGGCGGCGACCGCGGCCAGCGCCGCCAGGACCGGGACGGTGAACATGGGCCCCGATCTCATACACCTGCCGCGTCGGACGGGGGAGGTGTATGAGGAGACATGATCGACCTTCTCTTCATGCCGGCGACGAAGGCCGCGGCCCTCGTCCGCGCGCGCGAGCTTTCGCCCGTCGAGTACGTCGACGCCGTGCTGGCGGCGATCGACCGGGCCAATCCGACGCTCAACTGCTTCCGCGCCGTCATGCACGAGGCGGCGCGACGCGATGCCCGCAGGGCCGAGGAAGCGGCGTCGCGCGCCGAGTCGCTGGGCCCGCTGCACGGCGTGCCGGTGAGCGTCAAGGACCTGATCGACGTGCAGGGCGTGCCGACGCGGCACGGCTCGGCGATCTTCGACGACAATCCGCCGGCGGCGGCCGACGATGTGCTGGTGCAGCGCCTGCGCGCGGCGGGCGCCATCGTGATCGGCAAGAGCACGAGCCCCGAGTTCGGCGTGAAGGGCCTGACCGACGGGCCGTCCTTCGGCATCACGCGCAATCCGTGGAACCTCGACCGCACGCCGGGCGGCTCGAGCGGCGGCGGCGCCGCGGCCGTCGCCGCGGGCCTCGGCCCGATCGCCCTCGGCACCGACGGCGCAGGCTCGATCCGCGGGCCGGCCTCATGCTCGGGCCTGGTCGGATTGAAACCGACCCTGGGAGCGGTCCCGACCGACACCACGCGCGACGCTTTCGGCAACAACGTCTATGCCGGCCCGCTCGCACGCACGATCACCGACGCGGCGGTGATGCATTCGGTGCTGGTGGGGCCGAGCGACAGAGACCCCTGGACCCTGGGCGGCGCAGCCCAGAAACCTCTCTCCCTCGCGCTCGCCAGCGAAGACCTCTCCGGCGTGCGCGTCGCCTACTACGAGCTGACGGCAAATCCGCGCGTCGCGGCGGACGTGCGCGCCAACACGCACGCCGCGCTCGACGCCTGGCAGGCGATGGGAGCGACGATCGACGAATCGCCCCGGCCGATCGACTGGATCGAGTACGAGGGCCGCGTGCTCTATCAGGCCAACTTCGCCGTATTCTGCGCGCAGTACCTGCCGAGGTGGCAGAACCGGATGGATCCCGTCACCCTCGCCTTCATGGAGCGCGGCTGCAAGTTCACCCTGGCCGACTTCCGCAACGCCCAGTATGCCCGCACCAACCTGTTCCGCGCGATCCAGGGCCTGTTCGGGCGCTACGACTTCATCGTCACGCCGACCAACTCGCGCACCGCGCTCGACGTCGGGCACGACGCGGCCAACGACGAGGTCGTGGTCGACGGCGTGAAGTGCGGCATCACTCGGCAGGGTTGGACGTCGTACCAGTACCCGTTCAACCTCACAGGCCATCCGGCGCTCGCGGTGCCCTCGGGCTTCGGCGCCGACGGCCTGCCGACCTCGGTGCAGATCGTCGGCAAATGGGGCGCCGAGGCCGACGTGCTGCGGCTCGGTGCCCTGCTCGAACGGGCGCGGCCGTGGGCGCAGCACCGACCGCCGCCGCTTGCCTCGCCGTGACCGGTGCACGCACCCGGCATACTTGCGACGCGGCCGCTGCCGCGGTCTTCCCCGGCGCCTCCCGCTCGGACATGATGTCGCCAGACATCGAGGCCGCGCCCGATGCCGAGGCGGTAGCGGCCGCTTCTCCTGGCGCGCACTCGGCGGAGTTGAACCGAGCATGAGTTGGCTGCCCCCGGCCGTCGCCCCCATCGTCCTGCTGCTGATCTCCAACGTCTTCATGACCTTCGCCTGGTACGGGCACCTGAAGTTCACCGACCGGCCACTCTGGCTGGTGGTGGTGGCGAGCTGGGGGATCGCCTTCGTCGAGTATTGCTTCGCCGTCCCCGCCAATCGCTGGGGCCATGCCGCCTACAGCGCCGCCGAGCTCAAGACCATGCAGGAGGTGATCACGCTCACCGTGTTCGCCGTCTTCTCGGTGCTCTATCTCGGCGAGCGCGTCACGCTCAATCATCTGGTAGGGTTCGCGCTGATCTGCGCGGGCGCCTTCTTCGTGTTCAAGGGGCCTCTGCCGGGCTGAAACGATCAACGAGGGAGACGGGCGAATGGCAACGATCGTTCTGGCGCACGGCGCCTGGTCGTCGGCGTGGGCGTGGAAGAAGATGCGGCCGCTGATGCAGGCCGCCGGCCACACCTTCTTCTCGCCGAGCTACACCGGCCTCGGCGAGCGGGCGCATCTGGCGCGGCCCGACATCGACCTCTCGACCCACATCCAGGACGTGACGAACGTGCTCGAGTTCGAGGACCTGAACGATGTCGTCCTGCTCGGCCATTCCTATGGCGGGATGGTGGCGACGGGAGTGGCCGACAAGGCGCGCGGCCGCATCGCGCGCATCGTCTATATCGACGCCTTCGCGCCCAAGCACGGGCAGAGCCTGTTCGATCTGGTCGGCCCCAAGGCGGAGGCCAACATGCGCGCCGGCGCGCTGAAGGACGGCGAGGGCTGGAGGCTTCCGATCAACCCGATGCCGCCCGACACCGCGCCCGAGGACGTCGCCTGGGCGAGTCCGCGCCGCCGGCCGCAGCCCATCAAGACGTTCGAGCAGAAGATCAGCCTCGGTTCGGACGTCGCCGCGCCGCGCCACTACATCTATGCCAAGAAGAACGGGCCGGGCGACGTGTTCCGCCAGTTCGGCGAGCGCGCCCGGAGCGAAGCCGGCTGGAAGTACTACGAGATCGACGCCAGCCACAATCCGCACATCACCTGCCCCGACGTGCTGATGAAGCTGCTGACCGACATCATGGCGGGCAAGTGAGCGACGGGCTCGCTCACGACATTCTCGCCCTGCTGGGTCGGCCGAGGCGCGCCGACGATTTGCTCGCGATCGGCGGCACCGACGATCCGGTGTTCGGCACCCCCTGGCGGATCGCCCATGCCGGGTCCGCCGCGCTGGGCGCCGTCGGCCTCGCGCTCTCGGACCTGTGGCGGCTGCGCACAGGACGTCCGCAATCCGTCACCGTCGATCGTCGTGCCGCCGCCGCGTCGCTGCGCTCCAACACCTATGTACTGCAGGATGGCAAGCGGCCGGTGTCATGGGACCCGCTGAGCGGTCACTACCCGACGCGCGACGGCCGGCACATGTTCATCCACACCAACCATCCGCACCATCGCGAGGGCGCGCTGCGCATCGCCGGCGCGAGCGAGGCCACGCGCGAGGCGCTGGCCGCCGCCGTCGCCGGGTGGAACGCGACGGACATCGAGGAGGCGATCGCAGCGGGCGGCTGCGTCGGCGGCGTCACGCGCAGCCGCGAGGAGTGGAACGCCCATCCGCACGGCGTCGCCGTCGCCCGGTTGCCGCTGATCGACATCGTGAAGATCGGCGAGGCGCCGGCGCGGCCATTGCCGAGGGGCGACCGCCCGTTGAGCGGCGTGCGCGTCTTCGACCTGACGCGCGTTCTGGCCGGCCCGACCAGCGGTCGCGTGCTGGCGGAGAACGGCGCCGACGTGCTGCATGTGGCGGCACCCCACCTGCCCTACCAGGGCGAGCTGCTGATGGACACCGGCCACGGCAAGCGCTGCGCCTGGATCGACCTGCGCACGCCCGCCGGCGCGGAAGCGATGGCGGCGTTGCTGCGCGAAGCCGACATCTTCACGCAGGGCTACCGGCCGGGCGCGCTCGCGGCGCGCGGCTTCTCGCCCGAGGCGGTGGCGGCGCTGCGGCCCGGCATCGTCTGTGTCGCGCTGTGTGCCTACGGCCATGCCGGACCGTGGTCCGGCCGGCGCGGCTTCGATTCGATCGTGCAGAACGTGACGGGTCTCGCCGCCGTCAACAGTTCGCTTGCCCGACCCCGCAACATGCCGGTGCAGGCGCTCGACTACATCGCGGGCTACCTCGGCGCGCTCGGCGCCATGGTGGCGCTGGCTCGGCGGGTCGAACAGGGTGGCTCGTGGCTGGTGCGCGTCTCGCTCGTCCAGGTCGCCCAATGGCTGGCCGGCCTCGGCACGGTCGACGCGGCGGGCGGCGCGGCCGACCTGCCGGAAGCCGAGATCGCCCACCTGACCCAGGAGAGCAACGGCCCGCTCGGCCGCCTGCGCCATCTCAGGCCGGTCGTTCACTTGAGCGAAACGCCGGCCTTTTACGCCCGGCCGGCCGAACCGCTCGGCGCCTCGCCGGCGCGCTGGGCAGACTGAGGAACGAATGACCGACACCATCGCCACGATCGCCGAGCTCGAGGCGCTTTACGGCAGGCCGGCCGAAGCCGCGACCGTGAAGGAAGTCTCGCACCTCACGCCGCACTATCGCGCCTATGTCGAGGCCGCGCCCTTCGCCGTGCTGGCGACGGTCGGGCCGGAGGGCCTCGATTGCTCGCCGCGCGGCGACAGGCCGGGCTTCGTACGCATCCACGACGAGCGGACGCTGATGCTGCCCGACCGGCGCGGCAACAATCGCGTCGATTCGCTGCGCAACATCGTGCGCGATCCGCGCGCGGCCCTGCTGTTCCTGATCCCCGGCGTCGGCAACACGCTGCGCGTCAACGGCCGCGCCCGACTCAGCATCGCACCCGACCTGCTCGCCTCCTTCGCCGTCGAGGACAAGCCGCCGCGCTCGGTGATGGTGCTGACGGTCGACGCCGTCTACTTCCAGTGCGCCCGCGCCCTGGTGCGCTCCGGATTGTGGAACCCGGCGCTGCATCGCGACCCGAAGAGCCTGCCCAGCGCCGGCCAGATCCTGGCCGCGCTCAGCCAAGACCGAGTGGGCGGCGAGACCTACGACAGGGAATGGCCCGAGCGCGCGGCCCGGACCATGTGGTGAGCGCTACGCCGCGACGCGGGCGAGCGCGCGCGCCGTCAGGGCCTCCATGAAGCGCTGGCAGTAGGCTTGAGCGGTGGTCCGCATGACCCTCTCCTTCAGTGTCACATGGCGCTCCCGCCGCTCGGACAGGGGCATGGTGAGGGCGGCATGCATGGCATCGGCAATGGCGTCGGGGTCGAACGGGTTGACGATCAGTGCCTCGGTGAGCTCCTGGGCCGCGCCGGCGAAGCGCGACAGCACGAGGACGCCCGGATCGTCGTCGGACTGGGCGGCGATGAACTCCTTGGCGACGAGGTTCATGCCGTCGCGCAACGGGGTGACGACGCCGATGCGGGCGATGCGGTAGAGCCCGGCGAGCGTGGTGCGCGGCGTCGCACGGGTGCTGTAGCGCAGCGGCGTCCAATCGAACTCCGAGTAGCGGCCGTTGATGCGGCCGGTCAACCGGTCGAGCTCGGCGCGCAGCTTGCGGTACTCGTCGACCTCCTCGCGCGAACGCGGGCAGATCTGCATGAAGTGGATCTTGCGGCGATGCTCCGGATGCTTCTCGAGCAGGCGGGCGAAGGCCTCGAAGCGGTTGGGCAGACCCTTCGAATAGTCCATGCGGTCGACGCCGATCGCCAAACCGCGGCCGTCGAGGACGCCGACCAGGCGCTGCACCTGCATGTCCGTCGCGGCGCGCTCGGCCTCCTGGGCGAAGGCCTGGGCGTCGATGCCGATCGGATCGGCGAAGACGCGCACCAGCCGGCCGTCGTGGCGCACCCATTCGCCGTCCACGTCGGCGCCCAGCAGACGGCGGGCGCAGTCGCGGAAGTCCTGGGCGTGCTCCTCGGTCTGGAAGCCGACCAGATCGTAGGCGCAGAGATCGGCCATCAGCTCGTGAGCGACCGGCATGGCCTCGAGCATCGACGGCGGCACGAAGGGCACGTGCAGAAAGAAGCCCAGCGGCCCGCGAAATCCCGCCTCGCGCAGCATGCGGGCGAGCGGGATCAGATGGTAGTCGTGGGCCCACACCGTGTCGTCCGGCTGCAGCATCTGGACGAGCGATTCGGCGAAGGTCCGGTTGACCGCCAGATAGCCTTGGTAGTCCTCGCGGCGGAAGTGCATCAGCCCGAGCCTGAAATGCAGCAGCGGCCACAACGCGCCGTTGGCGAAGCCGACATAAAAGGCCCGATAGGCATCGCCGGTCAGGTCGATCGTGGCATAGGTGACGCCGCGCGCCTCGACGAGCGCGGGCTGCAGCGACGGGTCGGCCGACAGCCGGCCGCTCCAGCCGAACCAGATCGAGCCCGGAGTCATGAGGTCCTTCAGCGCCACGGCGAGGCCGCCGGCCTGCGCGCCACGCGCCTTCGGGATCGGCACGCGATTGGAGACGATCACAAGGCGTGCCATAGGCCCTCCTCCCAGCTTCGAGACAGCCGCATGGCCGACAGGATGAGCCCGACCTGCGAGTAGGTTTGCGGAAAGTTGCCCCACAGCTCGCCGGTCTGCGGGTCGAGATCCTCCGACAGCAGGCCGACGTGATTGCGGCGCGCCAGGAGGTTGTTGAAAAGTTCGAGCGCCTCCGCACGGCGGCCCACCGAGACCAGCGCATCGATGTACCAGAAGGTGCAGAGCAGGAAGGCGTTCGACGGCTTGCCGAAATCGTCGGCCTCGATGTAGCGCATCAGGAAGCCGTTGCGCATCAGGCGCTTGCCGACGACGTCGAGCGTGGCGTGGAATCGTGGATCGTCCGAGCGCAGCAGGCCGATCTCGGGCAGCACCAGGCTCGAGGCGTCGAGCATGTCGCGGTCGAGCACGCCGGAGAGCCAGCCTTCCTTCGTCGTCGCGCGCTGCAGGATCTCCTGGCGCAGCACGCCGGCGCCGGCCAGCCATTCGCGGGCCTCGGCGTCGACGCCGACCCTGCGGGCGATCATGCCGAGCCGGTGCTGGGCCGCCCAGCACATCGCGGCCGAGAAGGTATGAACCTCTTCGCGCTCGCGATACTCCCAAAGCCCCGCGTCGGGCGTCAACGCCGCGCGCTTGGCCTCGTTCCCCACGACGCACAGCTTGCGGTACAGCTCCATGTCGCCCTGGCGCGGCAGCCGTTCGTCCCAGAACATCTGCGCCGCGGTCAGGACCATCGATCCGTAGGTGTCGTTCTGGCGCTGCGACACCGCGGCGTTGCCGATGCGAACCGGGCCGAAGCCGCGGTAGCCCGGCAGGTTGTCGATCAGGCGCTCGGCCGTATCGATGCCGGGCGCGATCGGAAACAGCGGCGCGATCATGTCGGGCTGTCCACGTGAGCTGCCGGCCTCGACGATGTCGACGATGAAGCGCACGAATCCCTCCATCGTGCGCGTCGCCGACAGTCGGTTGAGCGCCGTCACGGTGAAGAAGGAATCGCGCAGCCACGAGAAGCGATAGTCCCAGGTACGCGGCGTATTCGCCGCCTCGGGCACCGATGTCGTCAGGGCCGCCAGAACCGCGCCGGTGTCCTCGAAGCTGCACAGCTTCAGGGTGATCGCGGCACGGATCACCGCGACCTGCCAGTCGAACGGGATATTCAGGTCGCGCACCCAAGTATGCCAGTAGCCTTCCGTCTCGGAAAGAAAGCCGCGGGCGAGCGAGTCGGGATTGTCCGGAACGCTCTCGTCGACGCCGACGAACAGGTTGACGGGGCGGTCGAGCGAAAACTCGGTCTCGTGGAGGATGTAGCTGATCGACGCGTCGGTGGTCAGCCGCAGCACGGCGGTGTCGCCGATGAAGCGGACATGGTTGCTCCCGCTGGTCACCTGCGGCTTGAACGAGCCGTAGTTGAAGGTCGGTCGCACACGCAACGTCACCCGCGGGCGCCCGGCGACCGGCTCGATGCGTCGCACCAGGGTCGGCGGCCGGAAGACGCGGCCGAACCGCCTGAAGCGCGGCGCGAAGTCGACGATGCGCGCCGCGCCGCCCGCGCCTTCGATGGTGGTTTCGAGGATCGCCGTGTTGGGCAGGTAGCGCTGACGTCCGGGTCCGTTGGCGCCCGCGATCGCGGCTTCCATGAAGCCGGTGGACGGCTCGTTGCCCCCGAGCAGGGCGTTGAAGACGGGGTCGCCGTCGAGCCGGCCGAGACCGTGCCAGACGTGGCGGCCGTGTCGGTCGATCAGGCTGGCGACCGCGCAGTTGCCGACGACGCCGAGGTCGAGTGTGTTCATGGCGAGGCACCGTCCGAATGCGTTGCCGGCCGCATGCTCGCCAGCCGCTCGGCGCCGCGCATCAGCCAGGCGCGCACCTGGGCGGGATCGCCGTCGAAGTCATCGGCGACGCGCAGGCCGATGCCGCCCAGTTCGCGCGCCGCGCTCATGCCGGCCTCGTCGGTGAAGTCGTCGCCGATGAAGATCGGCTTGCGACCGCGGAACGCCGGCTGCCGCATCAGGCGCTGGACCGCGCTGCCCTTGCTGGAGCCACGCAAGCCGATCTCGACGGCCTCGCGCGCCGGCAACAGCCGAAACCAGGGATCGTTCTCCGGCACCAGCGAGCGCGCCACTTGCCAGACCTCGTTGCCCCGATCCGGCGCCAGACGATAGTGGATCGTCACGCCGTGCGGCTTGGGCTCCAGGCGCACGCCGGGCCAGCGGTCGGCCGCCGCCGCGAGCGCGACCCGCCACGAATCGGGCACCGAGGCCACGGCCGGCATTTCCTCGCGTGTCCCATCGTCGAATCGCAATGCGGCGCCGTGCTCGCCGGCCGCACTCGAGCAGAACGGATCGAAGAGGCGATCGATTTGCGCGATCGGTCGGCCGCTGACGATGGCCAAGGCGCCGCCGAGATGATCGCGCAGTTGGGTCAGCAGTTCAGGCAGGTCGGCGGGAACCACCACGTTCTCGGGAGTCTCGGCAATCTCGAGCAGGGTTCCGTCGACATCCAAGAATAGTGCAGACGTCCGGTCGAAATCCGGCGGTGCCATCCTGCCCCCTGCGCCCTACGTGACTTGTTGTGGCGCGACGGGCATTCGACAATGAATACGCCGCCTCGCGGCCGCCCTGAGGCGACCGCGCGCGCGCCTGTTCTCAACGCCAAATTTTGGCCTCGGTTCCGCAGTGACAACCGGATGTGGCGACAATAAGGCAATTAACCATATCCGTGAAAAGGATAAATGTCAGCGCAGCGAGCCCATCCGCCGCCAGAATGGCTGGCCGGATTCGAAGGCCGCGGCTGCGGGAGAGATGCCGACATCGCGCAAGGCGCGGGCGTCCATCTCGCCCAGGCGGCGACGTTGCTCGCTGCGCTCGCGCCATACCGCCAGCACGATGGCGATGCGATCCGCCAGCGAAGGGCGCGGCACGGTCGGGCTGACGTAGAAGTCGGGCGGACTGAGGAAGCGATTGCGGGAGTAGAGGCTCATCTTTCCCTCCTTGGATGCGCCTCAACGTGGTCCCGCGCGCGCGGCCTCTCAACGATGCGCGAGGTAATCACCACGAGACATGCTCATGGCGAGCGATGAAAAACTTGCCCTCGGGTGGTGCATGCTAGGGTCGGTCGCCGCCGAGGAGTTTCCGCCAATGCTGCCCAGCCAACGTGCCCAGTTCGACATTCCACGCGATGTCTGCTTCCTCAATGCCGCGGCCTGGAGCCCGCTGCCGATCGCCTCCCAGGAGGCCGGTCGCGCTGCGGTGGCCCGCAAGGGCCAGCCCTGGAAGCTCCCGGCCGACTTCCAGTCGAGCCAGTACGAGCGGGCGCGCAAGGCCGCCGCGGCGCTGATCGGTGCCGATCCGAACGATGTGGCCCTGATCCCCTCGGTCGGCTACGGCGTGTCGACGGCCGGCAAAGTCCTGCCGATCGCGCGCGGCAGCCGGGTCGTCGTGCTCGAGAACGACCACACCTCGCCGGTGCTCGAATGGGTCAGCCGCTCGGAGACGGGCGGCTTTACCGTGCACACGGTGCCCCAGCCGAGCGACGGCGACTGGACTTCGGCGGTTCTCGAGGCGATCGACCGGCCGGGCGCCGCGCCGTTGGCGCTGGTCTCCATTTCGTCGGTGCACTGGTCCGATGGCGGCGCCGTCGACATGACGCGCATCGCCGAGCTGGCGAAGAGGACGGGCGCCGCTTTGTTGGTCGACGCCACGCACGATGCGGGCGTACGGCGCATCGACGTGAAGACCCTCGATCCGGACTTCCTCATCTTCCCGACCTACAAATGGGTGCTCGGTCCTTACGGCAGGGCCTTCATGTACGTCGCCAAACGCTGGCAGAACGGCGTACCGCTGGAGCAGACCGCGCCTGCCCGCAAGGCGGTCTCGGCCGAGGACACGGTCTATTTCCGGGACATCTCCTATCGCGACGACGCCCGGCGCTACGACATGGGCGAGCGCGATCATTTCATTTCGCTCGAGATGGCATCCATCGGCATGGAGATGATGGCGGCCTGGGGAAACGATCCGATCGTCGCCCGCCTCGCCATGCTGACCGACCGGCTGGCCGAGGGACTCGGCAATCTCGGCGTGCGCACGCTCGACAAGCGCGTCCGCGCTCCGCACGTTCTCTGCCTCGCCTTCCCCAAGGGCATGCCCGAGGATCTGCCCAAGCGCCTCGCCGCGGAGCAGGTCTATGCCGCACCGCGGCTCGGTCGCCTGCGCATCAGCCCGCACGTGTATAATGACGAAGAGGATGTCGAGCGGTTCATCGAAGTGTTCCGCAAAGTGACCGCCTCCTGACAAGAACGAGAACCCGAGGAAACCGAGATGTGGCAACCGAATGAGCGCTACCCCGATCCGGCGGTGCGCGTGCTCGATCCCGCCTTCAACAAGTACCGGCTGCCGCTGGCGTCGGTCGAGCGGCTCCATACCGGCTGCCGCTGGTCGGAGGGGCCGGTCTATTTCGGCGACGGCCGCTACGTGCTGTGGAGCGACATTCCCAACAACCGCATCCTGCGCTGGGACGAGGAGACCGGCGTTGTTTCGGTGTTCCGCAAGCCGTCGAACAACGCCAATGGCCATACGCGCGACCGACACGGCCGCTTGATTGGCTGCGAGCACGACGCGCGCCGGGTGGTGCGCACCGAGTATGACGGTTCCATCACCGTGCTCGCCGACTCCTACAATGGCAGGCCGCTCAATTCGCCCAACGACGTCGTCGTGAAGTCCGATCACTCGATATGGTTCAGCGATCCGCTGTTCGGCATCCTGGGCTTCTACGAGGGCCACAAGGCGGAGAGCGAGAACAAGCCCGCCGTCTATCGGCTCGATCCGCAGACCGGCAAGCTCGCTGTCATGACGGACGACATTCCCGGTCCCAACGGACTGGCCTTCTCGCCCGACGAGAAGAAACTCTACGTCGTGGCCTCGCGCGCCGAGCCGCATCGCCAGATCCTGTCCTACGACGTGCTCGATGGCGGCACGAAACTCGGCAAGGGCAAGGTGCTGATCGATGCCGGGCCGGGCGGCTCGCCCGATGGCTTCCGCGTCGATGTCGACGGCAACCTGTGGTGCGGCTGGGGCATGGGTTCCGACGAACTCGACGGAGTGAGGGTGTTCGATCCGGAAGGCAAGCCCATCGGCCACGTCAGCCTGCCCGAGCGCTGCGCCAACGTCTGCTTCGGCGGGCGCTACCGCAACCGGCTGTTCATGGCCGCCAGCCACTCGCTCTACGCCCTCTACGTCAACACTCAAGGCGTCGCCGGCGGCTGATCCATGCTCGGAGTCGAGTCGCGGTACGCCTGGTGGCGCCTGGCCGCCAGCGCGGTGCTTGGCACGTTGGGCGGCGTCGGCATGTGGAGCATCTCGGTGGTGCTGCCTGCCGTCGAGGTCGAGTTCGGCGCCACGCGCGCCGACGTTTCCCTCTCCTACACCACAACCATGCTGGGCTTCGGCGTCGGCACCATGCTGGTCGGGCGACTGATCGACACGCGCGGCGCCTTCGTCACAGTCCTGCTGGCCTCGCTGCTGCTGGTCGTGGGCTATGTCGCGGCGGCGCTGAGCACGAGCCTCTGGCTGTTTGCCGCCATGCAGGGCGCGCTGATCGGCGTCGGCGCCGCGGCGAGCTTCATTCCGCTGGTCGCCGACATTTCGCACTGGTTCGACAAGAGGCGGGGGCTCGCCATGGCGATCTGCGCCTCGGGCAACTATCTCGCCGGCACGCTATGGCCCAAGGTGATCGACGTGATCATGCGCGAGCACGACTGGCGCACGGCCTATCTCGCGGTGGCTGTCATTTGCCTGGTCGGCATGGTCCCGTGCTGCGTCGTCCTGCGGCCGCGGGCGCCGGTTCATGCCGGCGGGGGCGGACCGCCGCCAGCGCCCTACTCCGCCCGCTCGCTCGGCCTGTCGCCGAACGGCCTGCAGATCTGGCTGGCGATCGCCGGGGTCGGCTGCTGCGTCGCCATGGCCCTGCCGCAGGCGCACATCGTCGCCTACTGCGCCGATCTCGGCTACGGCACGGCGCGCGGCGCCGAGCTGCTGTCGCTGATGACCGCCGGCGGCATCGTCAGTCGCGTCGCCTCGGGCTGGCTCGCCGACCGTCTCGGCGGCATCAGGACCTTGCTGCTCGGATCGACCCTGCAGGCGATTGCACTGCTCGCCTACCTCGTCTCCGACACGCTGCTCGCGCTCTATCTGGTGTCGGCCCTGTTCGGCCTCGTCCAGGGCGGCATCATCCCGTCCTACGGCGTGATCGTGCGCGAATACTTCCCGCCGCAGGAAGCCGGTGCGCGCATGGGCATCGCCGTGTCCGCTACCATCGTCGGCATGGCGCTCGGCGGCTGGATGGGCGGCGCGCTGGTCGACCTCACCGGCTCCTACCGCGCCTCCTTCGTCAACGCCTTCGCCTGGAACGTGCTCAACGGCGTCATGATCTGGATGCTGCTGTTCCGTCAGATGCGGCGCAGGGTTTTCGTCTGATCCGGCATGGCAACGCTCATCGACTCCCCCTATGCTTGGCGGCGGCTCGCCGCCAGCGTCTCGCTCAGCACCATGGGCGGCATCGGCATGTGGTGCTTGCCCGTGGCGCTTCCATCCGTGCAAGCCGACCTCGGCGTGAGCCGCGCCGACATCTCGCTCGCCTATTCGATGAACATGCTGGGCTTCTTCGCCGGCGGCGTGGCCATCGGCCCGCTGGTCGATCGCCGCGGCATCGTGCCGGTGTCGATCCTGAGCGCCATCGGCATCGCGACGGGCTTCGCGCTGGCGCCCACGACATCGATGCTGATGCTGTTCGCGGCCGCCCAGGTACTGATCGGCTTCAGCGCGGCGGCGACCTTCGCCCCCCTCGTCGCCGACATCTCCCACTGGTTCGAGAAGCGCCGCGGCGTCGCCGTCGCCATCGCCGCCTCCGGCAACTACATCGCCGGCGCGGTCTGGCCGCCGATCGTCGAGCTGCTGGTCCGCGATCACGGCTGGCGTGCGACCTATCTCGCCATTGCCGCCTTCTGCCTGGTGACGATGGTGCCGCTCGCCCTGATGCTGAAGCGCCGCGCGCCCGACCATGCCGAGGCCGGCGCGAGCGCCGTGGCGCGCCAGTCGCTCGCCAGTCTCGGCCTGTCTCCCAACGCCCTGCAGGCGCTGCTGATCGTGGCCGGCATCTCCTGCTGCGTCGCCATGTCGATGCCGCAGGTCCACATCGTCGCCTACTGCGCCGATCTCGGCTATGGCGTGGCGCGTGGCGCGGAGATGCTGTCATTGATGCTGGGCTTCGGCATCGTGAGCCGCATCGCTTCGGGTTGGCTCGCCGACCGGGTGGGCGGCGTCATGACCCTGCTGATCGGCTCGACCTTGCAGTGCCTGGCGCTGGTCTTCTACCTCGTCGACGATTCACTCGCGTCGCTCTACGTCGCCTCGGCGCTGTTCGGCCTGTTCCAGGGCGGCATCGTGCCGTCCTATGCCATCATCGTGCGCGAATACTTCCCGCCGCGCGAAGCGGCAAGCCGGGTCGGGCTCGCCATCTCCTCGACCATCGTCGGCATGGCGCTCGGCGGCTGGATGGGCGGCGTGCTGTTCGACATGACCGGCTCGTACCGTGCCGCCTTCATCAATGGTATTGCCTGGAACGTGCTGAACGCCGCCATCGCCTGGTGGCTGCTCAGCCGCCAGTCGCGCCGGCCCGCCGCGGCCTGAGGGAGTTCGTCCATGCGCATCGTCGAAATCCGCGACACCGTCTCGCCCATAAAGTCCAACATCGCCAACGCCTACATCGATTTCAGCCAGATGACCGCCTCGGTCGTGGCGGTCGTGACCGACGTCGAGGTCGAGGGCAAGCCGGTGATCGGCTACGGCTTCAACTCGAACGGCCGCTACGCCCAGCACGGCCTGCTGGGCGAGCGCTTTATCCCGCGGCTTCGCAAGGCCAAGGCCGATTCGGTGGTCGACGCCGAAGGCCTGCTCGATCCGGCGAAATGCTGGTCGGCGATGATGGCCAACGAGAAGCCGGGCGGACACGGCGAGCGGTCGGTCGCCGTCGGCGTGCTCGACATGGCGCTGTGGGATGCCGTCGCCAAGGCGAGGCGCGTGCCGCTCTGGAAACTGCTGGCCGACCGCTACAATGGCGGCAAGCACGACGATGCGGCCTGGGTCTATGCCGCCGGCGGCTACTACTATCCCGGCAAGGATCTCGACGAGCTGCAGGACGAGATGCGTCACTATCTCGACCTCGGCTATTCATGCGTGAAGATCAAGGTCGGCGGCGTACCGCTCGCCGATGATCTGCGCCGCATCGAGGCGGTGCTGAAGATCGTCGGATCGGGCGAACGACTGGCGGTCGACGTCAACGGCAAGTTCGACCTGCCGACCGCCATCGCTTTCGGCAAGGCGATCGAGGCCATGGGGTTGCGCTGGTACGAGGAGCCACTCGACCCGCTCGACTATCTCGCGCACGCCGCGCTCGCGACGCAATACGCCCCGCCGCTCGCTACCGGCGAGAACCTGTTCTCCATGCAGGATGCGCGCAACCTGATCCGCCATGGCGGGCTGCGTCCCGACCGCGACATCCTGCAGTTCGATCCCGCGCTGTCCTACGGTCTGGTCGAGTATCTGCGCACGCTCGACATGCTCCGGGCCAACGGCTGGTCGCCGCGACGCTGCGTGCCGCACGGCGGCCACCAGTTCGCCCTCAACATCGCCGTCGGCCTGCAATGCGGCGGCAACGAATCCTACCCGCAGGTGTTCGCGCCATTCGGCGGCTTCGCCGACGACTGCCCGGTGGTCGACAGCCGCGTGCAGATGCCCGATGCGCCGGGCATCGGCTTCGAACGCAAGTCCGAACTGTGGGCGGTGATGAAGGAGCTGGCCTGACGGCCTTTGGCGGATGGCCGCGAGCGGGCGGGATGTCGGAATGACGTGAATATGTCTCTTCAACTCCCTCGTTGACCGCGTAAAAGGGGATGGAAATGCTGCCGCACCATACCCCGCTCATCGCCACCATCGCCGTCGGCCTGATGCTCGCCTACGTCTTTGGGCTCGTCGCCCATCGGCTGCGGCTGCAGCCGCTGGTCGGCTATCTGCTGGCCGGCGTCCTCGTAGGGCCGCACACGCCGGGGTTCGTGGCGGACCAGAGCCTGGCCACCGAACTGGCCGAGATCGGCATCATCCTGCTGATGTTCGGCGTCGGCCTGCATTTTTCGCTCAAGGACCTGATGAGCGTGGCGCGCATCGCCATACCGGGCGCGATCGGACAGATCGCCGTGGCGACGGGGATGGGCGTCCTGCTGGCGCTGGCCATGGGTTGGAGCCTGGCCGCCGGCATGGTGCTCGGCCTCGCGCTTTCGGTCGCCAGCACGGTCGTGATGGTTCGAACCCTGCAAGACCGGCACATTCTCGACACCGATCGCGGCCGTATTGCCGTCGGATGGCTGGTGGTCGAGGATCTCGTCATGGTGCTGGCGCTGGTCCTGCTGCCGGCGCTGGCGACATCGGGCGCCGGCTCGGACGTACCCGCCACCCGCATCCTGTTCTCCGTGCTGATCACAGTGGCGAAGGTGTCGATCTTCGTCGCCGTCATGCTCCTGGTGGGGCGGCGACTGATCCCTTGGCTGATGCACTACACCGCGCACACCGGATCGCGCGAGCTCTTCCGCCTCGCCGTCTATGCGATCGCGCTGGGCGTGGCCTTCGGCGCCGCCAAGATGTTCGACGTATCGTTCGCCCTCGGGGCGTTCTTCGCCGGCATGGTGATGCGCGAAAGCGACCTCAGCCACCAGGCCACCGAGGAATCGCTGCCGCTGCGCGACGCGTTCGCCGTGCTCTTCTTCGTCTCGGTCGGCATGCTGCTCAACCCCTCGGTCTTCCTCGACGAGCCGTTGGCGGTGCTGGCGACGGTGGCCATCATCGTGATCGGCAAGTCCGCCGCCGCCTTCCTGATCGTGCGCGCCTTCGGCCATCCCAACCGGACGGCACTGACCATCTCGGCCAGCCTGGCGCAGATCGGCGAGTTCTCCTTCATCCTGATCGGCCTCGGCTTTGGACTGAAGCTCGTCTCGCCCCAGGCGCAGGACCTCGTCGTCGCCGGCGCCATCGTCTCCATGATGATCAACCCGCTCCTGTTCACCCTGATCGAGGACAGGGCGGCGAAGAAGGAAGCACCCGTTCCGAGCGCCAAGACGGGCCACGACGTGCTGATCGGCTATGGACGGGTCGGCTCACTGGTCGGTGCGGCGCTCGCGGGCGGAGACGGCAAGCTGATCGTGGTCGAGAGCAACGAGCAGGCCATCGAGCAGGCACGGAGCGACGGCGCCGAGGTCATCTCCGGCAATGCCGCCGATCCGGCGGTGCTGGCGGCCACCAACCTGACCGCTGCGCGGCGCCTGATCATCACCATTCCCGAGGCGTTCGAGGCCGGACAGGTGGTCGCGCAGGCGCGCGCCGCCAACCCCAGCCTCGAAATCCTGGCGCGCGCGCATTCGCGGCCCACCGCAGAGCATTTGAGCTCGCTCGGCGCCAGGCTGGTCATCCAGGGCGAGCGCGAAATCGCCCACCGCATGATCGAGCATCTGACGTCGAATGCCGGTCGCGGCGGCTGAGCACGCTCCCCGGCGGCCCCTTAGAGGTAGACGGCCTTCATCAGCGGCTCGGCGTAGCGCGTGCCGGCGGCGGCGCCCGGCGGCAGTGCTGCGGACAGCTGTCCGACCTCCGGCGCCGACAGCCGGATCCGCAGCGCGCCGAGATTCTCGTCGATCCGCTCGGCCCGCTTGGTGCCAGGAATGGGCACGATGTCGTCGCCCTGTGCCAGCAGCCAGGCCAGCGCGATCTGTCCCGGCGTGCAGCCCTTGGTTCGCGCCATCGCCTCGACCGCGGCGACGAGGCCGAGATTGTGGGCGAGATTGTCGGGCGAGAAGCGTGGATGCCGCCCGCGGCCGTCGCCCTCGGGGATATCCGCCGTCTGGCGGACCGCGCCGGTCAACAGGCTGCGGCCGAGCGGCGAGTAGGCGACGAACGCGATGCCGAGCTCGCGCGTGGTGCGCAGCGTCTCCTCGGCGTGCGACCGGTACAGCAGCGAATATTCGCTCTGCACGGCCGCGATCGGATGGACCTTGTGGGCCCGACGGATGGTTTCGGGCTTCGCCTCGCTGAGGCCGATCGCCCGGACCTTGCCCGCCGCGATCAAACCCGCCATGGCTCCGACCGTCTCCTCGATCGGCACCTTGGGGTCGACGCGATGCTGGTAGTAGAGGTCGATGACGTCGACTCCCAGCCGCTTCAGGCTGGCATCGCAGGCCGACCGGACATGGGTCGGACTGCCATCGACGCCGTTGCCGCCGCCGGGCAGCTGCGTCTGGCCGAACTTGGTGGCGAGCACCACGCGATCGCGCCGCCCGCCGGCCAAAGCCTTGCCGAGCAGGGTTTCGTTGTGACCCCAGCCGTACATGTCGGAGCTGTCGAGGAAATCGATGCCACGGTCGAGCGCGTGGTGGATGACGCGTATCGCCTCCGCATCGTCGCTCTTGCCGTAGGCTCCCGAGAGCGACATGCAGCCGAGGCCGAGCGGGAACACGCTCAGCGGGCTCGCGCCAAGCCGGCGAGGGGCAGCCACGGCAACACTCATCGAAGGTCTCCTTCGGCCGAACGCTATCACACATCGGACGGCCGGCGTCGCGGCCCAATGAAAAGGCGCTTCGAACCGTCGCTCGAAGCGCCCAGGAACGACGTCCCTTTCGGGCAGGCTAGCCCGATACGCGCACGAACTGGACGTGATCGCGGCTGCGCAGGGTCGGCGCGGCGCGCTCGCGCGCGGGCTTCATCGGCTCCGTCGCGGCCTCGATGACGAACGGCTCGGCCGACTTGTTGGCGTGCGCGATGGCGTTGAACTGCAGCACGCTCGCGGCACCGAAGGTCACCATGAGCGCGAAGACCAGCATCGTCGTCCCGACCAGAATGTGTCGCATCGCCCACCTTCCCAACCCAATCTCGCCGTGCCGGACCCCCAAAGTCCCTGCACTAACGACGCGGATATACGCCAGACGCCGGGGTTTTAGAACCTGATTTTGGTATCAACAGTACCCGGGTCGAACCGGCGGACAGACGTCAAGTCTCTGAAGTATAACGACTATTAGAGCAACTGCCGTCGGTTCGAGCGGTCTCTGGCGGAGAGGGTGGGATTCGAACCCACGGTACGCTTGCACGCACAACGGTTTTCGAGACCGTCCCAATCGACCACTCTGGCACCTCTCCGGGGGCCGCCCTTATAGGGGGGCGGCCAAAGCCGGGCAACCCGCCTGGCGCGCGGCCACCCTGTCGACCTATCGGACGCGGCAAGGCCTTGTTTGCGTTGACTCGAACGGGGCCGTGCGTATATTCCGCGCTCTTCCGGCGGGACCCTTTGGCCCGCCGTGCTATTTCGCGCTTTGGGTGCATCATGATCGCCGTAATCCGCACGGGTGGAAAGCAGTACACCGTCGCCGCCGAGGACACCCTCACGATCGAGCGGATCGAGGGCGAGGCCGGCGCGAAGGTCGAGTTCACCGACGTGTTGATGGCCGGCGACAAGGTCGGAACCCCGACGGTCGCGGGCGCCAGGGTGGTGGGCTCGATCGTCGAGCAGGCGCGCGGCCCGCACCTGATCGTCTTCAAGAAGCGTCGTCGTCAGAATTCACGGCGCAAGAACGGCCATCGTCAGGATCTGACGGTGGTCAAGATCGAACAGATCGTCGCCTGAACGCGCGGCGGGAGCAGACAGATGGCACACAAGAAAGCAGGCGGCTCGTCACGTAACGGCCGCGATTCGGAGAGCAAGCGACTCGGCGTCAAGCGCTTCGGCGGCCAGAAGGTGCTCGCCGGCAACATCCTGGTCCGTCAGCGCGGCACCAAGATGGACGCGGGCACCAATGTCGGCATTGGCCGCGACCACACGCTGTTCGCGACGGCCGACGGCGTGGTGTCGTTCCGGACCCGCTCGGGCGGCAAGGTCGAGGTGAACGTGCGGCCGGCGCCGGCGCAGAACCCGTCCAAGATGGCTGCCGAATAGCCGTTCCCATCCGACTAGATTGACGAAGGGGAGCGGCTCGCCGTTCCCCTTTTTCGTTTCTGGACCCCGACCATGAAGTTCCTCGACCAGGCCAAAGTCTTCATCCGCTCCGGCAACGGCGGCGCCGGATGCGTGGGCTTTCGCCGCGAGAAGTTCATCGAGTTCGGCGGCCCCGACGGCGGCGACGGCGGCAAGGGCGGCGACGTGGTCGCCGAGTGCGTCGACGGCCTGAACACGCTGATCGACTATCGCTACGCCCAGCACTTCAAGGCCGAGACCGGCCACCACGGCATGGGCAGCCAGCGCACCGGCGCCAGCGGCAAGGACATCGTGCTGCGCCTGCCGCGCGGCACCCAGATCTTCGCCGAGGACAACGAGACGCTGCTGGTCGACCTGACCGCGGTCGGCCAGCGCGTCGTGCTCGCAAAGGGCGGCGACGGCGGCTACGGCAACCTGCACTACAAGAGTTCGACCAACCGCGCCCCCCGGCGCGCCGACAAGGGCTGGCCGGGCGAGGAGCGCTGGATCTGGCTCCGGCTCAAGCTGATCGCCGATATCGGACTGGTCGGGTTGCCCAATGCCGGCAAGTCGACGTTCCTGTCGGCCACCTCGAACGCGCGCCCCAAGATCGCCGACTATCCCTTCACCACCCTCCATCCCGGCCTCGGCGTCGTGAAGGTGGGCAACCGGGAGTTCGTGATGGCCGATATTCCCGGCCTGATCGAGGGCGCGCACGAAGGCGCCGGCCTCGGCACGCGCTTCCTCGGCCATGTCGAGCGCTGCCGCGCCCTCCTGCACCTGGTCGACGGCACGCAAGACGACGTCGCCGCCGCCTACCGGACGGTCCGGGCGGAGCTGAAGGCCTACAGCCCCACCCTGGCGCGCAAGAAGGAGATCGTGGCGCTCAACAAGACCGATGCCATGACCGACGCCGACATCGAGACCCGTCACGCCCAGCTCGCCCGGGCGAGCCGCAAGACGGTGCACGTCATTTCCGGCGTGTCGGGCCGTGGCGTTCAACCCCTGCTGCACGAGCTGATGAAGCTCGTCGACAGGCAACTCGAGAAAGCGGCATGAGCCCGCTCGCCGGCTCCCGCCGCCTGGTCGTCAAGATCGGCTCCTCGATCCTGGTCGACGAAGGCAGAGGCGAGATCCGGCGCGACTGGCTCGAGGCGCTGGCGCGCGACGCGGCACGCCTGCACCGACAAGGCTGCGAGATCGTGCTGGTCTCGTCGGGAGCCATCCGGCTCGGCCGCACTCTGCTCGGGCTCGCACCGGGCGTGCTCAAGCTCGAGGAAAGCCAGGCCGCCGCGGCCACCGGCCAGATCCAGCTCGCGCACGCCTACCGCGACGCGCTCGCCGCCCACGGCATCACGGTGGCGCAGGTGCTGCTGACGCTCGACGATTCCGAGGAGCGCCGCCGCTACCTCAATGCGCGCCAGACCATGAATACCTTGCTGGGGCTCAAGGCCGTCCCGGTGATCAACGAGAACGACACGGTCGCGACCGACGAGATCCGCTTCGGCGACAACGATCGGCTGGGCGCGCGCGTCGCCGAGATGATCTCGGCCGACACGCTGGTGCTGCTGTCCGACATCGACGGCCTCTACACCGGCGACCCGCGCAGCGACGCATCGGCGAAATTCATTCCCGAGATTCGCGAAATCACGCCGGAGATCGAGGCGATGGCCGGCGCCGCCGCCTCGAACCTCAGCAACGGCGGCATGGTCACCAAGATGATGGCCGGCCGCATCGCCATGGCCGCCGGCTGCCGCATGGCGATCGCCGACGGCCGGAGTGTCGGGGCGCTGGGCGCCCTGATCGACGGCAAGGCCAGGTGCAGCTGGTTCCTGCCAGACTACGAGAATGGGGCCTCGCCGCTGTCGGCGCGTAAGAAATGGATCAAGGGTTCGCTCAAGGCCGCCGGCGCATTGACCGTCGACGACGGCGCCGGCCGCGCGCTGGCCGCCGGCAAGAGCCTCCTGCCGGCGGGAGTCACCGCCATCGAGGGTGACTTCCGGCGTGGCGACGTCGTCGACGTCAAGGACCGTGCCGGCCGACTGCTGGCACGCGGCCTGGTCGCCTATGCCGCCGAGGACGCCCGCCGCATTGCCGGCCGCAAGAGCGCAGAGATCGAGAAGTTGCTGGGTTTCCGGGGCCGGGACGAGATGGTCCACCGCGACGACCTCGTCGTCGAATGACTATAATGGTGCCGGCATGAACGCGCAGACCAAGCCGGCGGAGGACACCGCCGCGATCGTGGCCGAACTGGGCCGCCGCGCCAAGGCGGCGGCTGCGGCGCTGCGCATCGCCCCGACCGCAATCAAGAATGCCGCGCTCGCCGAGGCCGCCGGCCTGATCCGGCGCGACAGGGAAGCGATCCTCGCCGCCAATGCGCGCGACATCGCGGCGGCGAAAGTCGCCGGCATGAGCGGCGCCCTGCAGGATCGCCTGCTGCTGAACGATGCGCGGGTCGAGGCCATGGCCAAGGGGCTCGACGACATCGTCGCCCTGCCCGACCCCGTCGGCGCCACGATCGAGGAGTGGCAGCGCCCCAACGGCCTGGCGATCAGCCGCGTGCGCGTGCCGATCGGCATCATCGGGGTGATCTACGAGGCGCGCCCCAACGTCACGGCCGACGCGGGCTCACTCTGCATCAAGTCGGGAAACGTGGTCGTGCTGCGCGGCGGCTCCGACAGCTTCCACTCCTCCCGAGCGATCGTCGAGCTGCTGCGCCGGGCGCTGGCCGGCAACGGCCTGCCCGAGGACTGCGTGCAGCTCGTGCCGACGACCGACCGCGCCGCGGTCGGCGAAATGCTGCGCGCCACCGACTGGCTCGACCTCATCGTGCCGCGCGGGGGACGCTCGCTGATCGACCGCGTCACCGAGGAAAGCCGCGTGCCGGTGCTGCGACACTACGACGGCATCTGCCATGTCTATGTCGACCGCGACGCCGATGTGGGGATGGCCCGCGACATCGTGGCCAACGCCAAGATGCGCCGCGTCAGCGTCTGCGGCGCGGCCGAGACGCTGCTGATCGACCGCGCCGCGCTCGACACGCACCTCGGGCCGGTGCTCGACCGGCTGCACGAGCTGGGCTGCGAGGTGCGCGGCGACGCCGAGGTGCGGAAGCGCGATCCGAGGGCCAAGCCCGCCACGGACAAGGACTGGCGCACGGAGTACCTCGAACCGATCATCTCCGTCGCGACGGTCGACGGCGTCGAAGGCGCCATCCGGCACATCGCCACCTACGGCAGCCAGCACACCGAATCGATCGTGACCGGCAACCAGGCGACCGCCGACCGCTTCCTCGGCGAAGTCGACAGCGCCATCGTCATGCACAACGCCAGCACGCAGTTCGCCGATGGGGGCGAGTTCGGATTGGGGGCGGAGATCGGCATCTCGACCAACCGCATGCACGCGCGCGGTCCGGTCGGCCTGGTCGAACTCACCACCTACAAGAACATCGTGCGCGGCAAGGGCACCCTGCGTCCATGAGCCCCGCGGCGTGATCTCGGCACGGCATCCGATGCCCGGCGTGCCGAGCGGTGTGCGGCGGCGCATCGGGCTGTTGGGCGGCTCCTTCAACCCGGCGCACGAAGGGCATCGCCATATCAGCCTGGAAGCGCTGCGACACCTCGGGCTCGACGAGGTGTGGTGGCTCGTTTCGCCGCAGAACCCGCTCAAGGGCGATTCGGACATGGAGCCGCTGGCCGCCAGGCTGGCCCGCGCCAAGCAACTCGCCCGTCATCCGCGCATTCGGGTCGAGGCGCCCGAGCTCGTGCTAGACACGCGCTTCACGCTCGATACGGTGCGCGCCCTGCAACACGCCTATCCCGATGCCCGGTTCGTCTGGCTGATGGGTGCCGACATCCTGCCGCAACTCGAGCGGTGGGAAGGCTGGCGCGAGCTGTTCGCCGCCATTCCCCTGGCCGCCTTCGCGCGGCCCGGCTGGAGCCATGCCGCCCTGAACGCCGCAGCCCCGCGTACCTTCGCGCGTTATCGCCTGAAGGCGTCGGACGCGCGCCGGCTGCCGGCTTGCGGACCGCCCGCCTGGTGCTTTATTCCCAGTCGACTCGACCGTCGTTCGGCGACGGACATCCGCGCCGTGCGCCCGCGTTCCCAACGACCTTCAACCAGAGGACAGACCATCCCCGACCGCAGCCCGCCGCTTCGCGACAGAAGCAAGCCTGCCGAAAGCCAGCTCGACCTGGTGCGGCGCTCCCTGGAAGACGACAAGGCCGAGGACATCATCGTCATCGACCTCAAGGGCAAGTCGAGCTTTGCCGACTACATGGTCGTCGCGTCGGGACGCTCGAACCGGCAGGTCGTCGCTATTGCCGATCATCTGGCCGAGCGGCTGAAGCAGGCCGGCCACGGATACGTCCCAGTGGAGGGAAGGCAGGGCGGCGACTGGGTGCTGGTCGATGGCGGCGATGTCATCGTGCATGTGTTCCGGCCCGAGCCACGCGCCTTCTACGCGCTCGAGAAGATGTGGGCGATGGAGACCGAAGCGGCCGCGAAGCCGAAGGCGCGGGCACGTCGCAAACGAGCGCAGTGAAGCTCACCATCGCCACGATCGGGCGCGCCGGCCGCGGCCCCGAGCGCGCCCTCTACGAGCACTACGCCAATCGCATCCGCTGGCCGCTCGCCCTGCGCGAACTGGAGGAGAAGAGGAAGCTTCCGCCGCCGGCCCTGATCGAACGGGAAGGCGAGCTTCTGCTGGCGACCGGGCCCGCCAAGGCGACGCGGGTGGCGCTGGATCGTCGCGGCAAGACGCTCGACAGCCAGGCCTTCGCCGAGCGGCTCGGCCGTTGGCAGGATGACGCGATCGCCGACATCGTCTTTCTCATCGGCGGCGCCGATGGCCACGGCGAGGCCTTGCTGAAACAGGCCGACCTGGTGCTGTCGTTCGGGGCAATGACGTGGCCCCATCTGCTGGCCCGTGCGATGCTGGCCGAGCAGATCTACCGGGCCCAGCAACTGCTGGCCGGCCACCCCTACCACCGGGCCTGAAATGCTGGGAAAAGCGCGCTTTTTTGCCCCTGTTCTGACCCAAAAGCGGGACTACATTGACGCCATGCGCCTGCCTGTCTCGCGGCTTTTGGCCGTCCTGTTCGTCCTCGCCTTTGCCGCCGCGACGGCCACGGCCCAGACCGTGTCCGGCGACAAGCCGGCGCCCAAGCGGATGCGGTCCATTCCCTATGTGTCGATCACCGGAGACGATGGCCGCCAGCGCCACTACGAGACGAACGCCATTCCCCTGCTGTTCAATCGTGCCTGCTTCGGCTGGCGCATGTATCTCGGCGGGCCCGACCGCATCGTTTCCCTGGTCGAGGTGCTGACGACCTCCCAGCCGGCGGAGCAGGTCATCGCCGGCCCCGAGACCGAGGTGAACGCCGACAAGACGCGCGCGACCACGCGCATGCGCGAAGTGGTGCAGAACGGCATCCTGCAGCGGTCCTGGTGCATCATCCCCGGCGACCCGCCGGGCACCTATACCTACGACATCACCATCGACGGCGAGCCGCGCGGCGAGTTCGTGTTCTGCGCCATCGAGGTGCCCGACCAGGATCCAAACACCGACCCGCGCGACCTGAGTTGCCCGAACAAGTTCAACTCGGTGGAACGTCCCACCGGGCCCCGCCCGCCCGTGCCGTCCTGATGGCCGCCGCTCGTCCACGCCCCGCCGTTCTCTGCATCCTCGACGGCTGGGGACACCGCCCCGAGCCGCGCTACAACGCGATCCAGCAGGCGCACACGCCGAACTACGACCGCCTGGTCGCGACCTGCCCACAAGGCCTGATCGACGCTTCGGAGACGTTCGTCGGCCTGCCCAAGGGCCAAATGGGCAATTCCGAGGTCGGTCACATGAATCTCGGCGCCGGGCGCGTCGCGGTGCCCGACCTGCCCCGGATCGACAATGCCATTGCCGACGGCTCTCTCGCCACGAACCGGCACTTGCAGGAGCTCGTCACCGCCCTGAAGAAGAGCGGCGGCGCCTGCCATCTCATGGGCCTCGCCTCACCGGGCGGCGTGCACGCCCATCAGGATCATCTGGTGGTGCTGGCGAACCTGATCGCCGGTGCCGGCGTGCCGGTCTGGATTCACGCCTTCCTCGACGGGCGCGACATGCCGCCCCGCAGCGCCCTCGAATGCCTCGACCAGGTATCGGCTGGCCTGACCCAGGGACTGCCGATCCGGTTCGCCACCGTCGCCGGTCGCTTTTACCCCATGGACCGCGACAAGCGATGGGAACGCGTCACCCTCGCTTACGAGGCGATGGTCGATGCCAAGGGACCGGTCGTCGACACCGCGAAGGCGGCCGTGGAGGCCGGCTATGCCGCTGGTCAGGACGACGAGTTCGTTCTGCCGACGGTGATCCAGGGGTACGCCGGAATGACGGACGGCGACGGCATCCTGATGTTCAACTATCGCGCAGACCGCGCCCGGCAGATCCTGACGGCGCTGCTCGACCCGATGTTCGACGGTTTCAAGCGTTCGCGGCTCGTCAGGTTCGCCGCTGCCGTCGGCATGGCCGAGTATTCGGCCGCTCTGAACGGCTTCCTCGAGACGCTGTTTCCGCCGGAAGCCATCAGGATGGGCCTCGGCGAAACCGTCTCCAAGGCGGGGTTGAAGCAATTGCGCATTGCCGAGACCGAGAAGTATGCGCACGTGACGTTCTTCTTCAATGGCGGCGAGGAGCGGCAGTTCGACGGCGAGGATCGCATCCTCGTGCCCTCGCCCAAGGTCAAGACCTACGATCTCCAGCCGGAAATGAGCGCCGGCGAAGTGACGGACAAGCTGGTCGAGGCGATCGGCTCGGATCGATACGACCTCATCGTCGTCAACTACGCCAACACCGACCAGGTCGGGCATTCGGGTGAATTTGCCGCCGCGGTCAAAGCCGCCGAAGCCGTCGATGCCTGTCTGGGCCGTATCATGGAAGCGGTGGAAAAGGCCGGCGGCGCGATGCTGGTCACCGCCGACCACGGCAATGCCGAGCAGATGTTCGACGACACCACGCACCAGAAGCACACCCAGCACACCCTCAACCGCGTGCCGGCCCTGCTCTTCAATGCGCCGGCGACCGTACGGTCGCTGGGCGATGGCAAGCTCGCGGACGTGGCGCCCACCCTGCTGGCCCTGATCGGCGTGCCCCAGCCTCCTGAAATGACGGGGCATTCGCTGCTGTCGCAGGCGCAAAGGCCGCCAATTCTTGCAGTTCCCAGGGTGGCCGCGGCGGCTTCGGCATGAAATGTGAGAGCGCGTGAGCCGGCACTGCCTTGATCCCGCCAAATACGCCCTAGTATTCTCGTTCCGACACCCTGTTGCCGGCCCCAGTCGCGGCCCGGCGGCTTTCCGCAAAGGCCTTCCCATGATTTGTCAGCGCCTCCTTTCGACCGTCGCCCTCGTGGCATTCCTGGCCATGCCTGCCGTCGCGCAGGACAAGGACAGGGGCAAGGACGCCAAGGCGGCTGGCGACAAGAGCGAGCTCTACAATCAGCTCAATCTGTTCGGTGACGTCCTGGAGCGCATCCGGCGCGACTATGTCGAACCAGTCGACGAGAAGACGCTGATGGAGAACGCCATCAACGGCATGCTGACATCGCTCGATCCGCACTCGAGCTACATGAACCCGAAGACGTACCGGGACATGCAGGTCCAGACCAAGGGCGAGTTCGGCGGCCTCGGCATCGAAGTCACGATGGAGAACGGCCTCATCAAGGTGGTCTCGCCGATCGACGACACTCCGGCCGCCAAGGCCGGCATCCAGTCAGGCGATCTGATCTTCGCGCTCGACGGACAGCCGGTGCAGGGCCTGACCCTGCAGGAGGCCGTCGAGAAGATGCGCGGCAAGGTCGGCACGCCGATCAAGATTTCGGTCCGCCGTGCATCCCAGAAGGAGCCGTTCGACGTCACCATCACCCGCGAGACGATCAAGGTCCGCTCGGTCCGCTTCCGCCTCGAGGGCGACGTCGGTTACATCCGCGTCACCTCCTTCACCGAGCAGAGCACGTCGGGCGTGCTCGACGCCGTGGAGAAGATCAAGAAGGAAGCCGGCAACAAGCTGAAGGGCTTCGTCCTCGACCTGCGCAACAATCCGGGCGGACTGCTCGATCAGTCGATCGCCATGTCCGACGCCTTCCTCGACAAGGGCGAGATCGTTTCGGTGAAGGCGCGCAAGAGCGAAGACGTGCAGCGCTGGAACGCCAAGCCAGGCGACGTGACCAATGGTCTGCCGATCGTGGTGCTGATCAACGGTGGCTCGGCCTCGGCGTCCGAGATCGTCGCCGGCGCCCTGCAAGACCACCGCCGCGCCATCGTCCTGGGGACCCGTTCGTTCGGCAAGGGCTCGGTGCAGACGATCATGCAGGTCACGGGAGGTGGTGCGATCCGGCTGACCACCGCGCTCTATTTCACACCGTCCGGCCGCTCGATCCAGAAGGAGGGAATCAAACCCGACATCGAGGTCGAGCAGGCGAAACTCGAGACGATCCAGCAGCGCATGAATTTCCGTGAGGAGAATTTGCGCCGGTCGATCACCAATCCGAACGAGAAGCCGCCGGCAACCGAGAACAAGCCGACCGAGAACAAGCCGGGTGAGAAGAAGGATGGCCCGCCTGGTGCCAGCCAGCAGGCTCCGCAGGCCGGCGATCCGGATGAGCCGCCGAAGGAATCGGTGGCGGACTACCAGCTCCTGCGCGCGCTCGATCTGATCCGCGGCATCTCGCTCTATTCGAGCCGCGCCAACTGAGCTTCGATCCCGTACCGAAGGGCTATCGGCCCAACGTCGGGTTGATGCTGATCGCGGCCGACCGACGGATCTTCGTCGGACGGCGCGTTGGCGTCGCGGATGGCTGGCAGATGCCACAAGGCGGCGTCGACAAGGGAGAAAGCCCGATCGAGGCCGCCTGCCGCGAGTTGCTCGAAGAAGTGGGCACGACGAAGGCCCTGCTGCTGCGCGAGACACGACGTTGGATCACCTACGACGTGCCCCCGCAGATGCAGCCCCGTCACTGGGGCGGCCGCTGGCGCGGCCAGGCCCAGAAGTGGTTCGCGCTCGCCTTCACCGGTCGCGATTCAGACATCGATATCGAGGCGCACGACCGCGAGTTCGATACCTGGCGATGGGCAACGTCGCACGAAGCCATCGAGCTGATCGTACCGTTCAAGCGCGCGGTCTATGATGCGATGCTGAAGGAGTTCGCCGATCTGGTGGCGTAGGGAGGAACGATGAACCTGCCCGACAAGGGCCTCGCCTGGAGCGAGATCGAAGCGCGCCTCGAGGAGGCGAAGAAGGGCGACTTTTCCTGGCGCGACGGTCGGATGGCCGTCTACTACTACTATCTCGACGACGAGCTGGCGGACGTCCAGAAGCGCGCCTACCAGATGTTCTGGACCGAGAACAACCTCGGCAAACGGGCCTTTCCTTCCCTCGCCAGGCTCGAGGGCGAGGTCGTCGATTTCGGCCTGTCGCTGATGCAGGCTCCGGAAGGCGCCGCCGGCACGTTCACGTCGGGCGGCTCGGAGAGCATCTTTCTCGCAATACAGGCGGCGCGCGATTGGGCGCGTGCGACCAAGGGCATCGACACGCCGAATCTCGTGGTGCCCCGCACCGCGCATCCGGCCTTCAACCGCGCGGGACATGCACTCGGCATCGAAGTACGTCGCGTGCCGACCGCGCGCAACGACTTCAAGGCCGATGTCGGCGCCATGACCGGCAGGATAGACGGCAACACGATCGGCCTGGTCGGATCGGCGCCGTGCTACCCCTACGGCGTCTTCGACCCGATCCGCGAGCTCGGCGCGCTCGCCGAATCGCGCGGTCTGTGGCTGCATGTCGATGCCTGCGTCGGCGGCTTCCTCTCGCCCTATGTGAAACGGCTGGGCCACGCCGTGCCCGACTGGGACTTTTCGGTTCCCGGCGTGACCAGCATCTCGGCCGACCTGCACAAGCACGGCATGGCCGCCAAGGGTGCATCGCTGATGATGCTGCGCTCGAAAGAGCTGAAGGAGAAGCACCAGCTCTTCGACTTCAACGAATGGGAACGCGGCCCCTATGTCGCCTACACGATGCAGGGCACACGGCCCGGCGGCGCGGTCGCCTCGGCCTGGGCGGTGCTGCATCATCTCGGCGACGAAGGCTACCTGCGCTGCGCCCGCCTGATCATGGACAACAAGAAGGCGCTGGTCGGCGGCATCGGCCGCATTCCAGGCCTCGCCGTCCTGGAGCCGAACGAGCTCTCGATCTTCGTCACGCGGTCGGCGGATCCTGCGCTCGATGTCGGTGCCGTGTCGGACGCAATGGGCACGCGCGGCTGGCTGATCGGACGACAGGTCGAGCCGCCGGGCATCCACATGCATCTCAACCCGAGCCACGAGAGCATGGTCGGCGACTACCTCGCCGACCTAACCTGGGCCGTCGACCATGCGCGCACGACCCGAGGCAGGTCCAAGATGTCGGGTTCGACCTACTGAAAGCTCACATCTAGGCGGCGGTGAGGGCGAGCCGGGCGGCGCGACGACGCAGGAACCACAGCCCAAGCCGTGTCATCCAGGCATTGAGCCGGCCCTGCGGCTCCAGCCCTACCGCCTTCAGCACCATGGCCATGGCGCGCTGGACATGGGGCTCGCTATAGATCGCATAGGCGCGGCGGGCATAGGAATTGCCGCTGCTGCGCCGATCGTAGATCGCGCCTTCCGGTTCGTTGGCGGCAAAGTAGGCATAGGCCAACTCGTCGTCTTCGCTCTCGGCGAGCCTCGACCAGCCGATCCTGAGGCGCTGCCACCGGCTCAGCCGGTCGCGCGCCAGGCAGCGGCGCATGTGATCGTAGAAGAGCTTGTAGTGGCGGAACTCATCGGCCGCTATCTTGGCGCAGATCTGCTTGAGGACCGGCTCCTCGGTCGCGTCCTTGAGCGCACTGTAATAGGAGCTTGTGCCCGTCTCGACGATGCAGCGGGCCATCATCTCCCCGGCCTGGCTGCCGCGAACGGAACTTTGGGCATCGAGCGGAAGCTGGTAGCCGGCACGAAAGCGCGCGAACGCCGCGTCGAAATCCCAGCCCGGGTCGGCGAGTTGCGCCCAGCGTCCGAGGGCGAGGCCGTGCTGAACCTCTTCGGTCACCCAGCGGTCGACCGATTGCACGAACTCGGGATCGTCGGCAAACACCCGGCCGAGATAGATGCCGTAGTCGCCGCCGTTGCGTTCCACCATGGCCGCCGCCTTGATGTTGCGCAGAATCTCGGGATCCACTTTCGACGCATCGAAGCGATCCCAGGCGATCGTCTCGAGTGTCCAGTTCGCCATGGTGCGTACCCTTGGGGCCGTCGCGTGCCTGTAATAAAGCGAGCCCGAGCGCGGCTTTCAATGGCCGCGCGGGGGACAGTCGCCCAAATTTGCGTTGAGACTGTGGTTATCGCCCGGCGTAGTAGGCCTGCGCCCGCCGCAGATCCTTCGCCACAGCCAAGTCCTTCTGGGCCGCCGCTTTTTCGGCATCCGTGGCGGCATCCGACAGGTCGCGCTCGGCGGCGCGCTCGCGGTCGGCGAGCTGCTCGGCTGTGACCTCCTCGAACGGCAGCGCTTCGTCGGCAAGGACGGTGCAGCGCTCCGGCGTCACCTCGGCGAAGCCACCGACGATGATGAAGCGCCGTTCGACCTTGTTGTCCTGGATGACCTCGAGCACTCCCGGCCGGATGGTCGAGATGAGAGGGGCGTGGCCGCGCAGGACGCCGAAATCGCCTTCGCTGCCCGGCACCACGACCATGTCCGCCTCGGTGTCGAGCAACTCGCGCTCCGGCATGACCAGGCGAAAAGCGACCTTGGCCATGTTCTCAGGCCGCCTCGGCCGCGAGCTTCTTGGCCTTGCCGATCGCCTCGTCGATCGTGCCGACCATGTAGAAAGCCGGCTCGGGCAGGTCGTCGTATTCGCCGGCGACGATACCCTTGAACGCCTTGATCGTGTCCTCAAGCTTCACGAAGACGCCCGGCGTGCCGGTGAAGACCTCGGCGACGTGGAACGGCTGGCTGAGGAAGCGCTGGATCTTGCGGGCGCGGGCCACCACCAGCTTGTCCTCTTCCGACAGCTCGTCCATGCCCAGGATGGCGATAATGTCCTGCAGCGACTTGTACTGCTGCAGCACGCGCTGGACCGAGCGGGCGACGTCATAGTGCTCCTGGCCGACGACGCGCGGATCGAGCATGCGCGAGGTCGAGTCGAGCGGGTCGACCGCCGGGAAAATCGCCATCTCGGCGATCGAGCGGCTCAACACCGTGGTCGCATCCAGATGCGCGAACGAGGTGGCAGGCGCCGGATCGGTCAAGTCGTCGGCCGGCACGTAGATCGCCTGCACCGAGGTGATCGAGCCCTTCTTGGTCGAGGTGATGCGCTCCTGCAGGGCGCCCATGTCGGTCGACAGCGTCGGCTGATAGCCCACCGCCGACGGGATGCGGCCGAGCAGCGCCGACACTTCCGAGCCGGCCTGGGTGAAGCGGAAGATATTGTCGACGAAGAACAGCACGTCCTGGCCCTCGGCGTCGCGGAAGTATTCCGCTACCGTCAGGCCCGACAGCGCGACGCGCGAGCGGGCGCCCGGCGGCTCGTTCATCTGGCCGTACACCAGGGCCACCTTCGAGCCCGGGCCGTCGAGCTTGATGACGTTGCCTTCGATCATCTCGTGATAGAGGTCGTTGCCCTCGCGGGTGCGCTCGCCAACGCCGGCGAACACCGAGACGCCGCCGTGCGCCTTCGCGACGTTGTTGATCAGCTCCATGATCGTCACGGTCTTGCCGACGCCGGCGCCGCCGAACAAGCCGATCTTGCCGCCCTTGGCGTAGGGCGCCAGCAGGTCGATGACCTTGATGCCCGTCACCAGGATCTGCGCTTCCGTCGACTGCTCGACGAACTCCGGTGCGGAGCGGTGGATCGGCAGGGTGCTCTTGGCGTTGACCGGACCGCGCTCGTCCACCGGTTCGCCGATGACGTTGAGGATGCGGCCGAGCGTCTCGGGGCCGACCGGCATGGCGATCGGGCCGCCCGTGTCGACGGCCTTGGTGCCTCGGACCAGGCCGTCGGTCGTGTCCATCGCGATCGTGCGAACCTCCGACTCGCCCAGGTGCTGGGCGACTTCGAGCACCAGCTTGCGGCCGTCGGCATCGACGTTCAGCGCGTTCAGGATGTTCGGCAATTCACCCTCGAAACGAACGTCGACGACCGCGCCCGTGATCTGGGTGATCGTGCCGGTGTTGTTGGAAGCCATGGTGGTGTCCCTTTCGTAACTCTAGACGGCTTCGGCGCCGGAGATGATCTCGATGAGTTCCTTCGTGATCGAGGCCTGACGCGAGCGGTTCATCTGCAGGGTCAGTTTCTTGATCACGTCGCCGGCGTTGCGCGAGGCGTTGTCCATCGCCGTCATCTGCGAGCCGTAGAAGCTCGCGGCATTCTCCAGCAGCGCGCGGAAGATCTGGACCGTCAGGTTGCGCGGCAGCAGGTCGGCGAGGATCTCGCCCTCGTCGGGCTCGAATTCGTAGACCGCCCCGCCCGACGTGGCGGGCGCCGCCGCGGCGTCGGGCGCCGGCGGTGGGATGAGCTGCTGCACGGTGACGATCTGGGTCATCGCCGACTTGAAGCGATTGAAGACCACCGTGGCGACGTCGAACTCGCCCTTCTCGAACATCTCGGTGACGCGGCCCGCCACCTTCTGGGCGTCGGCGAAGGAAAGCCTGGGCCGGCCGAGATCGGTGATGGTCTCGACGATCAGGCCGCCATAGTCGCGGCGCAGCTGGTCGCGCGCCTTGCGGCCGACTGCGAGCACCTTCACCGTCTTGCCCTGGTCGAGCAGCATGCGGATGGTGCGGCGCGCCTCGCGCACGATAGAGCTGTTGAAGGCACCGCACAGGCCGCGGTCGGCGGTGGCGACGATCAGGAGTTGAACCTTGTCGGACCCGGTGCCGGCGAGCAACCTGGGCCCGGTGCCACCCTTGAAGCTCGAGGCGAGCGTGGCCATGACCTTGTCCATGGCCTCCGCATAGGGGCGGGCTGCCATGGCCTGCTCCTGGGCGCGGCGCAGCTTGGCCGCTGCCACCATCTTCATGGCCTTGGTGATCTTCTGCGTCGACTGGACGCTTCGGATCCGCAGCCGGTAGGACTTGAGGCTGGGCATCGGCGGTCAGGCGAACTTCTTGGTGAAGTCGGCGAGGAACGCCTTCAGCTTGTCGTCGGTCTCCTTGACGATCTCGCGCTTGTCGCGGATCGCGGCCAGGATCGAACCCTCGGCGCGCAGCGCATCGAGCATCGTACGCTCGTATTCGCCGACGCGACCGACCGGCAGGCCGTCGAGGTAGCCACGGGTGCCGGCGTAGATCGAGGCGACCTGCTCCTCGACCGGCATCGGCTGGTACTGACCCTGCTTCAGGAGCTCGGTCAGGCGCTGGCCGCGCGCCAGCAGGCGCTGCGTCGCGGCATCGAGGTCGGAGGCGAACTGCGCGAAGGCCGCCATCTCGCGATACTGCGCGAGCTCCAGCTTCATCGTGCCGGCGACCTGCTTCATCGCCTTGATCTGGGCGGCTGACCCGACGCGGCTCACCGACAGGCCGACGTTAATCGCCGGGCGGATACCCTGATAGAACAGCTCGGTCTCGAGGAAGATCTGACCGTCGGTGATCGAGATCACGTTGGTCGGGATGTAGGCCGACACGTCGCCGGCCTGCGTCTCGATGACCGGCAGCGCCGTCAGCGAGCCCGAGCCGTTCTTCTCGTTCAGCTTGGCGGCGCGCTCGAGCAGGCGCGAGTGCAGATAGAAGACGTCGCCGGGATACGCTTCGCGGCCGGGCGGACGGCGCAGCAGCAGCGACATCTGGCGGTAGGCGACGGCCTGCTTGGAAAGGTCGTCGTACACGATCACGGCGTGCATGCCGTTGTCGCGGAAATACTCGCCCATCGCGCAGCCGGCATAGGGCGCGAGGAACTGCATGGGAGCCGGATCCGAGGCGGTAGCGGCGACGACGATGGAATATTCCATCGCGCCGTTGTCCTCGAGGGTCTTGACGATCTGCGCCACGGTCGAGCGCTTCTGGCCGATGGCGACGTAGACGCAGTAGAGCTTGCGGCTCTCGTCGGTGCCCGTGTTGATCGGCTTCTGGTTGATGAAGGTGTCGATGGCAACGGCGGTCTTGCCGGTCTGGCGATCACCGATGATCAGCTCGCGCTGGCCGCGGCCGACGGGGACCAGCGAGTCGAGCGCCTTGAGGCCGGTCTGCATCGGCTCGTTCACCGACTTGCGCGGAATGATGCCCGGGGCCTTCAGCTCGACGAGGCGGCGCTCGGTCGCCGCGATCGGGCCCTTGCCGTCGATCGGATTGCCGAGACCGTCGACCACGCGGCCCAGCAGACCCTTGCCGACCGGCACATCGACGATGGCGCCGGTGCGCTTGACGGTGTCGCCTTCCTTGATGGTGCGGTCGTCGCCGAAGATGACGACGCCGACATTGTCGCGCTCGAGGTTCAGCGCCATGCCCTTGATGCCGCCGGGAAACTCGACCATCTCGCCGGCCTTGACGCTGTCGAGGCCGTAGACGCGGGCGATGCCGTCACCCACCGAGAGGACCTGGCCGACTTCGGCGACTTCGGCTTCGGTGCCGAAATTGGCGATCTGCTGCTTGAGGATGGCAGAGATTTCGGCGGCACGGATATCCATTTAGGCAACTCCCTTCATGGCAAGCTGCAGGCGGGCGAGCTTGCTGCGGATGGACGAATCGAACAGGCGCGAGCCGACCTTGACGACGAGGCCGCCGAGAATGTCGGGCTCGACGCGCGCGTCGATGGAAACCTTGGCGCCGCCCAGAACGCCGCGCAGCGTGTCGGTGAGCTGCTGCACCTGGGCCGGCGTGAGCGGAACGGCGGACGTGACCTGCGCCGTCGTCTCGCCGCGCCGGCGCGCCAGCTCGGCGAGGAAGGCTGCGGCCATCGCCGGCAGATCGCGGGAGCGGCCGTTGGCGGCGACGGTGCCGATGAAGCTGCGCGTGAGGCCGGCGATACCCGCCGCGTCGAGCACGGCGAGCAGCGCCTTGCCTTGCTGATCGCGCGCAATGACGGGGCTCGCGATCAGGCGGGCGAGGTCGGCGCTCTCGACGACGAGACGGCGGAAAGTGGTGAGGTCGTTGGCGACCTGGTCGAGCGACTTGGCTTCATCCGCCAGCTCGAAGAGGGCACTGGCATAGCGTCCGGCGACGCCTGATGTGGCGGAAGTTGACACGTCGAAAGCCTCTCCCATACCGCGTCGCGGGCTGGCAAGCCGTTGAATCCCCGAATCTTTTTCCGGAAGATGCTGGTGCCCCACTCCGGAAAAAGGCGCGCGTTGCTACCATGCGCCCTTCCACCGCGCAAGGATGCCAAGGGCCTGTATTACCGCGGTTTTTCAGCGCGGATCGTCACATGAAGGAATAGGGATCGACGTCCACTTGCAGGCGCACTGAGCCGGGCAATGCGACCTCCGAAAGCCAGCGCCGGAGCACCGGCTGGACCGCGATATCGCGCGTGGTCTTGAGGAGAAAGCGCCGGCGATGTCGGCCGCGCAACAGGGCGAGCGGCGCAGTCGACGGCCCCAGCACCGTGACCCCGGATTCATGCGGCGCGCGGCGCGCGATCGCCCGGCAGACGTTGTCGACCGCGGCGGCTTCCGGCCCCGAGACGATCAGGGAGGCGAGGCGGCCGTAGGGAGGCATTCCGGCCGCCTGGCGATCCGCCAGCTCGGTGGCAACGAAGCGGTCGCGATCGCCGGAGACCAACGCCTGCATCACGGCGTGCTCGGGTTGATGGGTTTGCACCAGGGCACGGCCCGGCCGTTCCTCGCGACCGGCACGGCCCGCGACCTGATAGAGGAGCTGGAAGGTTCGCTCGGCGGCGCGCAGATCGCCGCCATTGAGGCCGAGATCGGCGTCGACGACCACGACCAGCGTGAGACTCGGGAAGTGATGCCCTTTCGCCGCCATCTGCGTCCCGATGAGGATGTCGATCTCGCCCCGCTCCATGCGCTCGATCGCCTCGGTCGCCGCGTTGCGACTGGCGAGCGTGTCCGAGGTGAAGAGTTCGATGCGCGCTTCGGGGAAGAGTTGCAGGGCTTCCTCCGCCAGCCGCTCCACGCCCGGTCCGCAGGCGACGAACTGGTCGACCGCGCCGCAATGCTTGCAGGCATGGGCCGGCGGTTCGCTGTAACCGCAGTGATGGCAGACCAGCGTGCGCCGGAAGCGATGTTCGACCAGCCAAGCGGAGCATTGCGGACACTCGATGCCGTGTCCGCAGCCGCGACACAGGGTGATCGGCGCGTAGCCGCGGCGATTGAGGAACAACAACACCTGTTCCTTCGCCGCGAGCGTCTGACGCATCACCTCGACGACTGGCGGCGACAGCCAATGTCCGCGCGCCGGTTGATGCCGCCGCAAGTCGATGGCGGACAACGCCGCGAGCCTTCGGCCGCCGTGCCGGTCGGGCAGGTGGAGCGCGCCATAGCGGCCCGACGCGACATTGACGATGCTCTCGAGCGAAGGAGTCGCCGAGGCGAGCACGATCGGTGCCGCAACGAGGCGGGCGCGCACCACCGCCATGTCGCGCGCGTTGTAGGTGACGCCGTCCTCCTGCTTGAAGGAACCGTCGTGCTCCTCATCGACGACGATGAGACCGAGCTCGGCAAAGGGCAGGAACAGCGCCGACCGCGCACCGACCACGACCGGCACCCTGCCCTCGGCAATGGCACGCCACGTCTCGCGCCGCTCGAGGCCGGTCAATCCCGAATGCCACGACGCCGGCGCGCAGCCGAAGCGATCCTCGAAGCGCTTGAGCCATTGCGCCGTGAGCGCGATCTCCGGCAGCAGCACCAGGACCTGCCGCCCGGCCTTCACGGCTGCAGCGATCGCCTCGAAATAAACCTCCGTCTTGCCCGATCCGGGCACGCCATCGAGCAGGGTGGCGGAGAAGGCCCGTGCAGAGACTTTCCCGACCAGCGCCGCGGCGGCGACCGACTGTTCCGGCGAAAGCGCGTGACCGTCGCGCTCACCGTCGGGTAGTGGAAAAGAACGCCGCACCGTGCGCTCGACGGCATCGAGCAGGCCGACCGTGGCCATCGTCTTGATCACAGACGAGCCGACGCCAGCGACATGGGCGAGCTCGGCCGCCGGCATGGCAGGGCCGTCCCTCAGCGCAGCGAGCACCCGGCTGCGTGCCGCCGTGATCGTCAGCGCGTCGTCTCCCGCCCCGGCAGCAGCGCGGTACACCAGTTCAGTCCGAGGTGCCTCGAGGGCAGCCGGCGCGCTCATCGCCATGCGCAGCACCGCGCCGGGAGGCGTGAGCGTATAGGCCGCGACCCAGTCGATGAAGCGGCGCAACGGCTCGGCCATCGCCGGCGCCGGCAGGAGATCGGCGATGTCGCGCAGCTTGGCGCGCGGCACCTCGCCCGACCCCTGCCCCCACACCACCCCGACCGTTTCGCGCTTGCCAAGGGGCACGACGACGAAATCGCCGGGCGCAACTGCGATGCCTTCCGGGACACTGTAGTCGTAGGCGTCGGCCAGCGGCAGCGGCAGCAGCACCCGCACCGTGGGGACGGCTTCGCCCGTCGCGACGTTTTCCACCGATTCAGGCCCCACGACCCGGGCTCGGTCTGCTAGAAATTGCGGTGGCGCGTCCCTCAGAACCACTGGGCATTGGGGTAGTTTATATGAAGTTCTTCGTCGATACCGCCGACGTCGCCGAGATCAAGGATCTCGCGGCTTCCGGGTTGCTCGACGGGGTGACGACCAACCCCTCCCTGATCATGAAAGCGGGCCGCCCGATGTTCGACGTGATCAAGGAGATCTGCGCCATCGTGCCCGGCCCGGTCAGCGCCGAGACTGTCGCGACCGACCACAAGACCATGCTGGAGGAAGGCCGCAAGCTCGCCAAGCTCGCCCGCAACGTGGCGGTCAAGGTGCCGCTCACGCCCGACGGCCTCAAGACCTGCAAGACTCTCGCCGCCGAGGGCACGATGGTCAATGTCACGCTCTGCTTCTCGGCGGCGCAGGCGCTCCTCGCCGCCAAGGCGGGCGCCAGCTTCATCTCGCCCTTCGTCGGCCGTCTCGACGACATCGGCCAGGACGGCATGCATCTCATCGCCGAGATCATGACCATCTATCGCCAGTATCCGAACTTCCGGACGGAGGTGCTGGTCGCCTCGGTGCGCCACAGCCAGCATGTCATCCAGGCTGCCAAGCTCGGCGCTCACGTCGCCACCGTGCCGCCCGGCGTGCTGCGTCAGCTCTTCAAGCACGCTCTGACGGACAACGGGCTGAAGGCCTTCCTCGACGACTGGGCCAAGACAGGGCAGTCGATCCTATGAGCGGCGACGGCACGGTCACGGCGCCCGATGGCTCGGGCCGGCAGGTCAAGTTGATCACCGCCGAGGACGTCGTCGCCTATCTCAAAGCCCATCCCGACTTCTTCGAGAAACACGCCGACCTCGCATCGGGACTTGCGGCACCGATCCAGAGCCGCGGCCCCGGCGTGATCGACATGCAGCAGGCGATCCTCAAGCGTCTGCGCAGCGAGATCGACCGGCTGAAGAGCGAGCGCACCGAGATCATCGCCAATTCCAAGCAGAACCAGATCGTCCAGAATCGCATCCAGGCGGCCGTCATCAGCATCATCCAGGCGACGACTTTCGAGAAGATGATCCATGTCGTCACGCACGAGCTGCCGGAGTTGCTGGATGTCGACTTCATCACGCTGGCCATCGAGGCCAATGCCGACGCCCCCAAGCGCGTGCCGGTGCGCGGCGTCTATGTGCTGGCCCCGGGAGCGATCGACGCCGCAATCGGCCCGGAGAAGCACGCCCGGCTGCGTTCCAGCATCGTCGGCGAGGACGCGTTCTTCGGCGAAGTCTCGCGCTTCGTGCAGTCCGACGTGCTGATGCGGTTGCGTGTCTCCTCGGGCTCGCCCGACGGCGTGATGTGCTTCGGCTCGCGCGATCCGACCGCTTTCGGGCCGGAGCAATCGACCGAACTCCTGTTCTTTCTGGCCAAGGTGCTGGAAAACACCATCCGCGCCTGGCTCGACTTGCCGGAATAGTCATGACCCTCGACGCCGCCCGCGCGGCGTGGCGCGACTGGTTGAAAAGCGAGCGGCGGTTGTCGGTGCACACGCTCGTCGCCTACGAGCATGACGTCGACTCGTTCCTGTCCTTCATGACGACCTATCTCGGCGAGAAGCCGACGCTTCAGGCGCTCGCCGGGCTGAAACCCGCGGAGTTCCGCGCTTGGTTGGCCGAGCGAGCCAGCCAGGGGTTGGCGCGCACCTCGACGGCGCGTTCCTTTTCCTCGGTTCGCTCGTTCTTTCGATTCCTGGACAAGCGCGGGCTGGCGCACAATGCCAGCATCACCGCGATCAAGACGCCGAAACTGCCGCGTTCGGTGCCCAAGGCGCTCAGCGAGCGTGACGCCGAGGATCTGCTCGATGCCGGCTCCGAACAGGAACGCCCCGCCTGGATCGACTTGCGCGACGGCGCCGTGTTGATGCTGCTCTACGGTGCGGGCCTGCGTATCGGCGAAGCCCTGGGGCTCACCAGGGGCGCTGTCGATGGCTTGCTGGCGAGCCGCCAGGACGTCCTCGGCATCACCGGCAAAGGCAACAAGACGCGATTGGTGCCACTACTGCCGCAGGCCCTCGAGGCGCTCCATGCCTATCGCGACGCCTGCCCCTTCATGGGTGCGCTCGGGCCACGCGATGCCTTCTTCCTCGGCGCGCGCGGCGGTCCTCTCGATCCCGCCATTGTGCAGAAGCGCGTGCGCGATCTACGGCGCGCTCTCGGCCTGCCGGAGACAGTGACACCGCACGCCCTGCGTCACTCCTTCGCCACGCACCTGCTGGGCGCGGGCGGCGATCTCAGAACGATCCAGGAACTCCTCGGCCACGCCTCGCTGTCGACGACGCAACGCTACACGGACGTCGATGCGGCCCGCCTGAGCGCCGTCTACCGCACCGCCCACCCGAGAGCCAAGGTGCGATAGCGCGAAACGCTCAGGTCGTGCGTCGTCGCCGCTGCACCAGCCACTCGACGGCGAGGCTGCCGAGAACGGCGAGCACCGTGAAGGCGATCGCCGAGGGCTGTGTGGACCACAGGCTGACGGCAAAAGCGGCCAACACGACGGTCATCAGCGCCGTGCCCACCACGATAACGAGGCGTGAGCCGCCGACTTCCGAATGAAGTCGCCAATGCGCCGCGAACACGCCGAGGTATGAAATGAGGAAGGTCGCGCCGGCAACCTGAGCGATCGAACCCAGATCGAATACATTCACCATGACCAGAATGGCCCCAGCCACCCACAGCAGGCCCCGCGTCCCGTGCCGCCACGACGGCTGCTCGAAGACGGCGGGCAACTGTCCCTTGGCAGCCAGGCCTCTCGAGATCTCGAGCACGCAAAAAAGGGCGGCCGTGATTGCCGACGACGTCGCGAACAAGGCGCCAATCGACACGAGAACGAATCCCACGTTGCCCAGCACCGGCTGAGCCGCCTGCGCAACGGCCGTACTGGCGAACCGCGCGAGATCCGCCTGCGAGATGTTGCCGAGCACGACGACCGACAGGCCGATATAGAGCACGATCACCGTGCCGATCGCGAGAAAGATGGCGCGCGGAATGGTCACCTCGGGCCGAGCGACGTGCCCTGCCGCGTTGGTCATCATCCCGTAGCCTGCATAGGCGAAGAACGTCAGGCCCACACTGGCGAACAACGTGGCAGGACTGACGGTCGGACCGGCCGTCACCATCGCGGGATCGATGCTCGGCACGCCGGCCAGCAGCAGGATCGCCAGGATGATCAGCTTGGCGGCAACGAGGAGCTCCTCGATTCGCCCGACCGTGCCGGAGCCGATCATGTTGACCACAACCAGAAAAATGACAATGCCTGAAGCGAATGCATTGGCGACATGCGGCTCCGACGCGTCGCCGATCAACAGCCGGTCAGTATAGGCCCCGAAGGTCTTGGCGATCATCGCGATCGAGACGATCTGGGTCACCAGATAGAGAATGGACAGACCGCCAGCCGTCACCTTCGACGAAAAGGCACGATCGAAATAGTCCAGGATGCCGCCCGAACTCGGATAGCGCGCGGCGAGGCGGGAGTAGGAGTATCCCGACAGCAACGCGATGACGCCACCGATCGCAAAGGAAAGATAGACGTCGCTGCCGGTCATCAGGGCAGCTTGGCCGAGCAGTGCGAAGATGCCGGCACCCACCATCGAACCGATGCCGAGCGCCGCGACGCTGAGCATCCGCATCGCTCCACGTCCGTGTACCGAGGTCGCGTCGGCCATCGTCTCTCCCCCTGCCGCCGATACTATACGCGCACGGCTAGAACAGCGCCGCCACCCGAATCGAGAATACCGCCGCGAGCTGCTGAGCGGGCGTCAATGCCGGCTGAAAGTAGAGCTGCACGTCGGGCGTGATCTGCAGGCGCCGGAAGACCGTCCAGGCCCAGTAGAGTTCGATCATGGTCTCGCTGGGGCGCGCGAAGGTTCCGCCATAGAGTGCCTGGTTTGTGCGATTCCAGGCAAAGCCCAGGCCGATCTGGTCGAGCGGATCCCGGCCGAGCGGATCGTTGTAGACTGCGCCGCCGGCGATGGACGACTGGATGTACCAGCTGGAGTTCCACGCCGTGTTGGCCCGCACGAAAACGCCCCAGTGCGGGCCGATCGGCTGGGACGCGCTGAACGACAGGCCGGAACCGGCTTGAGGTTGAGCCGTGACGCTCGGCAGATTGTAGTACAGCAGCGAATACTCCCCCTGACCGAACGCGGGAACAGTCGGCGACCAGGCGAGATAGCCGAACCAGGCGTACTGGCCTCGTCCGACCGTATCGAACAGGATGTAATTGGCAGCAACGTTGTTGGCGTCCTGGAAACCCGCGGCAAAAGTCACGTGGGCGACCGGGCCGACCTGCACGTAGGCGCCGAGGCTGCCTGTCGAGTAGTTCTGGCTGCCGTTCTGCGCCAGCGAGTAGCCGAGGAAATTGACCTGCTGATCGTTGGCGTAGGCATTGCCATCGAAGTTGGCAAAGGGAAACTGCCCGATGGTCAGGGCGAACCAATTGCCCGGCAGTGCATGCGTGTAGCTGAGCTGGCTATAGGACGGTGCACTTGTCGGGAAGTCGTTGATCGCGCTGTTGAGGTTGAGGCGACCCTGCAGGCTGGCGCCGGTGGCACCCGACCAGTATTGGGGCGCGTTGTAGGCGAACTGGAACGATCCCGTGCCGATCCGGCCCTCGTGGACCTTCCAGTGGATCGACGGGGTGAACAGGCCCTGGACGGCACCGTAGCCGCCATCCGGCGTCCCCCACTGGCCGGTGCCCGACGCAGTCATGGTGAAGGAAAGGCCCATCACGTCCTCGATCTGCTTCTTCGCGCGCTCGTACCGCGTGACCGCGTTGTCGACCTGCTGCTCGAGTGTCTGTCCCGCGCGCGCCTTGCTCGCGCGCAGCCTGTCATGGACCCTGCCGACGTGGCGCATGTCCGACGATGGCGAAGCCTGGCCCGGAATCGCGGGCGATGTGGGGATCTGCGCGCCATCCTGCGCCAAGCCATCGAACGCGACAAGCAACGGGACGGCGATCAACCCGCCGAGTGAATACCTGGCTCGCATGCGGCCCCCAACCGCGGCCCGCGCTATGGCTTGAACGCCTCGGTCAGGAACGCTTGCACGTCGACCACGAACCGCCTCCAGGAGGGCTCGTGGGCACCGTAGTGCGCACCACAGCAACCACCGGGCTTGCTGCGGTTGCCTGCCCCCGACAAATAGCGCACCGGAAGTCCAAGCGCATCGAAACTGTGATGCGCGCCTTCGTAAATCTTGACCTCGATCAAGCCGCGATCTGCGGTCACGCGGCCCAACACGGCCTGGCACTGCCCGATCGGCGTCCAGTCGTCGAGCTCGGCCAGGGCGAACAGGGTCGGCTGACGCGGCCAAAGGTGCGATCCCAGTGCATCCGCCAGTGCGCAATCGGGATAGACCAGGATGGAGGCGCGCCAGGCCGGGAGATCGCGCACCGGTGGCCCGGCGGCGAAGGCCCGCAACATCGCGACACCTCCGCCATAGGAGTAGCCCATGACGGCGAGCCGCGTGGCATCGGCGAAGGATTGGTCCTCGAGCCATTGCCGCGTGGCATCGATGTCGAGGGCACGCTTCTCCGCGTCCGCCTGCGACGGCCAGTTCCGACCGCAGGCATCCTTGATGCCTCGGGAAGAGAAGCTGTCGACCACCAGCGCGCCGTAACCCCAGTCGCGCAGAAGCCCGGCCATCCGCGCATTGTTCATGCCCGGTCCACCACAGCCGTGAAAGATCGCCACGACGGGTACTCGCTCCTGTCCCGCAGGCCGATACAATTGAGCGGGAATGTCGATCCTTCGCTCGGCCAGGTCGGCGCGGACGCGAACGTTCTGCTGGGCCACTGCCGGCGACAGGCAGGCCAGCAGCAGAACAATACCAACGATCGTCCGCGTCACTTCCATGGATCGGTCAGGTCCTCGAACTCCTTGAGGTGACTCGGCGCCCAACGATGGTCGCGTGCCCGCATGATCCAGCGATTGACGAACGGCCAGCGCCGCCGCGCGCCCTTGACCCACAGCCGGCCCGTTCGGAACTCGGTCGCGAACAGATAGAGCGCGATGATGAAGAAGATCCAGCCCTGCAGGAAGGGCAGCAATCCGCCGATCACCGACATCGCCAGGCAACCGGCGATCGCCAACGCCATCAGCGGCTTGCGCATTGGCTACCGCCTCCGGCGGCTCACAGATGGATCGGCCTTTCCCACGCCGCCAGCGCCGCCTCCTTCAGCGCCTCACTGACGGTGGGATGGGCATGGCAGACACGGCCGATGTCCTCGGCCGACGCCCTGAACTCCATGGCGAGAACCGCTTCGGCTATCATGGTGCCGGCTTCCGCACCGATGATGTGCACGCCCAGAACCTCGTCCGTCGCCTTGTCTGCCAGCACCTTCACGAAGCCCTCGGTGCGGCCGTTGGCGCGACTGCGCGGATCGGCGGTAAAGGGGTACTTGCCGATCTTGTAGGCAACGCCTGCGGCCTTGAGCTGTTCCTCGGTTTTGCCGGTCCACGCCACCTCCGGCTGAGTATAGACGACCGATGGAACGAGATCCCAGTTCACGTGTCCCTTCTGGCCGGCAATGGTCTCCACGCAGGCGACTCCATCCTCACTCGCCTTGTGGGCCAGCATGGGACCGTCGATGACGTCGCCGATGGCATGGATGCCGGGCACCGAGGTCCGGAACTGGTGGTCCACCTCGATGCGGCCGCGCGCCGAGAGCTTCACGCCAACCTTGTCGAGGCCGAGGCCTTCGACATGCGGCCGTCGCCCGATGCAGACGAGAACGACGTCGCTGTCGACGGTCTCGGCGGCACCACCTTTCGCGGGCTCGATCGTCAAGGTCACGCCGGAATCGCCCGACTCGGCCCCGGTGACCTTCGAGCCCATCTTGAACTTCAGCCCCTGCTTCTGCAGGGCGCGCTGGAAGTGCCTCGTCACTTCGTCATCAATGCCCGGCGCGATGCGGTCGAGGAACTCGACGACCGTGACATCCGACCCGAGCCGACGCCAGACCGAGCCCAGCTCCAGGCCGATGATACCGGCGCCGACCACGACCAGTCGCTTGGGCACCTCCGCGAGCTCGAGCGCACCGGTAGAAGACACGATCCGCTTCTCGTCGATCGCCACTCCCGGCAGCGGCGTCACTTCCGAGCCTGACGCGATCAGGACGTTCTTCGCCGACAACATTTCCGTGACGGCACCGTCGTCGCTGACGACCGCGACGGAATCGACCGCCTCGATGCGGCCGATGCCGCGATAGGAGGCGATCTTGTTCTTCTTGAACAGGAACTCGATGCCCTTGGTCGTGGCACCGACCACCTCGGTCTTGCGCTTCATCATCTGCGCGAAGTCGAGTGATGGTGTCCCGACCTTGATGCCGTGCTGCATCAGGTCGTGTGCCGCCTCCTCGAACAAGTGAGAGGACTGCAGCAGCGCTTTCGACGGGATGCAGCCGACATTGAGGCAGGTGCCGCCGAGCGTGGCACGCTTCTCCACGACGGCCACCTTCATGCCGAGCTGGGCGGCGCGGATCGCCGCGACGTAGCCGCCCGGTCCGGCGCCGATCACGACGAGATCGAATGCATCGGCCATCGTCAGATCCCCAGCAGCAGACGCTCGGGATCCTCGATACACTCCTTGACCCGCACCAGGAAGGTGACGGCCTCACGACCGTCGATGATGCGATGATCGTACGACAGAGCGAGGTACATCATCGGTCGCAGCTTGATGTCGCCGCCCATCGCCATGGGCCTTTGCTGGATCTTGTGCATACCGAGAATGCCCGATTGCGGCGGGTTGAGAATCGGCGTCGACATCAGCGAGCCGTAGACGCCGCCGTTGGAGATGGTGAAGGTCCCGCCCGTCAGGTCGGCGATGGTGAGCTTGCCGTCGCGCGCCTTACGCCCGAGCTCGCCGATCGTCTTCTCGATATCGCCGAACGACAGCGCGTTCGCGTCGCGCACGACGGGCACCACGAGACCCTGCGGCGTGCCGACGGCAACGCCGATGTCGTAGTAGTTCTTGTAGACGAGATCGTCGTCCTCGATCTCGGCGTTGACCGACGGCAGCTCCTTCAACGCCACGATACAGGCCTTGACGAAAAAGGACATGAACCCGAGGCGGGCACCATGCTTCTTCTCGAAATCGTCCTTCAGCCGCTCGCGCAGCGCCATGACGTTCGTCATGTCCACCTCGTTGAAGGTGGTGAGCATGGCAGCGGTGTTCTGCGCCTCCTTCAGACGGTTGGCGATGGTGCGCCGCAGGCGCGTCATCTTCACCCGTTCCTCACGGTCCGCGCGGGGGCGCGGGCCGGTCGGCACCGGCTTGGCGATCGGTGGCGGTGCGGATTGCGCCGCAATGGACGAGATCGCGGCCATCACGTCCGCCTTGGTGGCACGGCCGTCCTTGCCCGAAGGCTGGATCGCCGCTGCAGGCACCGTCTTCTCTTCGGCCAGCTTGCGTACGGCAGGACCCGATGAGGCGAGATTGGAGGCGCTGGCCGGTTGCGCTGGCGTTGCGGCCTTCGGCGGTGACGCCGCCGCAGGGGGTGGCGGCGCCGCAGGCCGCACGGCTCCGGAAGCGCCTGCCTCGATGTGGCACAGCACGCCTCCGACCTGGACCGAAGCCCCCTCCGCAACCGCCAGCTCGACGATGGTTCCGGCGACGGTCGCATTGACCTCGACGGTCACCTTGTCGGTCTCGAGTTCGCACAGCGGCTGGTCGACGCTCACCTGATCGCCCGCCTTGACCAGCCATTTGGCAACAGTTGCCTCGGTGACCGATTCACCGAGCGCGGGAACCTTGATCTCGACAGCCATGGCCTGCTTCCTTCAGAGCGTCAGCGCACGATCGACCAGATCGGCCTGTTCCTTCAAATGCGTCCGCGCCGAGCCGGTTGCCGGCGAGGCGGCCTCCGCCCGACCGATATAGACCGGTCGCCTGGCCTTGACGTCGAGGCTCGCGAGGGCGCGCTCGATGCGCCGGTCGACGAAATGCCAGGCGCCCATGTTCTCGGGTTCCTCCTGGCACCACACGACCTCTGCATTGGGATACTGCGAGAGCCGCACGCCGAGCCGCGTGAAGGGAAAAGGATAGAGCTGCTCGATACGGATGATGGCGATGTCGTCGATCTTGCGCTTGCGCCGCTCCGCCACCAGGTCGAAATAGACCTTGCCGCTGCACAGCACGACGCGGCGGATCGCACCGTCGTCGGCCAACGCGTCGGTCTCGGCGAGGATGCGGCGGAACGACGAGCCCGGCCCGAAGTCCGCCGCCGTCGACACGCAATCCTTGTGACGCAACAGGGACTTCGGCGTCATGACAATCAGAGGCTTGCGGAAGGTACGGCGCATTTGCCGGCGCAGGGCGTGAAAGTAGTTCGCCGGCGTCGTCGGCGCGATCACCTGCCAATTGTCTTCGCCGGAAAGCTGCAGGTAACGCTCGAGGCGTGCCGAGCTGTGCTCCGGTCCCTGCCCCTCGTAGCCATGCGGCAGCAGCATCACCAGACCCGACATGCGCAGCCACTTGCTTTCGGCGGAGCTGATGAACTGGTCGATGATGACCTGCGCGCCATTGGCGAAGTCGCCGAACTGCGCTTCCCAGAGCACCAGGGCATTGGGCTCGGCGAGCGAATAGCCGTACTCGAAGCCGAGCACACCGGCTTCCGAGAGCGGACTGTCGATCACCTCGAGATGGGCCTGGCCCTCGCCGATATTGTTCAACGGGACGTACTTGGCTTCGTTGCTCTGGTCGACCAGCACGGAATGGCGCTGCGAGAAGGTGCCGCGACCGGAATCCTGTCCCGAGAGGCGCACCGGCGTCCCCTCGACCAGCAGCGAACCGAAGGCCAGTGCCTCCCCGGTCGCCCAGTCGATGTCGCGGCCCGTATCGATGGTCTTGCGCTTCTCCTGCTGGAGACGAACGATCTTGCGGTTGAGATCGAAGTTCTTCGGCGGCTCGGAGATCGCCATGCCGACCTTCCTGAACAGGTCCAGATCGATGGCGGTCTGGCCCTTGCGGTCCTCCTCGCCCGGCGCGACCGTGAAGCCCGCCCACTTGCCTTCGAGCCAATCGGCCTTGTTGGGCTTGAAGTTGGTCGCCGCTTCCAGTGCGGTGTCGAGTTTCTCGCGCAGCTCCGCGTCCATCCCGGCGACTTCGCCGACGTCGACGACGCCTTCCTGCTGCAACCGCCCGGCATAGACTTCCTTCACCGTCTTGTGGCCGCCGATCTCCTTGTACATCAGGGGCTGGGTGAACATCGGCTCGTCCGACTCGTTGTGGCCGTGCCGCCGATAGCAGAACATGTCGATGACGATGTCGCGCTTGAAGTGCTGGCGAAACTCCGTCGCGATTCGCGCGCAGTGCACGACGGACTCGGGGTCGTCGCCGTTGACGTGCAGGATCGGTGCCTGAACGATCTTGGCGACCTCCGTACAATAGGGCCCCGAGCGCGAGTAGGTCGGCAGCGTGGTGAAGCCGATCTGGTTGTTGACCACGAAGTGGATGGTGCCGCCGATGCGATAGCCGCCGAGATCGCTGAGATCGAGCGATTCGGCGACCAAGCCCTGGCCGGCAAAGGCGGCATCGCCATGCATCAGGATCGCCATCACCTGGCTGCGATCGGCGTCGCGCCGCTGGTCCTGCTTGGCGCGCGCCTTGCCGAGCACCACCGGATTGACCGCCTCGAGATGCGACGGGTTCGGCGACAGCGACAGATGGACGGTGTTGCCGTCGAATTCGCGATCCGCGGAAGCGCCCAAATGGTACTTTACGTCGCCCGATCCGCGCATCTCCTCAGGCTGGGAAGAGCGACCCTGGAATTCCGAAAAGAGTGCCGTGTAGCTCTTGTGCATGACATGAACGAGGGTGTTGAGGCGGCCGCGATGGGGCATGCCGATCATCACTTCCTTCACGCCGAGCTGACCGCCTCGCTTGAGGATCTGCTCGATGGCCGGGATCAGCGATTCGCCGCCGTCGAGGCCAAAGCGCTTGGTGCCGACGAACTTGACGTGCAGATAGCGCTCCAGCCCCTCGGCCTCGACCACGCGCCGCAGGATCGCCTTGCGACCCTCGACGGTGAATTCGGTGTGATTCTCGATGTGCTCGATGCGTTCCTGGATCCACGCCTTCTGGTCGGGATCGGAGATGTGCATGAACTCGACGCCGATCTTGCCGCAATAGGTCTTGCGCAGCCGCTCCATGATCTGGCGCAGGGTTGCCGAATCGCCCAGCGCCAGCGAGCCGAAGATGAGAATCGGCCGATCCCAGTCGGCCTCGCCGAATCCGTAGGCGGCCGGATCGAGCTCCCGATGCGGCGCCTGACGCACCAAGCCCAGCGGGTCGAGGTCCGCCTCGAGATGACCGCGAATGCGATAGGCGCGAATGAGCATCAGGGCGCGCGCCGTGTCGTGCGCTGCCGCGCGGATCGTCTCTTCGCCGGCACCGGCCATTGGCATGGCAGGCGCGGCGGCACCGTTGCCGGCCTTCAAGTTGCGATTGGCGGCAGCGCGCGGCAGCTCCGCGTCGGGCACGTCGATGACGCGCGCGCCGCGCGGCGCCCAGGAGGCACCGCGGGCCTCCGCCAGCACATCGCCCCGCTCCTCGGCCAGCGCCTCGAAGAAGGTGCGCCAGTCGGCGTCGACCCGGCTCGGATCCTCGAGGAAGCGCGCGTAGAGCTCTTCGATGAACGGCGCGTTCGCGCCGAACAGGAACGATGTCTGCTCTGCCTTCATGGCTCCAAACTCCTCGGCCATCCTCCTCGGTCGCGAGGAGGAATCGGGTCGATCAGCCCTTCATCGCCTTAAGCATCTCCTCGCCCAGGGCGGCCGGCGAGTCGGCGACCCTGATGCCCGCCGATCGCATGGCCTGGACCTTGAACTCCGCCGTGTCCTGGCCGCCCGAAATGACGGCGCCGGCATGGCCCATGCGACGTCCCGGCGGTGCGGTGCGACCGGCGATGAATCCCACCACCGGCTTCCTGGTCTTCGACGCCTTGACGAACTCGGCGCCCTTGACCTCGGCGTCACCGCCGATCTCGCCGATCATCACAATCCCCTGTGTCTCCGGATCGGCGATCAGCATTTCCAGGCACTCGACGAAGTTGGTGCCGTTCACCGGATCGCCGCCGATGCCGATGCAGGTGGTCTGGCCGAGGCCGGCGGCCGTCGTCTGAGCGACGGCCTCGTAGGTCAGCGTCCCCGAACGCGAGATGATGCCGATCCTGCCGCGCTTGTGGATGTGCCCCGGCATGATGCCGATCTTGCATTCACCGGGCGTGATGACGCCGGGGCAGTTGGGTCCGATCAGCCGCGACTTCGAGCCGGTCAGGGCGCGCTTGACCTTCACCATGTCGAGCACGGGGATGCCTTCGGTGATGCAGACAACCAGTGGCAACCCTGCGTCGACCGCTTCGAGGATCGAATCGGCCGCGTAGGGGGCCGGCACGTAGATCACGCTCGCCGTTGCACCGGTCTCGGCAACCGCCTGGGCCACCGTGTCGAATACTGGCAGGTCGAGATGCTTGGTGCCGCCCTTTCCCGGGGTGACGCCACCCACCATCCTGGTGCCGTAGGCGATCGCCTGCTCGGAATGGAACGTGCCCTGGCTGCCGGTGAAGCCCTGGCAGATGACCTTGGTGTTCTTGTCGACCAGAACGGCCATCAGTTGCTCTCCTTGACCGCCTTGACGATCTTCTCGGCGGCATCGGCGAGATGGTCGGCCGACGTTATCTTGAGACCGGACTCCTTCAGGATCTTCTTGCCGAGCTCGACGTTGGTGCCTTCCAGGCGGACGACCAGCGGCACGTGCAGATTGACCTCGCGCGCCGCCGCGACCACGCCTTCGGCTATGACATCGCAGCGCATGATGCCGCCGAAGATGTTGACCAGGATGCCCTCGACGTTGGGATCCTTGAGGATGATCTTGAAGGCCGCCGTCACGCGCTCCTTCGTGGCGCCGCCGCCGACGTCGAGGAAATTCGCCGGCTCGGCGCCGTAGAGCTTGATGATGTCCATGGTCGCCATGGCAAGCCCGGCGCCGTTCACCATGCAGCCGATCTGACCATCGAGCTTGACGTAGTTCAGCGCGTACCTGGCGGCCTCGGTCTCGGCGGGATCCTCCTCGTCGACGTCCCTCAGCGCCTCGAGATCCTTGTGGCGATAGAGTGCGTTGTCGTCGAAATTCATCTTGGCATCGAGCGCGATGACCTCGCCGGCGCCGGTCACCACCAGCGGATTGATCTCGATCAGCGAGCTGTCGAGTTCCGTGAAGGCCTTGTAGAGGCTCTCGAGCAGGTGGACGAAGTCGCCGACCTGCTTGCCGCCGAGGCCAAGCGCGAACGCGATCTTGCGGCCGTGGAAGGCCTGAAGGCCGCTCGCCGGATCGATCGACTGCTTGACGATCTTCTCCGGCGTCTCATGCGCCACCGTCTCGATGTCCATGCCGCCCTCGGTCGAGGCGACGACGGAGACGCGGCCGGCCGCCCGGTCGACCAGCAGCGAGAGGTACAGTTCGCGCTCGATGTCGCAGCCTTCCTCGACATAGAGGCGTTTGACGGTCTTTCCGGCAGGGCCGGTCTGCTTGGTGACCAGGTCGTGGCCGAGCATGGCTGCCGCATGCGCGCCCGCTTCTTCGATCGACTTGGCGATGCGCACACCGCCTTTGCCATTGGGGTCGTTCTTGAATCGACCCTTGCCCCGGCCGCCGGCATGGATCTGGGCTTTGACGACGGTGACGGGGGCGCCGAGCTTGCGGGCCACGTCGATTGTTTCGTCCCGGGTATAGGCGACGCCGCCCTTGAGCAGGGGGACGGCGAACTTGGCCAGCAATGCCTTGGCCTGATACTCGTGGATGTTCATGAAGCCCTATCGCTCGGAGGCTCGGGGACGGTGAGCGAAAATCACACGCTCACCATTAGTTTTTATTTGCAACTAACTGATGGTTGCGGCACTTTATGGGTGCCGCACGCCCTTGGCAACGCCGGACTCGGTCATTCAACGGTCATTCGACGAAGGTCGAACTCACCCCCCGGCGACGATCTTCCTGGTTGCCTCCACGAGGGATTTCACAGCGGCCACCGACTTGTCGAACATCGCCTTTTCCTCGGCGTTGAACGACACCTCGACGATCTTTTCCACGCCGCCTTTGCCGATCACCACGGGCACGCCGATATAGAGGCCCTTCACGCCATACTGGCCGGTCAGCAAGGCGGCGCATGGCAGCACCCGCTTCTTGTCGCGCAGATAGGACTCCGCCATCTGGATGGCCGACGCCGCCGGCGCATAGAAGGCCGAACCCGTCTTGAGCAGGCCGACGATCTCGGCGCCGCCGTCGCGCGTGCGCTGGACGATCTTGTCGAGCTTCTCCTGCGTGGTCCAACCCATCTGCACGAGGTCGGGCAGCGGGACGCCGGCGACGGTCGAATAGCGGACCAGCGGCACCATCGTGTCGCCGTGGCCGCCCAGGACGAAGGCGGTCACATCCTCGACCGACACACCGAACTCCTCGGCGAGGAACAGGCGGAAGCGCGCGCTGTCGAGCACGCCGGCCATGCCGACGACACGATTGGCCGGCAGGCCCGTGACCTCCTGCATGAGGCCGACCATGGCGTCGAGCGGATTGGTGATGACGATGACGAAGGCGTTGGGTGCGTTCTCCTTGATGCCCTTGCCGACGGCGCTGATGACCTTGGCGTTGATGCCAACCAGATCGTCGCGGGTCATGCCCGGCTTACGCGGCACGCCCGCGGTCACGATCACGACGTCGGCGCCGGCGATGTCCTTGTAGTTGGCGGAGCCCGAGTAGCCCGCGTCGAAGCCCGCGACCGGCGACAGCTGCGCGATGTCCAAGGCCTTGCCCTTGGCGATGCCTTCGGCGTCGGGAATGTCGAACAGGACGATGTCGCCCAATTCCTTCTGACCTGCCAGCAAAGCCAGCGTGCCGCCGATCTGTCCCGCGCCGATCAGCGCGATCTTCTTGCGAGCCATGCGAAATTCTCCGTTATCCCAAGGGCGGCGCGTGGTAGCGCGATTCCCCCCATGCGGCAAGAAGTGGCGGTCGATTGATCTCGTCGATGCGGACTGGCCTGCCTGAACCCATCTCAGATGGGATGCCGTCCGAGGTGCGCGAGCAGCAGATCGGTCGCACGCTCGGCCGCCTGGTCCATGACGAAATGACCGACGCCCCCGAGCACTTCCATGGTGAAGGAACCGCCGATGAACTCCTTCGTGCCATATGCCGCTTCGGGACCGACGGTGGCGTCGACGTCGCCCCAAATGTAGAGCGTCGGCACCTGAATTTGCCCGATGTCGGCGGCGAGGCCTTTGTTGGCGCGGTACCAGGCGAGCGACGCTTCGATGGCCTCGGGCGTGCCCAGCACCGAGAGATGCGCATCGAGCGCCGCCTCCGGCACGCCCTGGCCAAACAGACCCTCGCGCAGCCGACGTGCGTCGTCCGCCAACAGCAGCTTGCCGGTCTCCGGGGCGAGGAAGGCACGGTGATGCTTGGAGCGATCCTTCTGCTTGCCGTCGGGGTTCTCGAGCGCTCGTCGAAACGCTTGCGGATGCGGCCGAGACATCACCGTAAGCGACGCAAGCCGCAGGGCATGCGCGGCGGCGACGCCCCACGAGACCTGGCCGCCCCAATCGTGGCCGACGAGATGGAAGCGCCTGTCGTCGTGACCTGCCGCAGCGGCGATGTCGATCGCATCGGCGACCAGCCTGTCGAATGCGTAGTTCGCAAGATCCGCCGGATCGGGGCGTGCACCCGCCGAATAGCCGCGTTGGTCCGGCGCCACAGCACGATACCCGGCGCCTGCCAGCACCGGCAGTGCCGCGCGCCAGCTATGCCGCGATTCCGGAAAGCCGTGGAGCAGAAGAATGAGCGGACCGTCGGCCGGGCCCGCTACGTCCACCGTGAACGTCAGGCCCGACCGAGTCGTCAAGCGGGTGGTATCGACCATCCCCTCAGGATACGCCGTGCTCTTTGAACCAGGCCAGCGCACGCTTCCAGCCGTCTTCCGCCGCTTCCTTGCGGTAGGACGGACGGTAGTCGGCGTTGAAGGCGTGCGGCATGTCGGGATAGGTGTGAATCTCCGACTTCTTCGCGGCAGCGCTGCCTTCCTTGAGCGCCGCGCGCATCTTGTCGACCGTGTCGTTCGGAATGCCGGTGTCGGCGCCGCCGTAGAGGCCCAGCACCGGGGCCTTGAGATCCTTCGCCAGGTCGACCGGGTGCTTGGGCGTCAGTTCAGACGCCGCACCGACGACGCGCCCATACCAGGCGACCCCCGCCTTCAGGCCGGGATTGTGCGCGGCATAGAGCCAGGTGATGCGGCCGCCCCAGCAGAAGCCGGTGACACCGAGCTTGGCGGTATCGGCCTTGCTTTCTCCCTTGGCGAAGGCGACGCAGGAATCGAGATCGCCCATCACCTGAGCGTCCGGCACCTTTGAGACGATCTCGCTCAGCAGCTTCGGAATCTCGGGGATCTTCATCGGGTCGCCTTGACGGAAGTAGAGCTCCGGCGCGAGGGCGTAGTAGCCCGCCTTGGCGAAGCGGCGGCACAAGTCGGCGATGTGCGCATGCACACCCCAGATCTCCTGGATGACCAGGATCGTGCCAAAGCCCGTGCCTGAAGCCGGATAGGCCCGGTACGCGGCCATCTCCTTGCCGTCCTTGGTCTTGACCTTGACCTCGCCCGCGGTCAGACCGTCGGCCGGCGTGACGATCATGGTCTGCGCTTGTACCGGCTGGACCGACAACGCGAACGCGCTGCCGAGCGCCGCGCCGGTCGCAGTCGCCTTCATTGCGCCGCGTCGCGACAGACCGTGGTCGTCGGGGAAAATCGTGCGATCGCCGTCCATCAAGGCCTCCCTGAATTGTTGACGAGGCGGAGCCTAGGCTGGCCCTTCTTGGGGCCACAATCACAATTAGGCGATGTGCTCCAACGCCAAGTACTCGGGACTCTGCATTTCCATCAGGCGCGACACGGTGCGCTGGAACTCGAAAGCGCCGTCGCCTTCGACATAGAGGCCGGCCGGCGCCGCCGCCGCCGAGCAGATGAACTTCACTTTCTTTTCGTAGAATGTGTCGATCATGGTGACGAAACGGGACGCCTTGTCCTGGCTGTCCGGTCCCATCCTGGGGATTTCCGCCACGATGACCGTATGGAAATGATCGGCGATGCAGAGGAAGTCGGCGGCCCCCATCGGCCTGGCGCACCAGTCGAGATAGTGCGCCATGGCGACACCGGGTGCGGCACGCGGAATGTGCACGTCTCGGCCCTGCGTGCGCAGAACGCGCGGCTCGCCATCCGCGCCGTCGCTCAAAGCGCGGAATGCTTCGTCGAGCTTGGCCTCCGCCCATCGCCCGAGCGGCGTGAGAAACATGTCGAGGTTGCGCAACCGGTCCATGCGGTAGTCCTTGCCACCGCCCAACTCGAGGATCTCGAGGCGCTGCTTGAGCAATTCGATGAACGGCAGGAAGCGGTCGCGCTGCAAGCCGTTCTTGTAGAGGTCGTCGGGCGCGCGGTTCGACGTCGAGATCACCGTGACGCCCTCGTCGAACAGCACCTCGAAGAAGCGGCCGAGGATCATCGCGTCGGCGATGTTGGTGACCTGGAACTCGTCGAAGCAGAGCAGCCGGGTCTCTTGCGCGATCATCTTGGCAATCGGCACGATCGTATCGGCTTCCGGCGGCGCGCCCTTGGCAGCGAGCTCTTCGCGCCGTCGATGCAGGCGGTCGTGCACCTCGAGCATGAACTCGTGGAAGTGCACGCGCCGCTTCCGGGTGATCGGAGCGTCGGCGTAGAACAGGTCCATGAGCATCGACTTGCCCCGGCCGACAGGCCCCCAGATATAGAGGCCGTGCGGGCCGGTCGACGGCTTGTCCGCGCCTCCAAGGCCGAGCCATCCCAGCAGACCACGCCGCGCGGGTCGGACGTTCAGTGCGACCAGCTGATCGTAGGTGGTCTGCAGGCGCCGGACGATCCTCTCCTGCACGGGGTCGGCATGGAGCTGGCCAGCGGCACGGCGCGCGGCGAGGTTGGCGGCAGGTCCCTTGCCGGTGGAAGGGGTGTCGGAATCCATTGCGGGCGCATACCTAGCTCAGCGCGCCGCCGCTGCCTATAAGAGGCCGCGATGAAGCTCGCGTTTCTCGGCACGTCCGATTTCGCCGTACCGGCACTCAAGGCCCTGGCCGACGCCGGCCACGAGGTCGTGGCCGTCTATACGCGCGCACCCAAGCCGGCGGGCCGCGGCCAGCGCGAGCAGAGGACTCCTGTGCACGAGCTGGCGCTTGCGCTCGGCCTGGCCGTCCGCACTCCTCGAACCCTCAGGGGCGAGGAAGAAGCGGCCGCTTTTCGCGCGCTCGATCTGGACGCCGCGGTGGTCGTCTCCTACGGGCACATCCTGCCGCGCGGCTTCCTCGAGGCGCCGGTGCTCGGCTGCATCAACATCCATGGCTCCCTTTTGCCGCGCTGGCGCGGCGCCGCCCCCATTCATCGCGCCATCCTGGCGGGCGACGAGGAAACCGGCGTCACCATCATGCGCATGGACGAGGGACTGGATACCGGCCCGATGCTGCTGGCGGAGCGCACGCCGATCTCTTCGGCCGACACGGCCGAAACGGTGCATGATCGGCTGTCGGCGCTCGGTGCACGCCTTGTCGTGTCGGCACTCGACGGCCTCGTGCAGCGCACCATCGAGGCGGTGCCCCAGCCGGAGGAGGGCGTGACCTACGCCCACAAGATCGGCAAGGAAGAAGGGGCCCTGGATTGGCACCGGCCTGCGGCGGAGTTGGAGCGCAAGGTGCGCGCGTTCCATCCTTGGCCGGGCACGTGGTTCGAGTACGACGGCGAACGCATCAAGGTTCATCGCGCGGCCCTGGCTTTGGCCGGTGGCAAGGCCGGCACCGTCACCGTCGCACGCGACGGCTTGCCGGTCGTCGCTTGCGGCGTTGGCGGTTTGAAGTTGCTGAGGCTGCAACGTCCCGGCAAGACAGCCCAGGCGGCCGATGCATTCCTGCGCGGATTTCCCCTGCCCGATGGCGCCATGCTGCCTTCGCCCACCGTCGTGCCCCTTCCGCAAACTCGGCCGTGATCCGTGCCGCGCTATCGAATCACGATCGAGTATGACGGCGGCCCTTTCATCGGATGGCAGCGGCAGGACTCGGGGCCGTCCATCCAGGCGGCGCTCGAGGACGCAGTGCGCGCCTTTTCCGGCGAGCGCGTCCATGTGCAGGGCGCGGGCCGCACCGATGCCGGAGTCCATGCGCGCGGTCAGGTGGCGCACTTCGACCTCGAAGGCCAGCACACGACGGAAAGCGTCCGGGGGGCGCTGAGCTTCCACCTGAGACCCAACCCCATCGTCGTGACGTCGGCGGAGCTCGCGCCATTCGATTTCCATGCCCGCTTCTCCGCAACCTGGCGGCGCTATCTCTACCGCATCCTCAATCGCCGCACGCCGGCGGCGCTCGACCGCGGCCAGGTCTGGCACGTGCCGGTGCCGCTCGACGAGGCGGCGATGGCCGATGCGACCGCCGCTCTGCTCGGACGCCATGATTTCAACAGCTTTCGTTCGGCGTCCTGCCAGGCGAAGTCCTCGCTGAAGACGCTCGATCTTCTCGAAGTGCACCGCGTGGGCGAGGAGATTCGCATCGACGTCGGTGCCCGCTCCTTCCTCCACAACCAGGTGCGCATCCTGGTCGGCACGCTGCAGCTCGTCGGCCGCGGTCAGTGGACGCGGCGCGACGTCGAGGAAGCTCTCGCGGCACGCGACCGTACGCGCGCCGGGCCGACGGCGCCACCCGAGGGTCTCTGCCTCATGGAGGTACGCTACGGTTCAGCCGCCGGGGATCGGCGCGAGGCCGAGGAGGCGGGTGACGAGGAGTGACAGCAGCAGGGATGGCACCCAATTGACCACCAGCAGCAGAACGGACATCCCCCAGCCGACGCCGAGCACGACGCGGGTCGCCATCAGGAACCAATAGAAGAACAAGGCACGCAGGCCCATCTCCACCAAACCGGGAATGGGCATCGGCATGATGGCCGAGACAACCACCGCGGCCACGAGCACGATCACGCCGGGCAGATTGATCCAGTTGAGCGCGCTGATGTAGCGCGGATAGAGGTCGAGCCAGCCGCGCCGCCGTGCGATTTCGTAGAAGATCACCGGGAAGAAGAGCCAGTCGACGACGTATCGCAGGATCTCGACGAAGACGATCTCGATTTCATCAGCCTCGACCGTGACCTCGCTGTAGAAGAACAGGAGATAGATCGCATAGGGCGGTGCCACGAACGCCATGACGCGGAACGACCGCAGACAGGCCTCCAGGGTGTTGTCGAAATGCAGCGGTGCGGTCGGGTCGCGTTGCAGCAGCTTCAACGCGCCCTGCGTGCCGCGGACGATCTCAGCGACGCTCAGCACGCCGGACCCTCAGGAGAAATAGCGGTCGAGAACGGTCTCGTAGACGCGGGCGAGCATCTGGAGGTCGGCGATCGCGCTCTTTTCGTCGACCTTGTGCATGCTTTCGCCGATCAGGCCGAACTCGAGAACCGGACAGTAGGCCGAGATGAAGCGTGCATCCGACGTACCGCCCGTCGTCGACAGCTCGGGTTCGATGCCCGCCACGTCGCGGATAGCGCCAGCGACGAGATCGACCAGCGCGCCGGGTGCGGTATAGAACGACTCTCCCGACACCTCGACCTTCTCGTACTCGACCGCGCCATTGCCGCCCGATGCGGCGTTCGCTCGTTCGATGCGCTCCTTGAGGTGCGCCAGCAAAGTCTTGGAGGTCCACAAATCGTTGAAGCGCGTGTTGAACCGGGCCCGCACGACGCCCGGCGCGATGTTGGTCGCCTTGTTGCCGACGTCGACGGTCGTGAATTGCAGCGACGTCGGCTGGAAGTGCGTGCTGCCCTGGTCGATCGGCTGTCGCACCAGCGCCTCGACAATGGCCGAGAAGCGATGGACGGCATTGTCGAGTCGCTCCGGATAGCCGACATGGCCCTGGATGCCGCGCACGAGGAGATCGACGGTCATGCTGCCGCGCCGGCCGATCTTGATCATGTCGCCGAGGCGCTTCGAGCTCGTGGGCTCGCCGACCACACAGGCATCGATCGCCTCGCCGCGCTCGGCCAGGCGCTTGAGCATCTTGACCGTCCCATTGACCGCCGGTCCCTCCTCGTCGCCCGTGATCAGGAGACTGATCGAGCCGCCGAAGTCCCGGCCGCGGCGTGTCAGGAAGCGCTGGCAAGCCTCGGCGAAGGCCGCAATGGCGCCCTTCATGTCGGCGGCACCCCGCCCGAAGAGGTAGCCGGCCGACAGTTCGGCCGAGAACGGCCCGATGCTCCACGAGGACAGATCGCCGACCGGCACGACGTCGGAATGGCCGGCGAAACAGAAGTGCCGACCGTTGCCGTTGCGATCCTGGCCGACGCGGGCATAGAGATTGGCGACATCGTCCGTGCCCGCCTGGCTGAAATCCATGCGCTCGCAACGAAAGCCGAGCGGCGTCAGAACCTGCTCTAGCAACTGCAGCGCCCCGGCTTCGCGCGGCGTCACGCTTTCGCACCGCACCAGCGCGCGCGTTAATTCGACCACATCGGTAGCGGTGGGAGCGAGGGCGTCGGGCATCACCGGACACTACAACCGCGATCCCGCAAAGAGAAGAGCGCCGGCCCGGGCAAGGACCGACGCTCGAGGCGATATGAGAGGAAGAAACAGTCTTGTTGTTGATTGAACCTATGCCACCAGGCGATCTGCCTCCTGCAGGTTCACCGAGACGAGCTGGCTGACGCCCTGCTCGGCCATGGTGACTCCATAGAGGCGGTCCATGCGCGCCATCGTGACCCGATGGTGGGTTATGATCAGGAAGCGCGTGTCGGTCCGGCCAGAAATTTCCTGCACCAGACTGCAGAAGCGCTCCACGTTCAGGTCGTCGAGCGGTGCGTCCACCTCGTCCAGCACGCAGATCGGCGCCGGATTGGTCATGAACACCGCGAACAGCAACGACAGCGCCGTCAGTGCCTGCTCGCCGCCGGACAGCAGCGACATGACCTGCAGTTTCTTGCCCGGCGGGCTGGCATGGATCTCGAGGCCGGCCTCGAGCGGGTCCTCCGACTCGGTGAGGCGAAGCTCGGCCTTGCCGCCACCGAACAGCTTGGTGAACAGCTGCTGGAAGTGCTCGCTCACCTGCTCGAAGGCGACAAGGAAGCGCTCGCGGCCCTCGCGATTGAGACTCTGGATGCCCTGGCGCAGTCGGCCGATCGCAGCGATCAGATCGTCACGCTCGGTTGTCATGCCGACGATCTGCTGCTCGAGTTCGGCCGCCTCCTCGTCGGCGCGCAGATTGACGGCCCCCATCGTCTCGCGTTCGTGCACCAGCCGTTCCAGCCGGTGCTCGGCCTTGTCGATTTCGGGCAGCTCCTCGAGCGACTGCACCTCGGCAAGGGCCAGCACGCCGTCGGGCTCGCAGCGCAGGCGCTCGGCGATGCGCTCGACCACGGCCTCGCGATCCTTGGTCGCCTGCTCGACCTGACCCTCGCGCCGCACCCGCGCCTCGCGCGCTGCGGCGAGTTCGGCCTCGACCTGCTTCAACGCCTTGTCGGCCTCGGCAAGGCGCGTTTCGCCGACGGCCAGCCGGTCGGCTGCTTGCCGGCGATTCTCCTCGGCCTTGGCGATCTCGTCGCCGAGCGCGACCTTCTTCGCCCCGATCTCCGCCGGCTTGGCGGCAAGCTCAGCGAGTGTCTGAACGATTTGCTCGCGCCGCGCTTCCAGCTCGCCGATCTGGCCGTCGGCATCGGTCAGCCGGCTGCTCCAGCTGGCATGGTCGTGCGCGATGCGGCCGAGCTGCTCGACCCGCATCTCCGATTCACGCGCCAACCGCTCGCAATGACCCTCGGCCTCGACCAGCGCCGCGCGCATCTCCGAGATCCTGGCCCGCAGGACGCCGGCCGCCACACGATCGGCCTGCGTATCGGAAATCGCCGACAGCCGTGCCTGGCGAAATGTCCGGCGCATTTCGACGTCGGCGACCTCGGCCGCGAGGGTGGCCGTCGATTGCTCGACCGCGGCCAGGCGCGTGTGCAACTGATCGGTTTGCCGCGCCACCTCGCTGTGACGGTCGCGTGCCTCGGCGGCGATCCTCTCGGCGGCGGCGACCGCGTCGCGGGCGATCCGCTCGGCCGCACGCGTCGCCTCGCCGGCATCTTGCGTCTTGCGGCGCGCCGCCTCGGTGACGGTGCGCTCGTGCTGGCGCGCCTGCTCGACACAGGTGCGCTCGGCATCGCGGGCGGCGGCCAGCCAGCCCGTCTCGGCCTCGAACCGCGCCTGCCGGGCGGCCTGCTCGATGGCGATCTCCTCAATCTGGCGGCGGATCTCCGCAAGGCGATTGCGCTGGCTGAGCCGGACGGCCGCCGGGAGCGGCGCGCCCGCCTTCATGGTGAAGCCATCCCAACGCCAAACCGCGCCGTCGCGGCTGACCAGCTGTTGCCCCGGGCGCAGGCTGGCCTGCAATTCGGCGCCGACGGCCTCGTCCTCGACGATGCCGATGAAGGCCATCCGCCGCTCGAGCTCGGCAGGAACCTGCACATGGGCGGCCAGCGGCGTGGCGCCCTCGGGCAGGACGGGCGCATCGGCCGGCACGCCGAGCGGCAGCCAGTGGATCGGTGCGCCGCGATCCGACGAGGCTTCGAGGTCCTCGCCGAACGCCGCGCCCAGCGCCTTCTCGAAGCCGGGCTCGACGGTCAGCGCATCGAGCAGCGGCGGCCACAATGAAGCGGCAGACGATTTCAGGGCGGCGGCGACGCCGGCTTCCTCCGCACGCAGCTTGGTCAGTCGCGCGGTGGTCTTCTGCAGCGCATCGGCAGCGGCGGCATGGCTGGCCGCGGCAGCTTCCCGTTCGGCGGCGCGCGCACGCTCCATGTCGACGCGCTCGGCTTCCGCCTTGGCCACCGCGGCGCGCGCGGCCTCCGATTCGTAGCGCTCGGACTCGCGCGCCGCATCGACGCTCTCCTGGCCGCGGCGACGGGCATCGCCCAGTGCGGCGCGGGCCTTCTCGAGCGCCGCCTCGACCTCCGGCAGGGCCGGCAGCGCGGCGAGCTCGCTCTCGATCTGGCGCTGTTGTGCCGCCACATCCTCGCGCCGCGCGGTGAGCCGGCGCAGGCGGTCCAGCAGGTCGGCGATCTCGCGGCCGACGCTGTCGCGCAACGCCTCGTCGTCGGCGATCTGGCGCGTCAGGCGATCGAGCTCGGCTTCGGCCGCAGCGGTGGCCTCATGCGCCTCGTCGCGCGTCCGTTGCGCGGCAGCGGCGCGGTCTTCCTCGCCCACCCGCTCCCGCTCGAGCCGCGCGCGCTGCCCATCGAGATCGGCGATCGCGGTCTCGGCGTCGCCCTTGCGGCCGCGTTCGCGGCCGAGGTCGGAATCGGTCTGCCGCAGGCGGGTCTCGGCGTCGGCCTGGGCCATCGCGACCCGCTCGGCTTCGGCGGTCAGCGCGTCGTGCGCCACGCGCAGCCGCTGCAGGGCGGCGGCGGCGGCGGCCTCGTCATTGCGCAACGGCGGAAGTGTTGTCGCCGCCTCGGCCTGGGCGGTCGTGGCGAGGCCGACCAGCCTGGTCAGATCGGCGACCTGTGCCTCGGCTTCCTTGAGGCGCTCGCCCGCATCGGCCAGTTCGCGCTCCGCGGTGGCGAGCCTGAGCGCGAGCACGGCGGCCTCGGCGCGCCGAATGTGGTCGGAGAGGTTGCGGTAGCGGCTGGCCTGGCGTGCCTGCCGCTTCAAGCCCTTGTGCTGCTCCTCGAGCGCCACCAGCACGTCCTGCACGCGGGCCAGGTTCTGCTCGGCGGCACGCAGCCTCAACTCGGCTTCGTGCCGGCGGGCATAGAGGCCGGTGATGCCGGCGGCCTCGTCGATGATGGACCGCCGGTCGGCCGGCTTGGCGTTGATCAGCGCGCCGATGCGGCCCTGGCTAACCAGCGCCGTCGAGCGCGAACCGGTCGCCGCGTCGGCGAACAGCGTCTGCACGTCGCGGGCGCGGATCTCGCGGCCGTTCACCGAATAGGCCGAGCCATGGCCGCGCTCGATGCGGCGCACGACGTCGAGTTGGTCGGTGTCGTTGACCATCGCCGGCGCGGTGCGCGTCTTGTTGTCGAGCGACAGCATCACCTCGGCGATGTTGCGTGCCGGCCGCGTGCCGGTGCCGGAGAAGATGACGTCCTCCATCTCCGAGCCGCGCATCTGCTTGGCCGAGCTCTCGCCCATCACCCACTTGAGCGCCTCGACGAGGTTCGACTTGCCGCACCCGTTCGGGCCGACGATGCCGGTCAGGCCCGCCTCGATCGCGAGTTCCGTCGGATCGACGAAGGACTTGAAACCGGAGAGCCGGAGTTTGTCGAACTGGACCATCTACACCACGCTTGTCTGGTTAACTTGCTGGGCCTGGCTCATTTGGCGAGCTTGGCGAATTCGGCGTCGAGCTCCGCCACCGAGCGCGAGCCGCGAAAGATCTGGCCGTTGATCAGCAGGGTCGGCGTCGAGCTGACGCCCAATGTCTCGCCGCCGCGAAAGTCGTTGACCACGGCGGTCGCGACCGAATCGTTGGCCAGGCACGCCTTGACCTCGTTGTCGCCCATGCCGGCGATGCGCAGGGAGCGCGCCAGCTCGCCGATCGGGTCGGCGGCGGCGGCCCATGTGCTCTGGCCGCGGAAGATCAGGTCGACGACGGCGAAGTAGCGATCCTTGCCGGCACACTCGGCGAGCTGCGCGGCCTTGGCGGCCACCTGGTCGAGCGGGAAATCGCGGTACACCAGCTTCACCTTGCCGGTGTCGATCCACTTCTTCTTGAGGTCGGGCAGCACCTGGGTGTGGAAATGGGCGCAGTGCGGGCAGGTGAAGGAGGCATACTCGATCAGGGTGATCGGCGCCTTGGGGTCACCCAGCACATGGTCGGTGGCCTGGACGCCGAGCAGCGCCGCCTTGTCCGGCGCGGCAGCGACGGCCGCCGGAGCCGGTCCCGGGGTGCTGGGACGGGTCCCGGAATAGACGCCGAACGCGATCGCGGCCACCGCCACGACGCCGCCGGCGACAATCAAGATATTCCGCATTACCAGCCTTCCTCTCCACTACATCTTGGGAATTGACCCTGTGGGGAGTCAAACGTTTACCGCCCCACCTGGCGTAGAATTCCGGCGATCCCCTCCAGCCCGCCGCCGGGACTGCCGTAATTGTGGTCGTTGATGAACAGGGTGGGCGTGAAGCGCACCCCGAGGGCGTGGCCCGACTGCACATCGGCGACGATCTTGTCCAAAAGCCGGCTGTCGTCGAAGGCGGCTCTCGCGGCCTCGCGCGACACGCCGAGCGTGGCCATGACCTTGACCATCTCGGCCGCCGGATCGGCCGCGGTGAGCCAGTCGAACTGGGTGCGCAGCAGGGCATCGACGGTGTCGTAGAAGTGCTCGGGGGCCCGGCTTTCGGCGAGCAGTGCCGCCTGCGTGGCCACCGCTTCCGAGGGAAAGTGGCGCATGACGAGCTTGAGCCTGCCGGGATCGATCCACTCGCGCTTGAGCGCCGGCAGCACCGCGGCGTTGAAGTTGGCGCAGTGCGGGCAGGTCATGGAGAAATAGTCGATCAGCACGTTGGGCGCCGCGCGGTCGCCCAGCACATGGTCGCTCGGCAGCACGTCGAGCAACTTGGCGGCATCGCCCCCCTGCGCCTCGGCCTCGCGACCGACGGCGACCGCGCCGAGCAGGCCGACGAACACGCCGCGCCGGGTCAGCGTCACCCGGGCACCGAGCCGGGCCAGCGCCGCGCGCAGGTCGGGGTCCTTCACGGTGCTGACGCGATCGGCCAGCCGCGCCGCGAGCTGCGGATCGACCGGTCGCGGACGACCGGGCGCCGGCGGCCGCGGAATGGCGCCCTGGACCAGGCGGATGTCGTCGACCTGGCGATGGCCGAAATGGGCGTTGACGCGTTCGACGATCAACGCGGCGGAATGCTGGACCTCGAGGGCCGCCGCACCCGCCACGCGAAGCTTGAGGACCTTGCCACTCCCCTGCTTGCCGCCGCCCTGCCGGGCGCCGCGGCCGGCCAGCAAGGCGTCGGGCAGGGTGACGCGCGCCAGTTCCGGGCCGACGATCGAGGCCCAGTCGGCGCGCAGGCGGGCGATCGACGCCCCGCGGCCGCGGGCGATGCCCGAGGTCAGGCGCTGCGCCAACCCGCCGACGCTGCGAAAGCCACTGTCGCGCATGGCGCCATGGTAAGACACGGTCCGGCGCATGACCACGATGCACGCCTCACGTTTGCTTGCCTGGTACGACCGTCATCGTCGCACCCTGCCGTGGCGCGCCCTGCCCGGTACGCGCCTGGATCCCTACCGCGTGTGGCTGTCGGAGATCATGTTGCAGCAGACCACGGTGGCGACGGTCGGCGACTACTACCGCCGCTTCGTCGAGCGCTGGCCGACGGTCGGGGCGCTCGCCGCCGCGCCGCTCGACGAGGTGCTCTCGGCGTGGGCCGGGCTCGGCTACTATGCCCGCGCGCGCAACCTGCACGCCTGCGCGCGCGCCGTGTGCGACGACCATGGTGGGCGCTTTCCCGAGGACGAGGCGGCGCTGCTCGCGCTGCCCGGCATCGGCCCCTATACCGCCGCCGCGCTTCGCGCCATCGCCTTCGACCACCCGGCGTCGGCCGTCGACGGCAATGTCGAGCGGGTGATCGCGCGGCTCTTCGCCATCGACACGCCGCTGCCCGATGCCAAGCCCGAAATCCGGGCACGCGCCGGCCGGCTGGTGCCGCAGGCCCGCGCCGGCGACTACGCCCAGGCGATGATGGATCTCGGCGCCACGGTCTGCACGCCGCGCGGCCCGCGCTGCGTCATCTGCCCGCTGATGAAGAACTGCCAGGCGCGCGCCCTGAACATCGCCGACGAGCTGCCGCGCCGCGCGCCCAAGGCCGACAAGCCGACGCGCCGCGGCCTCGCCTTCGTGCTGTCTCGGCCGGACGGCGCCATCCTGCTGCGCAAGCGCCCGCCCCGGGGATTGCTGGGCGGCATGGACGAGGTGCCGTCGAGCGCCTGGCGCGAGGGCAGGCTTCTGATCGCGGAGGCGCTCGAGGAGGCGCCCGTGCCGGCCAACTGGAAGGTGCTCGAGGGCGGCGTGCGCCACACCTTCACGCACTTCCATCTCGAGCTCGCCGTCGCCCGGGCCACCGCCACGACCGCGCGGCTCGCCCGCCTCGCGCCGGGCAGCGCCTGGTGCATGCTCGACCGCATGACCGAGCGGGCGCTGCCCACAGTGATGCGCAAGGTCATCGCCCACGCCCTGAAATAGCCACCGTCCGGCCGGCGTCCATTCCCGGCCGGACGGGTTCGATGCCGATGGCGCAAGGATCTTGGCTGGATCGTCCGGATGTCCGCGCCGTCCGGCTCAGTCCGCCGGGCTACAGCCCCGCCCGCACCTGGCGGCGCAGATGGTCGATCGGCAGGCGCGCGCCGCCGGTCTCGAAGTGCCAGAACGTCCAGCCGTTGCAGGCCGGCGCGCCCTGCACCGCGGCGCCGACCTGATGGATCGAGCCGCGATGCTCGCCGAGCCGGTTCGAGGAGGACAGCGTGCCGTCGGCGCGCACCCGGGCGCGATGCTGCCCGGTCGGGTCGATCAGGATGGTGCCCGGCTCCAGCAACCCCGCCTCGATCAGCACGCCGAACGGCACGCGCGGCTCGGCGCGCTTGCTCGGCTTGGGCAACACATCCTCGGCCGCCAGCGGCTCCACCTCGGCGATCCGCCGACGGGCGAGCGCGGCGTACGTCGGATCGCGCTCCAGCCCGACGAAGCGGCGACCGAGACGGCGCGCCACGGCGCCGGTCGTGCCGGTGCCGAAAAAGGGATCGAGGACCACGTCACCCGGGTTGGACGCCGCCATGAGGCAGCGGAAGAGCAGCGACTCGGGCTTCTGCGTCGGATGCGCCTTCTTGCCGTCCTCGCCCTTCAGCCGCTCTCCGCCGGTGCAGAGCGGCAGCAGCCAGTCGGAGCGCATCTGCAGGCCCTCGTTCAGCTCCTTCATCGCATCGTAGTTGAAGGTGTAGCGCCTGGCCTTGCGCTCGCGCGCCGCCCAGATCAGCGTCTCGTGCGCGTTGGTGAATCGCTTGCCCTTGAAATTCGGCATCGGGTTCGACTTGCGCCACACGATGTCGTTCAACAGCCAGTAGCCCTCGTCCTGCAGCGCCGTGCCGATGCGGAAGATGTTGTGGTAGCTGCCGATCACCCACAGCGTGCCCTCGGGCTTGAGCACGCGCCGCGCCGCCTTCAGCCAGGCGCGGGTGAAGGAATCGTAGCGGGAAAAATCGGCGAACTTGTCCCAGTCGTCGTCGACGGCGTCGACCCGGCTGTTGTCGGGCCGCAGCAATTCGCCGCCGAGCTGGAGGTTATAGGGCGGGTCGGCGAAGACCATGTCGATGGAGGCGGCGGGCAGGGAGTGCATCAGATCGATGCAATCGCCGACGAGGACGCGGTCGAGATGGTCGACGGACATCGGCGGAAGATGAGTCATCCACCGACTCGACGTCAAGAAATTACAATTGATTCAATTGTTTAGAAGATCGATCCACAAGATCGAGTGGTAGTGACGCAGTTTGAAACTAGGGGTGCGAACGGCGTTCGCGAGGCGCGAGACGCAAAGATAGTCCCAACTCCGGATTATCCCCCCTTCCCAAAAAAATGCACGGACCTTGCTTTTTATCGGAAAACGGTAAAAAATGTCAGGAACCATCACCGAGAGTTGTCGTCCATGACCGCAAATCTCGTAATGAAGAAATGGCATTTGGGTGGACGCTCTATCATATCTAGCAGGCTTCAGGCGGAGCCTGGAGAAGCATGGCGCGCCAGCGCTTCTGGCTTTGGCCCTGTTCGGCGGTTACGTAGGTGCCGTCGGCCGCTTCGGCTTAGACCCGTTTGCGACCAGCATCGTGACGTGCGTAATCTATGGTGGTTTTCTTTATCGGGACGTCCGGATGGACCGTCATCGAGAGCGTATGGCTGAGATTGAAATTGCGCGCATTGAGCAGGAGGGGAAGCTGCTCAAAGACGCGAAACGGCGACCGAAACCGAAACCGTCAAGGCCGGCTTCAAGGGGTAGCCGGAGGTAGGCGGGATTGGAGAGAGCTATGTTCGCGCATATCAGCTGGTCAGAATTCATGCTCGCAGCGGTCGCTCTGATTGCGGTCTACTGCATTATGGTGGACCTGCGCAGGCGCCAGGCGAAGCGCACGCGCGATATGGAGACGGCCGCCCATTTCCTTGCGCTTCACTATGAGCACTTGGAAGCCTTCCTTAAATGCGGGACAGGCTTTGAGGAGTTTGAGCAGAAGCTCATAGATTTCAGCGACGCACTATCGAACGAGAAGACATGTGCTCGTTTGGCCGCGCGCTGGAATATTGAGGCACCTCCGGAGGCGAAAGAAGATGCCAAGGCTTTGGCCCGTGAGTTGTCTGATCTCGAGCGTCAGCGTCCTGATCTGTACAGGTCGTTTCTGATGTCCGTGACCTCCGGAACAGTGGCCATGCTTTACCGCTGGCCTGCAACTGCTTCGATGCGCGAGCGGCTGATTTCAGAGGTCGCGGTCGATCCCGCGAAGGAAGTGGCAATTGCCGCGAGTACATTAAAGCACAAACGAGACGACAACGACGCTCATATGGATGGTGGCTTGGTCCCCGCGTAGACTTCAAGCGGTGCCCGCCTCTCGCGTTTTCCTATATGCGCCGCGCTTTGTCGGTGCGACCGGCTGGCTAAGAGCCGCGATCTCCTCCAGCGACCAAACATGATCGGTCACGCCCGCAGCCATGGCCGGCGTGATGCGCAGCGTCTTGTGAATGCGGGCGAAGTTGTAATGCATCAGGTGCAGCGACACGGCCCAAGTGTGGTTCTCGACTTTCTTTGAGAAGGCGTTGGTCAGGCGGGTGAAGCGACGGCAGCCCATACGCAGCGTGAGGTTGGCCCGCTCGACGTAGGACGTATTGACGTGCCCGTACTCGGGTGCGCCCTGGATCGTCTCTACCGACGTGCCCACGCATTCGGCCGGGCTGTAGCGGCGCTCGCCCTTATCGGGGGCTGGGCCGTAGTGCTTGATCAGCATGGCGTAGTCGACCTCCAGATCAGCCGAGAGGCTCTTGATGGCCGACAGGTAAGCGCGGTTGCCGTCCGTCGTGATCTGGACGCGGCCCTGCAGGCGACGGCCAAGATCACGAACGAAGATGCCGGCGGATCGATAGCTATGGTCACCGACGAACCATGACGGGATCAGCTTCGTTTCGGCGCAGATCGCCGTCCACGTCCACGCGTCGCCCAGCCCCTTGTCGGTGTCCTCGCCCTTGATGTTCTTCGCCTTCTTGCCGACGAAGGACCAAATCTCGTCGAGCTGGAGGCGGGTGCACGGCAGGTTCACAAGCGCCCGGTCCTGATAGTCGGAGCAGGCCATACCAGCCTCAACCAACATCTTCATGACGGTGTTGTGGGACACGTCGGCCAGTCGGGACGCGGCGCGGATCGACATGCCCTCGCAGAGCATTCCGAGGATTTGAGCGCGCTTGGCGGCGGAGAGGCTGTTCATGGGAGACATCGTAGTCTCTCCTCGGACTCTGTCAAGCATTTTGTTCAGTTAACTAAGCATGTCTCCACGATGCCGAAACCTGCCTGGAAATCGAATCTTGACGTTTTATCAGTGGGTTGATAGAAAATGGCCGAAGGGGCCGATAAGCGTTGCAGCGCCTACCGACCCCCGCGACCGGGGAAGTTTAGGCCCTCATGGGGCACCTAGCCTTTCTCACCACCCGTCTCACCGGGGGTTAGCCTTGCTCCTCGCAAGGGTCGTCTGAGATCGCCCGCTCTAGGCGGGAATACTGTCCGGCCGCGCCCTCACAAGAGGGACGCGGCCGTCTTATTTTCGATCAGCGTCCATTTGCCATCGACGTTGACCACGTCCCTGTCTTTCATCCTGCTCAACTGCGGCGACATCGACGTGCGAAGCAGGCCGGGGTATCCGCTCTGGCGCAGTGCTGTCAGTAGATCGCCAGACAGCAGCCCTTCTGGATGGTTTGCCAGAATGGCCTTAATCGCCTTTTTGAGGGTGGATTGCTGCTCAAACTGAGCGCGGCTGCGGGCGAGTTGCTCGATCTGGCGCTTCTCGTGCGCCGCTCCAAAGAACTCAGCGTCGGCGGGATCTGGCTTTGCCGCGGCGACGGCAGAACGATAGAACGCTTCAAAACGATCACATTCAGCCAACTCAGCATTGCCACGTTCGACAATGGCTTTGCCGCGTTCAATCCGAAGTTGCGCCTTGCGGCGGCGCTCCAAAAGCTGGACCAAGACTGGGTCGCTAACCATGGAGACGGAGATACACGCCTCTGTCTCTCATTGCAAGAGAACAGATTCACCGCCCAGTGAATCTCGTCTCTATTTCTCCCAGCGAGCCCTTGCAGCCTTCTCAGCGATGGCCTTCCTTCGGGCCGGGGTTAGCTTTGCGGCCCGAGCCGGCCCCCCCGCCTTACCCGCTTTCCGGGCGCTCTCCGACCGGACGGGCTCCTCAGCCTCGCCACTGGCGATCTGGACAATGGCGAAGGCTCGTTTGCTCAGGTCGGCGGGCCTGCGCTCGCCTTTGGGTCCTTTGGCCATGTCAGCACCATAGCGCACCACGCGTCGCGCGTGCAGGCCCCGAGCTAGGGCTGGATTTCAAACTGCGCCACTACCGATCGAGTGGTAGTGACGCAGTTGCGTCACTACCGATCGAGTCGTCGATGGCGAGGTGACTACCAGAGCTTGAGGCAAGGCCGGTCGTCCCCCCTCACCTGACCGGCGTCCTCGCGCGGTCCTCTCACCGAGGACCGCCTGGATGCCGATGACATCGGCATCGGACACCATTCGTCCTCGAATCCTCACAGTCCTCGGTAGTCCTCGGAGTCCTCGCCGTCCACTCATCCACAGGGCGCGGCGCGGCAACGCTCAGGGCCACAGCGCCCAGACGCAGGCGGCAACCCACAGCAGCACGGTGGCGATGAGCGGCAAGTCGGTGAGCAGCACGTCGGTCGGCGATTCGCCGTCCTTCTGCTGGTCGACGACGTACCAGTAGCGGAACAGGCCAAAGATCACCAAGGGGATGGTGACGACCAGGTTCTGGTTCGAGGAGATGACGAACAGGCTGTAGAAGACCAGCGCGCCGGTCGCCGAGATCTCGGCGTAGCGCTCGATCAGCGGCACCGAGTAGCGCGCCAGCACGCGGCGGGTGTCGGCGCCGCCGCCCTCGAGCTCCTGCCGCCGCTTGATGGCGGCGAGGTAGAGCGCGAGGCAGAGCGTGGTGATCGCCATCCAGCTCGACAGCGGCACGGCGAGCGCGACAGCGCCGGCATAGACGCGCAGCACGAAACCGATGGCGATGCAGAAGAGGTCGAGCACCGGCTGGTCCTTGAGGACAAAGGTGTAGGCGAGGTTCAGCGCGATGTAGCCCACGATCACCAGGCCGGTGCGCGGGTCGGCCCAGATTCCGGCCGCGACGATGGCGTAGAGCAGGCCGAGCAGCACCAGTGCCGACCGGGGTTCGATCTCGCCCGCGGCGAGCGGACGGCTCCGCCGCTTGGTGGCGTGGAGCCGGTCGCGCTCGACGTCGCGCAGGTCATTGACGATGTAGCTGGCGGAGGAAGCGAGGCAGAACAGCACGAAGGCGAAAATCGCCGACGCGACCGAGGAGGGATCGAGGTATTCTCGCGCGAACACCAGCGGCGCCAACACGAAGACGTTCTTCACCCATTGCCGGGGCCGCATGAGGCGCAGCAGCGCGGTGACCTGAGCGAGAGCCGACGGTGCCTGCATCTGTTATTTCACCCATACTGCGGACTTTGGGATCGGCCAAGGGATTTGGATGCGGCTCACCGTCACCTACGCCTTGATCGCGCTGGTCGCGACGGCGGCCAACATCGGCGCCCAGGAACTCAGCCTGCGCGCCTATGACGGGCGCTGGCACGTCGAATCGTCGGTCCTCGTCGGCACCGCCGTCGGCCTCGTGCTGAAGTACGTGCTCGACAAGGCCTACATCTTCCGCTTCCGCGCGCGCGACGCGGCGCACGATGCGCGCGTATTTGCGCTCTACACCGCGATGGGCGTGGTCACGACCCTGGTGTTCTGGGGCTTTGAGCTCGGCTTCCACTACCTCTTCCACACCAAGGCGATGCGCTACCTCGGCGGGCTGATCGGCCTCGCGATCGGCTATTGGGCCAAGTACCACCTCGACAAGCGCTTCGTGTTCCGCGAGGCCGCGCCGTGATCGAGATCTCGTCCTGGGGCCGGCTGAGCCGCGAGCGCCACGAGGCGGTGGACCTCGCCGACCGCACGGCGCTGGCCGAGACCTTGGCGCGTGGCGGCACGGGGATTCCCTTCGGTCTCGGCCGCAGCTACGGCGACGTCTGCCTCAATCCCGGCGGCAGGCTGTGGCGCACCGCCGGGCTCGACCGATACATCGCGTTCGATCCCGAAACCGGCGTGCTGGACTGCGAGGCGGGCGTGGTGCTGCGCGACATCCAGCTCCGGGCGGCGCGGTCGGGCTGGCGCCTGCCGGTGCTGCCGGGAACCCAGTTCGTCACGGTGGGCGGCGCCATCGCCAACGACGTGCACGGCAAGAACCATCACGTGCACGGCACCTTCGGCGATGCCGTCGAATCGCTGCACCTTGTGCGGACCGACGGCGCGACCGTCGAGTGCGGGCCCGGCCTCGACGAAGATCTGTTCCGCGCCACCGTGGGCGGGCTCGGCCTGACCGGGCTGATCGCCAGCGCGAGGATCAGGCTGGCGCGCGGCGCCGCCGGCTGGCTCGACGCCGAGACGCTGCCCTTCGAGGGCGTGGCGCCGTTCCTCCTGCTGGCCGACGGCTCGGAGGCCGACTGGGAGCACACCGTGGCCTGGATCGACTGCACCAGCGCGGTGCTGCGCGGTCTCTTCATGCGCGCGCGGCCCGCCGCCTCGGGCGAGCGGCCCGTGCCGCACCGGCGCGAGTTCGCCGTGCCGGTCACGCCGCCCGTGTCGCTGGTCAACCGACTGACCTTGCGGCCCTTCAACGAGCTCTACTTCCGGCTGGGCAGGCGCCACGCCGATCGCCGCCGAGTGCCGCACGATTCCTTCCTGTTCCCGCTCGATACTGTGCGCGATTGGAACCGGCTCTACGGCCCCGCCGGCTTCTACCAGTATCAATGCATCGTCCCGCGACCGGTCGCGGCCGACGCCCTCGGCGACATGCTCTCGGCCATCCGGGGTGCCGGTGCGGGATCGACGCTGGCGGTACTCAAGACCTTCGCCGACCGGCCGTCGTGCGGGCTGCTGAGCTTCGCGCAGCCCGGTGTCACGCTGGCACTCGATTTCCCCAACCGCGGCACCTCGACGCTCGGCCTGTTCGACCGGCTCGACGCGATCCTGTCGGCGGCCGGCGGGCGCCTCTATCCGGCCAAGGACGCACGCATGCCGCGCGCGCTCTTCGAACGCGGCTACGGCGCCGCGCTCGACGCCTTCGCGCGCCATCGCGACCCGGGCATGAGCTCGGCCCTGTCACGCCGGTTGCTGGGAAGCTAGGGCGAGCCATGACCACCCAGCGACGGCCGCACATGCGCGCGCGACAATTCTAGGATTCGTTCGCCAATTCCCGGGCGAGGTCGCCCAGTCCGATCGCCTCGACGCTGGTGCCGAGGGAGAAGCGGTCGGTGCCGGGATAGACCACCACACGACGCCGAGGCTTCAGGTCCTCGCAAGCGATATGGAACCCCTTCTCCACCTTCGGCGCAGAGCTGCGTTTGACTTCGACGGCCCACAGCCGCTGCCGGGGCAGCGTCAGCACGAGGTCAATCTCCGCACCGGCGGACGTGCGATAGAAGTGCGCTTCCGTCCCTTTCGGGGCGGCCGAGATCAAGGTTTCCACCGCCAGCGTTTCCCAAGTCTGCCCGGCGACAGGGTGGCCGAGAACGTCCTCCTTGTTGCGAAGACCAAGCAGCGCGTGCGCGATCCCGGCGTCCCGCACATAGATCTTCGGGGACTTCACGAGCCGTTTCCCGTCATTGCGATGCCATGCCGCCAGGCGACGCACGAGCAGCAAGTCGACGAGCAGATCGAGATAGCTGGCGACCGTCACCCCGCTCACGCCGAGGCCGCGCGCCAACCTGGCCGCGTTCAGCAGCTCCGCCTGGCCGTGCGCCAGCATGGTCCAGAAGCGGCGTAGCGTCTCGGCCGGGACGCGCGGCCCGAGCTGGGGAATGTCTCGTTCGAGATACGTGCGGATGAAGTCCTGACGCCACCTGAAGCTCAGTTCGTCGTTCGGAGCCAGGAAACTGGGGGGAAAGCCGCCGCGCACCCAAAGCTCGTCGAGGTCGTTTTCAGGCACTTCCAGAACGTCGAACGGCGGCAGCTCGAGGAATGAAATGCGTCCGGCAAGGGATTCGCCGGATTGCTTCAACAGATCGATGGCCGCCGAACCGAGCAGAAGGAAGCGCCCGGTCTTCTTGCCGCTCCTCCGGCCGCGGTCGATGACTCCGCGGAGCGCGCGAAAAAGTTCCGGGGCGCGATGGACCTCGTCGAGCACGATCAACTCGTTCGCGTGATCGGCAAAGTAGGGCTCGGGGTCGGCGAGACGCGCGCGATCCGTCGGAGATTCCAGGTCCAGATAGACCGAAGGACGATCGCCCGCGATCTCGAGAGCGAGGGTCGTCTTGCCGGCCTGACGCGGGCCGAGCAGGCCGACCGCTGGATATTACTGCTTTACAATTACAAGGATAGGATGAGATCGCGTTCTCTCACCCGGCGCCGGCAAGCTCGGCCGCGATCGCCTTCTTCGTCGCGGCGCGCTCGCCGACGCGGCGCCGGTGGTCGAGCACGCGCGGCAGCTTCGCGAGGTCGACGCCGTCGGCCTCCAGCCACTGCGCCAGCGTGAAGAGGTAGGGATCGCAGATCGTGAAGCGCTCGCCCATCACCCAGGGACCGCGAAGCATGTCGCGCTCGATCAGCTCGAAGCAAGCGCCGACCGATTCGGGGACCTTGCGCTTCATGGCAGCGAGCGACGGCGCGTCGGCGGCGTCGACCCAGCGATAGCCGCGCATGCGATGGGCGTGCGCGACGTGCACGGTCGAGCCGAGGTAGGCGTTGAAGGCCTGGATCTCGGCCAGTGCGAAGGCGTCGTCCATCGGTGCGAGGCGGGCGGCCGGGAAGCTCTGCGCGACATAGACCAGCATGGCCGGCGTCTCGGTCAGGATGCCGCGGCCGGTGGCCAGCGCCGGCACGCGGCCCTTGGGATTGATCTTCAGGTAGGCGGGCGAGCGCTGCTCATCCCTCGAGAAATCGATGCGCTTCGCCCGGTAGTCCGCGCCGGCTTCCTCGAGGGCGATATGGGTGGCGAGCGCGCAGGTGTGCGGCGCGTAGTAGAGCGTGAGCATGGGCGAGCGTAGGACGGCGAACCGATACCGTCATGCCGTGCCCGCCCGAGAAGTTCTCGGCCTGCGACGCTACGGCAGCAGGCTCGACAGCCGCGCCATGAAGGGCGCCAGCGCGGCGACGTCGGCCTCGGCCTCCTCGACCAGCGCCTTCACGTGATCGGAGAACGACGCCGTCGCGGCGGCGTTCTCCATCTCGTCGAGGCGCGCCAGCAAACGCTCGCGCGTCTCGCCCGACGTGTTGGCCGTGATCGAGGCGCGCAGCTCGGCGACGAGCGCGGCATGATCGGCCGCCGATCCCTTGTGCGGTTCCACCATGGACGGATGATGGCGCGGCCTCACGCCATCGTCGAGTCCGCCGGCGGCCGGCCGGCCGGCTCCAGCAGGCGCAGGACGGGTGCGAAGCTCCTGCGGTGATGCGGCGTCGGTCCGAGCCTTTCGAGCGCCAGCAGGTGCCGCTCGCTGCCGTAGCCGACATTGGTCTCCCAGCCGTAGCCGGGGAAAGTCGCGGCGAGTGCCCGCATGTGGCGATCGCGCGTCACCTTGGCGACGATCGAGGCGGCGGCGATCGAATAGGAGACGGCATCGCCGCCGACGATCGCTTCGGCCGTGCAGTGCAGCCCGGGCGGCACCCGATTGCCGTCGATCAGCAGCAGGTCGGGCGGCTCGGCCATCGCCTGCAGGGCGCGGCGCATGGCGAGGTAGGTCGCCTGCAGGATGTTGATCCGGTCGATCTCCTCGACGCTCGCCTCGCCCAGCGCGAAGCGCACCGCGCCCGACGCGACGATGGCGTCGAAGGCCGCCTCGCGCTCCTGCGGCGCCAGCTTCTTGGAATCGTCGATCAGGCGCAGCAGCTTGCGCCCGGCGAGCGCGCGGTCGATAGCCGCGACCGCGGCCACGACCGGGCCGGCGAGCGGGCCGCGCCCGACCTCGTCGACGCCGGCGACGCGCAGCGCCCCCGACTCCGCACCCCTGAGCTCATGGCGAAAGCTCGGCATTTTCCCCAGACCGATCGAATAGAGTGCGGCGCATGCCGCCCGTTCAGGACATCATCGCGCAGGACCCTGTGGGTATGGAACAGCTGCGCGCCGCCCGCGCGCTCGGCCTGCCCGACTGGTGCATCGCCGCGGGCTTCGTGCGCAATCGCGTGTGGGACCACCTGCACGGCATCCATCCGCCGCGGCCGGTCGCCGACATCGACGTGATCTATTTCGACGCCGCCGACGTCTCGCGCGAGACCGAGGCGCGGCACGAGGCGCGGCTCGCCGCCCTGATGCCCGGCCAGCCCTGGCAGGCGCGCAATCAGGCGCGCATGCACGTCTGGAAGGGCCTGCCGCCGCACCGCAGCACCGCCGATTCGATGCTCTACTGGCTGGAGACCGTGACGCCCGTCGGCGTGCGGCTCGAGGCCGACGACACGCTCACCCTGGTGGCGCCGCTCGGCATAGACGACCTGCTCAACCTGGTCTGCCGCCCCACCGCCTTCGGCCGCACCCGCCGCGACGAGTACGAAGCGCGCATCGCGAGCAAGCGCTGGGGCGAACTGTGGCCCAAGGTACGGTTTCTGGACTGAGTCAGGCCGAGAGCTTCGCCGCCTTCTCACCGGCGCGCCTGGCGGCGGGGCGGCCGATGTGGGGGGCGGCGTAGGCCTCGAAGGCCGGGCGCTTGTCGACCGTGCCGAAGGTCATGCCCCAGTGCAGCATCGAGGCCATGTAGAGATCGGCGGCGGTGAAATGGTCGGCGGCGATGTAGCGCCTGCCCTGCACCGCCTTTTCCACGGTGTCGAGGGTGCGCTCGTAGGAACCGTAGCCGAAGCGGCCCTGCATGTCGGGCGCCGGCTCCCAGCCGACCGACTTGTTGCCGATCGCGGCCTCGGCGGGGCCGGCGACGAAGAACAACCAGCGATAGTAGGCGCCGCGGTCGGCGAGCGGCGGGGCGAGCCGCGTCTCGGGAAAGAGATCGGCGAGATAGCAGAGGATGGCGCCGGTCTCGGTCACGATCGTGTCGCCGTGCTTCAAGGTCGGCACCTTGCCCATGGGATTGAGCGCGAGGTATCCGGGCGTCTTCATGGCCGGCCCGAAGTCCAGCAGCTCGATCCGGTAGGGACAGCCGACCTCCTCCAGCATCCAGTGGCTCATCGCGCCGCGCGATTGCGGGTTGGTGTAGAGCACGAGTTCGTCGGCCATTGCTTCTCTCCCTGGCGGCGTCTAGAACAGCTTCATCTGGCGTCCGTCGCGCCGCGCATCGACCAGCGCGGTGCGGGCGTGCTCGGGCACGCGGAACTTCTCGAGATCGAGCCGGTAGCGGATACGATTCAGGCCGAGCCGCTTCACGGCGGCGGCGAAGCGCGCGCCCAGCAGGTCGGCGATCGGCCCCTCGCCGCGCATGCGCGTGCCGAACTCGGCCCGGTAGAGCGCGCCGCCCCTGAGCTGGCGAATGAGCGACAGCACCTTCTCGGCGCGGTCGGGCCGGTGTGTGCGCAGCCATTCCTCGAACAACTCCTTGATCTCGAGCGGCAGGCGCAGCACGACGAAGCCGGCGCGCGTCGCGCCGGCCCGCGTCGCCGCCTCGAGAATCGCCTCCATCTCGTGGTCGTTCAGGCCGGGGATCATCGGCGCCGTCATGACTCCGGTCGGAATGCCGGCATCCGCCAGCGCCTTGATGGCGTCGAGCCGGCGATGCGGCGCCGAGGCGCGCGGCTCCATGGCGCGCGCGAGATCCCTGTCGAGCGTGGTCACCGAGACGAAGCATTCGGCGAGGTTGCGCCGCGCCATGTCGGCAAGGATGTCGATGTCGCGCGTGATCAGGTGGTTCTTGGTGACGATGCCGACCGGGTTGTTGAAGTCCGACAGCACGCGCAGGATCTGGCGGGTGATCTTGAGCTCGCGCTCGACTGGCTGGTAAGGATCGGTGTTGGTGCCCATGGCGACCACGTCGCAACGATACTTGGGCGCAGCCAGTTCCGCGCTGAGCAGCCGGGCGGCCTCGGGCTTGTAGAGCAGCCTGGTCTCGAAATCGAGGCCGGGCGACAGGCCGAGATAGGCGTGCGTGGGGCGCGCGAAGCAGTAGACGCAGCCGTGCTCGCAGCCGCGATAGGGATTGATCGAGCGGTCGAACGGCACGTCGGGCGAGGTGTTGCGCGCCAGGATGGTGCGGGTGGCGTCCTTCGTCAGCGTGGTGCGCGGCGGCGGCAGGTCCTCCTCGATGTCCCAGCCGTCGGTGGTGCGGATGCGCTTCTCCTCGTCGTAGCGGCTCGAGTCGTTGCTGAGCGCGCCGCGGCCGTTGTGCTGCGGCTCGGCGATCCGGTCGTCGGGATAAAGCGGCGGCGCGGTCGGCTTCATGGCGGCATCGACTGTGAGAACAAATAGCGAACGAGTCAAGCCACTGCCCATTGTGGCCCGATGGCGTAGAAGACGCCATGACTGCGAGCATAACCATCGCCACGGCGGACGATCTGCCGTTCATGCACAGCCTGTCGCGCCGCCTGTCGCGCGTGCCCGGTCCGCCCTGGCACGACGAGGCCGCCATGGATGGCTTCCAGGATCGCCACATGGCCGCGTCGCTCGCGCCAGCCGAGGGCATGTCGACCCTGGTCGCCCGCGGCCCGGACGGAAGCCGCCTCGGCTACATCCATCTGCGTCCGGGAAGGGACGGCGTGACCGACGAGCCGTGCGGCTACGTCTCGCTGCTGGCGGTCGCGGCGGAAGCCGAGGGCACGGGCGCCGCGCGGCTGCTCATGGCAGCGGCCGAGGAGTGGGCGCGCGGGCGCGGCTATCGGCTGCTGAGCCTCGACGTGTTCGCCGACAACCGGCGCGCCGTCGAGTTCTACGAGCGCGGCGGGTTCAGGTCGGAAACCTATCGGATGGTGAAGCCGCTATAGACCACGCCATTCGGCACACACCGAGCGGACGAAGTCGCGGCCGAAACAGCGATCGATGGTGGCGTCGACATGCGCCTTCATGTCGGGCGAGAGGCCGGCGTCGCTCCATTGCGCGGGATCAGACGGATCGCGCGGGCTGCGCGTCTGCACCCGCCAGCGCGCCATGAACAAGGTGGTGCGCAGCCAGGTGAGGCGGCGCATCGGCATCAGCCACGGCCGCAGTGCGGCGGCGGCGGCGACGCCGATGGCGGCGAGATAGGCTTCGTTGAAGCAGCCCACGTCTTCCGGGGAGAGAACCACGCCGATCTTCGGATCCCACAAGGTCGAGGTCGGCAAGGTGGCGTGCGCAAGATCGATGGCGGGTGAGCCGACATGCACCTTCTCGAGGTCGACGAACCAGGCGACACCTGCGCGATCGACGAGGAAGTTGCCGGGATGCGTGTCGGCAAGCGCCACGGCGAGTGGCTGGGGACGCGCGGCGAGCGCGGCCGCCGCCGCGCGGGCGAGCCGCACCTCGCCGGCCACGATCTCGCGGGCCTCGGGATCGGTGACGGCCCTGTCGAGGAAGCGCGCGGCATTGGCCTCGATCGGCTCCAGCGTGGCGAGGAAAGGGTTGACCTGGCGCGGAATCGGCGAGGCCGCGTCCGGCAGCGGCAAGGCGTGGATGCGCGCCAGTGTCGCCGCCAATGCCGGCAGCTCGTGCGGCAGGCGCGGTGCGCGGCCGTCGATGAAATCGACGATCAAGGCGCCGCCGGGCAAACCCGGTCCCGGTTCGACGATCTCGTGCAGGCGCGGCGAGTGGCCCGCCGGCTCGAGATGGCGGAACGCCGCGGCCTGAGCCAACAGACGCGCCGCCGCCGTCGGATCGCCTTCGTGCGCATAGGCGACGCGCGCCAGCCGCCCATCACGCAGCAGGACATGACCGTGCGCCGTGCCGACCGCGGGCAAGGCGCGGCCGGCGCGCAGCTCGGCGAGGAAGGCGTCAGCCACCGAGCCTATCCGCTCCTCGGCATCTTGCCTTCGTTGAGGCGCGGCATCAGCTCGGCGAAGTTGCAGGGCCGGAAGCGGATGTCGAGCTGCTGGCGCAGGATGTCGTCCCAGCCGTCCTTGCAGGCGCCAGTCGAGCCGGGCAGCGCGAAGATATAGGTGGCATTGGCGACGCCGGCGGTCGCCCGGCTCTGCATGGTCGAGGTGCCGATCTTCTGGAAGCTGATCCAGCGGAAGGTCTCGCCGAAGCCCTCGATCTTCTTCTCGAACAGGCCTTCCAGCGCCTCCGGCGTGACGTCGCGGCCGGTGACGCCGGTGCCGCCGGTGGTGATCACCGCCTCGACCCCGGGATCGTCGATCCACTTCCTCACCTGGGCGCGAATTCTGTCGACGTCGTCGGTGACGATGGCGCGGTCGACCAGCACGTGGCCGTCGCGCGCGATGCGCTCGACGAGCGTATCGCCCGACTTGTCGGTCTCCAGCGTGCGGGTGTCCGATACCGTCAGCACGGCGATGTTCACCGGCTTGAACGGCCTGGTTTCGTCGATGCGATTCATGGCGCCATCCTAGCGCGATAGAGGGCGGCGTGTTCCAGCGTGTATTCGCCGAGCGGCCCCAGCCGCAGGTCGGCGCCGGCGAGTTGCCCCGGATCCTTGAGATAGGCGAAGACCTCGAGCGAAGCGCCCGTCGCGCCGGCCGGCACGACCCGCAGCCGGCGCCGCCGGTAGCCGTCGGGCGCGCCGACCCGCTCGAGCGCGTCCATGGCGGCGAGGGCGGCTTCGTCGACCTCGTAGACCTCGCCTCGCACCGTTTCGCCGTCGCCCGGCCGGTCGACCAGCCAGGCCGAATGGCGCTCGCCCACCAGATAGAGCGGCAGACGCTCCACGGTGGTGAAGACGCCGGGCAGTCGCCGGCCGGCGTTCCTCGCGAAATTGGGAAAGCCTTCCTTCAGGGTGCCGAAGACGAAGATCAGTTCTCGCATGAGTTTCCGTCGTGCCGGGCGCCGACGATCCTCCCTTGCGCCGGTGAAGTCACGGCCCTAGATCGTGCGGCATGACCGACTGGAAACACGATGGCGTGCGCGTCATCCCCGCCGCCTCGCTCGACGCCAACACCGCCCAGACGCCCGGCATGAACCGCGCCGCGGCGATCAACTTCGCCCGCGTCGGCGCGCAGAAGCTGTGGGCCGGCACCGTGACCATCCACGCCCACGCCAGGACGGGCGCCCATCATCACGGCCACCTCGAGAGCGTGATCTACGTCGTGAAGGGTCGCGCCCGCATGCGCTGGGGCGACAAGCTGCAATTCACCGCCGAGGCCGGGCCGGGCGACTTCATCTACGTGCCGCCCTACGTGCCGCACCAGGAGATCAACGCTTCCGACACCGAGCCGCTGGAATGCGTGCTGGTGCGCTCCGACAACGAGGCGATCGCCATCAACATCGACATCGAGCCGGTCGAGAAGCCGGAGACGGTCTATTGGGTGGATCCGACCCACCCACACCCCCATGAACACTAGGATGCGGTAGCGCGCGCCTCGGCCGAACGGTCCCAGATGTTCGGCACGAGCTGGTTGGTGTAGCCCGAGACGAAGAGCTTGGGCTCGCCCGTCTTCGCGTCGAAGGTATGCCGGCGCACCGCGCCGATGTTGCCGCCATAGACGTGGATGCTGATCGACGGTGCATCGGGCAGGGTGTTGGTCACCTGATGGATGTCGCCCTCCTGCGGGCGCAGCACCTCGACGTCGCCGGGCGCCAGCTTGGCGAGCCCGCCCGGCTTCAGCGCGCCGGTCGCGGGATCGGGCACGAAGCGCAGCGACGTCTCCGAGCCGCGCAGCATGCCGACCAGGCCCCACATCTGATGATCGTGCACCGGCGTCACCGCGCCCGGCGCCCACACGAAGCTGACCACGCAGAAGCGCTCGAAGGGATCGCACCACAGCAGGTTCTGCGCATAGCCGTGCGGCGGGCCCTTGGCCGCCGCCTCGGGCAGCCAGTCGTCATGACTGACCAGCTCGCCCAGCAGCTTGCGCCCGACCTCGACCACCGCCGCCTCGTCCTTGTCCTGCCACGCGCCTCCCACCAACGAGGTCATGTCCCCGATGAAGCGGCGCAGGCGGGCGGTGTTCATGGCGTCCTCCGTTAGCGATGCGCATCCCGACGCGACAGTCTTCCGGGCCAATCGAGAATGCCCTGATCCGCTGTGAGCAATGTCGCTTCCTCGATCAGAGCAGTGGCCACGATAAGACGGTCGAAAGGATCGCCGGGCAGATTTTCGAGGCCCGTAGCCCGCAGCGCAACATCGGCTGACAGCGGAATTTCACGAACGCCGAGTGCCAGAATGCGAGCACGCCAGTCCCGGATGATCGAGGTATCGCCAATGCGGCGACGTCTCAACAACCGGTCGAGCTCGTAGTAGGCGATCGTCGGGATCGCGACTTCGTCAGCCGCCAGAGCGGCGTCGCACGCGCGTCTTGCCGCCCTTCCGAGCCTTGGCGAGTCCTGTGCGACCCACAGAACTGTGTGCGTATCGAGCAGGAGGGTCATTGAATCCCTTCAGGTAGTTCCGCCATTCGCGATCCTCATCCCATTCCTTGGGATCGATGATCGGCCCGACGACATCATCGACGATCTCGAACATACCCTTGGCAAAGCCGATCAACGTCTTCGGCTTCTCGCGCACGGCGACGATCTGCACCTTCGCCTTGCCGCGCTTGGTGACCGTGATGGGCTCGCCGGTCTCCGCGACCTCGTCGATCAGTTTCAGGCAGCGCGCCTTGAAGGCGGCGGCGTTGATCTTCCTGTCCATGGCGGACCCGCAATTCCTATGTGACCATATCATATGGTCACATGGCCGGCCGGATCAACGCCTTCCGTCCTGCGGGGCGTAGCGCGGCCAGTCGTGCGCCGCGATCTGGTCGAGTGACGGCGTCGGCTGGCCGAAGCGGATCTGGTACATCCAGTAATTGGCCAGCACGCGTTGCACGAAGTCGCGCGTCTCGTGGAGCGGGATCGAGGCGATGTAGAGCAGCGGATCGGCGGAGGCGTTCAGCGAATTGTCCCAGCGGTTGACGTTGCCGGGACCGCCGTTGTAGCCGGCCGCCGTGCGCACCAGGTTGTTGTCGACGTCGCCCAGCAGCGAGACGATGTAGGCCTGTCCGAGCGACATGTTGACCGCCGGATCGTAGGGATTGCCGCCGCCGGTCTCGGGCGCCCACCTGTTGGTGACGATTCGCGCGGTCGCCGGCATGAGCTGCATCAGCCCCATGGCGCCGACCCGCGAGCGCGCCTTGGGATTGAACGCCGATTCCTGGCGCATGAAGCCGTAGACCAGCGCGCGGTCGACGCTGAAGCCCTGCAACGGCTGCCACGGCGGGACGGGATACATGGCACCGTCGTAGCCCTTGATGTTGTGGCGCTGGTCCCAGGCGGCATTGGCGATGCGCATCGACAGGGCGGGCAGGGCCGCCTTCTCGGCGAGGGAGAGCACCGCCTCGATGTACTGCGGTTCGGCGTCGATCGAGCGCGCGAACAGCTCGCGCTCGGCGGCAGTCGCCGCGCCGAGCTGCAGCAGGGCGAGCGCGCGCCGACCGACGCGATCCTCGCCGAGCAGGGCGGCGCGCCGGCGATCGAGCGGCGGCAGATCCCAGCTCGGCTCGATGCGCATGCCGAGCGCACGCTGGGCGATCAGGCCGTGGAAGGTGCGGCCGTGCAGCGCCGCGCGCTTGAGATAGGGTGCGAACCGCTGCGGGTTGCCGGCCAGCAGGTTGGCACGCGCCGCCCAGAAGGCGCCGGCCGACAGTGTCCACGACGTGGCGCGGTCGGGCGGCGCGTCGGCCACCGCCTCGAAACGGCGCGCCGCTTCGCCCGGACGGCCGGCGACGAAAGCCGACAGTGCGGCCGTCCAGTTGGCGTCGGGCGGCAGCGCCGCCTCGATCGGCACCTGCAGGCCGCGCTGCGAATCGGCCTCGAGCGCGCGCGTGCGGATGCGGCCGCGCCACAGCTCGACCTCCTGCGGGCCGAGCGTGTCGATGGTCGACTGGCGGTCGAGCAGCACGAAGGCGGCGTTGAAGCCGCCGTCGTCGGCCATCTGCTGCAGGCGGGCACGCAGTTCGGCGGCGCGCTGGGCATCGGCGCCGGTCACGGTGCGCGCCGCGGCGAAGGTCGGCGACAGCTGGGCGAAGCCGACGAAGCTCGCCGGCGTCAGCTCGCCCGCGCCGCGCGTGCGCCGCGCCACCGCCAGGCGGTAGATCGCCGGTGCATCGGGATGGTCGTTGTACTCCTGCAGCCACTCGGCGAGCTCGTCGTAGCGCGCCGTGTAGTTGCGGCCGAGGAAGCGCTGGGCGCCGACATAGCCCATCAGCACCTTGTCGCCGACGCGCGCGATCTCGGCGTTGGCCTCGGCCCAGCGGCCGGCAGCCTGGGCCTGGAAGATGCGGCGGTAGCGCTCGCGATCGTCGCCGTCGAGCACCGTCGGCAGGCCGGCCGGCACCTGGACTTCGTCGAGCTCGATGACGGGCGCCGGCGGAACCCACACCGGCCGGCGCACCGCGGGGCGCACTGGCGGTCGCACCGCTTGGCGGACGGCCGGCGTCTTGGCCGCCACCGTCTTGGAGGCGGCGGCGGGCTTGGGCGGGGGTTTGGTCGCGGTCTGCGCCAGCGCGGGAGCCACCGCCGCTGTCGCCATCCCCAACAGGACGACAGAAACGATGAGGTTCATGGGCCGCAGGGTAGTTTGACTTGGCATGGGGCGACAAGCGCCGACTGGCTATACTCGGGGCCACGGAGGAGCCCATGAACCTGCACCAAGAACGCGCCGCGGCGGTCCGCCAACTCGTCGCCCAGGCCCGCGACATCGAGAAGGAGGGCGTGACGACCGCCAGCCTGGAGAAGATCGGCGGCCTGCTGGCGGCGCTGGCACGGCGGACCGAGCTCTTCCCCCAGGCCGACTTCCCGCTCGGCGCGGACGGCGGCATCTATCGGCTGAGCGAGGATCCCGACCATCGCTTCGCGCTCTACGCCTCGGCGGGCGGCGCCGGCAAGAAGGTGCCGCCGCACAATCACACGACCTGGGCGATCATCGCCGGCGTGCACGGCGCCGAGCGCAACGTCGTCTACGAGCGCCTCGACAATCGCGCCCGCCCTGACTTCGTGCAGCTGCGCGAGGCGCCGGCCAGGGAGAAGACGCTGCGCACCGGCGACGTCATCGCCTACCTGCCCGACGACTTCCACCACATCGAGACGCCGGCCGGCTCGGGCGACGCCCTGCACCTGCACTTCTACGGGTTGAGCCTCGAGCGTCTGCCCGAGCGCGTCTATGTCGACATGGCGACCGGCGCGGCCAGGCGCTTCATGGCGCGGGCCAGGATCCTCACGCCGCTTCTGTCGGTACAACAGGTCAAGGCGATGCTCGGCTCGGGCGAGGTGTTCGCCTTCTTCGACGTGCGGGAGGAAGGCGAGTTCTCGACCGAGGGCCATCCGCTGTTCGCCACGCCGCTGCCGCTGTCGCGGCTCGAGCCGCGGGCGCTTGCCCTGCTGCCCGACCCGAACACGCGCATCGTGCTGATGGACGGCGGCGAGGACGCCACCGATCCGCAATGGGCCGGCCGCGCCAACCGCGCGGCCGCCGTGCTGTCGCGGCTGGGCTACACCGACCTCGCGGTGATGAAGGGCGGGCTGAAGGCCTGGCGCGAGGCGGGCTACGAGGTCTTCACCGGCGTCAACGTGCCCAGCAAGGCGTTCGGCGAGGTCGTCGAGCACGACAACGACACGCCGCGCATCGACGCCGCCGACCTGCAGAAACTGGTCGATGGCGGGACCGACCTGGTGATCCTCGATTCGCGGCCGTTGCCGGAGTTCACCAACATGTCCATCCCCGGCGGCGTTGACTGTCCCGGCGCCGAACTCGTCTACCGCGTGAAGGATTTCGCGCCCGCCCCCAAGACCCTGGTCGTCGTCAATTGCGCCGGCCGCACGCGCTCGATCATCGGCGCGCAGTCGCTGATCAACGCCGGCCTGCCCAACAAGGTGATGGCGCTGAAGAACGGCACCATGGGCTGGCACCTCGCCGGCCTGAAGGTGGCGCGCGGCGAAACCCGCAGCTTCGGGCCGCAGGGCGCCGAAGCGGCAAGGTTCGCGCGCGATGCCGCCGCCAACGTCGCCCGCAGGCTGGGCATCCGGACGATCGACCTTGCCGGCCTGCGCGCGCTGCAGGCCCGGGGTGGGCCGCTCTACCGTCTCGACGTGCGCGATCCGGCCGAGTACGCGCAGGGCCATCTCGCGGGCTTCCGCCACGCCGCCGGCGGCCAGCTCGTGCAGGCGACCGACCAGTATGTCGGCGCGCGCAACGCTGCGATCGTGCTGCACGACAACGACGGGGTGCGCGCCACGATGACGGCGCACTGGCTGCTGCAGATGGGCTGGAAGGAGACCTATGTTCTCGCCCACACGCCTGATGCGGGCGAGCTCACGACCGCGGCCGAGCCGCGCTTCCCCGCGGGCTTCGTCGTTCCGGCGGCGCCGAGCGTCGAGGCCGCGGAACTGGAGGCCATGCGCGCCTCGACCCTCGTCGTCGATCTCGACACCAGCCTGCGCTATCGCGACGGCCACATCCCGGGCGCGTGGTTCGCCGTGCGCGCCAATCTCGGCCGCACGTTGCCGGCGATGCTGAACCGGCAGGCCGGCACGACGCGCATCGTGCTCGTTTCGCCCGATGGCGAGATCGCCGCCCTCGCCGCGCCGGAAGTCGGCGAGGAAGCAGGCGGACGGGCGGTGGCGGTCCTGAAGGGCGGCATGAAGGCCTGGCGCGAGGCGGGCCTCGCGATCGAGCCGGGTCACACCCGTATGGCCGATCCTCCCACCGACGTCTGGTATCGCCCTTATGACTTCAAAGAGAATATCGAGGCGGCGATGCGCCAGTATCTCGACTGGGAAGTCGATCTGGTGCCTCAGGTGGCGCGGGACGGCGATGCACGGTTCTCCGTGATGAAAAGGTAACCAATTGACGGACAAGGAAAATCCCGACCCGTTCTACGATCCACAGGCCGAGCGCAAGCGCGCCGACGAGATCGACGCGCGGCTGCGCGAGGCACGCCGCAACGTCGAGAAATCCGCGCCGGGAAAGGGCGAGGGAAGCGGAATGTCGCACCGTCAAACGGCCGTTGCCTATCGCGTCTTGGTGGATATGATCGCGGGCCTTTTGGTCGGGGGGTTCCTCGGCTATTGGCTCGACCGCTGGTTGGGCTGGGCGCCGTGGGGTTTGGTGACGATGCTCTTGGTCGGGTTCGTCGCCGGCGCCAACAACGCCTGGCGGGCGATCCGCTCGCTGCAGGCCGACGCGAACAAGGACCGGAAGCTGCCCTGAAGGGCTGCGGCCGTCGGAGTGGGGACGACGAATGCATAGTCCGATGGAGCAGTTCCAGATCAAGCGACTGCTCAATTTCCAGATCGGCGGCCTCGACGCGTCCTACACCAATTCCGCGCTCTGGATGACCATCGCGGTCATTTGCGCCACCTTTCTCTTCGTCTACGGCATGCGCCGTCGCTCCTTGGTGCCGGGCCGGCTGCAGTCGGTGGCCGAGCTCGGGTACGAGTTCGTGGCGGGCATGGTGCGCGACAACGTCGGAGACGCCGGAAAGAAGTACTTCCCGTTCATCTTCACCCTGTTCGTCTTCATCCTGCTCTGCAACCTGCTGGGCATGATCCCCTACTCCTTCACGGTGACCAGCCACATCGTCGTCACTTTCGCGATGGCCGCGGTGGTGTTCATCGGCGTCACGATCATCGGCTTTGCCCGCCACGGCGCGCATTTCCTGTCGCTGTTCGTGCCCAAGGGGGTGCCCTTCGTGCTGCTGCTGCTGCTGGTGCCGATCGAGATCATTTCGTACTTCATCCGCCCCTTCAGCCTGTCGATCCGGCTGTTCGCCAACATGCTGGCGGGCCACACCATGCTGAAGGTGTTCGGCGGCTTCGTCGTGATGCTGGGCATTCTCGGCGGCTGGGCGCCGCTCGCCTTCATCGTGGTCTTCACCGGCCTGGAATTCCTGATCGCCTTCCTGCAGGCCTATGTCTTCGCGATCCTGACCTGCCTCTATCTCAACGACTCCATCCATCTCAGCCACTAGGAAAGGATACTCAAATGGACGCCTCTGCAGCCAAGCTCATCGGTGCGGGCCTCGCCACCATCGCCCTCGCGGGCGTCGGCGTCGGCATCGGCAACATCTTCGGCAGCTTCGTGTCGGGCGCGCTGCGCAATCCGGAAGCGGCCCCCCGCGTGTTCGGCAACGTGCTCCTGGGCTTCGCGCTCACCGAGGCGGTCGCGCTGTTCGCGCTGGTCATCGCCTTCATGATCCTGTTCGTGTTCTAAGCCCTCAAGGCTTGGCTCCCAGGACCATGCACAAACTGACCTACAGCGCCGTCGCCGCCGGTCTCGCGACCCTGGCGGCGATCAGCCCGACCCATGCGGCGAGCGGTGGCATGCCCCAGCTGGACTTCGGCGATTACGCGCCGCAGCTCGTCTGGCTCGCGATCACCTTCGCGGTGCTGTACTTCATCATGTCGAGGATGGCGGTCCCCGCCATCTCCGACACGCTCGAGCGCCGGCAGGCGATGATCCAGGCCGACCTCGATGCGGCCGAGAAGGCCAACGAGGATACGCGCACCCTCGTCGCGCTCTACGAGAAGCGCCTCGCGGAAGCCCGCGAGGAATCGCGTCGCCTGCAGCGCGAGCGCGCCGAGGCCGACAGCGCCCACGCGACTGCGCAGCTCGCGGCGCTCGGCGAGCGGCTCGGCGGCCGGATCGGCGAGGCCGAGAAGCGCATCGCCGATCAGCGCGCGCAGGTTCTCAGCGGGCTCGAACAGATGGCCGGCGAGATCGCGCAGAGCGTCTACCACAAGCTGGCCGGCCAGCCGGCCGACGCGGCGGCGCTCGACGTCAAGGTCGCCGCGGCGGTCAAGGGAGGCAGCCGATGATCAGCACGGCCTACGCCGCCTCCGACGGCGGCGTCTTCTCCGACTCGACATTCTGGGTCGCCGTCGCCTTCGTCCTGTTCTTCGTGCTGGTCGGCAAGGCGCTGTGGTCGCGCGTCTCGGGCATGCTCGACAAGCGCGCCGAGGCGATCTCCAGGGCGCTGGCCGACGCCGAGCGGCTGCGGCTCGACGCCCAGAAGGCCAAGGCCGATGCCGAGGGCACGCTGGCACAGGCCGCGGCCGAGGCAGAGGCCATCGTCAAGCAGGCTCGCGAGGAGGTCGAGCGCATGCAGGCGCGGGCCAAGACCAGCCTCGAGAATGCCATTGCCCTGCGCGAGCAGCAGGCGAAGGACCGCATTTCCCAGGCCGAGGCGGCCGCCACCAAGCAGGTGCGCGACGCAGCCGTCGATGTGGCGCTGAGCGCCACCCGCTCGCTGCTGCGCGAGCAGGTCGGCAGCGGCAATACCCAGGCGCTGGTCGACCAGGCGATCGCCGAACTGCCACACCGCCTGCACTGACCTTCCGGCACACGGATCGCCCGCACACAACAATCGCGGGCTACCTATGGCCCTCGCTGCGAAGCGAGGGCTTTTCTTTTTGCCGCTACGCCGCCGCGCGATAGCGTGTCGGAATCCTCTTCAGGTCCTGGATCAGGCCAGGCGGCAGATCGGCCGGCCTGGACGAATTGGCGCTGGCGCCGATCGCATCGACCAGCCCGCCGAAGCGCGCCTCGATCGCCCCGGCGATCTGGTCGTGGCGGCCGACGGCGGCGAAGAGATGAACGACGTCGTCAGACACCTCGCCCGCGATCTTGTCCCACTGGCCGGCCTTGGTCATGGCGTTGAGCTTGCGACCGAGATCGCCCAGCCCATGCGCGTCGAAGACCGGCCAGTAGGCCGGAGTCGAGCCGTAGAAGGCCACCCGGTAGCGCACCCAGTCGAAGAGTTTCGCCACTGCCGCGTCGTCCTTGCCGGTGACGACGAAGCCGCCGCCGGTGATCTCGAAATCCTCGCGCTTGCGGCCAGCCGTGGTGAGGCCCGCCTCGATGATCGGCAGGATGCTCTCCTCGAGATACTTGCGCGTGCAGAAGACGTGGAGCTTCACGCTGTCGCATTCCTCGGCCGCCACCTTCATCGTGGCCGGGCCGACGGCGGCGATGCCGATGCGCGGCGCCGGCGCGTCGTAGGGCTCGGGCGTGAAGTTGGGCGTCATCAGCGTGAAGCGATAGTGCTTGCCCTCGTATCGGAGCTTGCCGTCGCCCTTCCAGGCGGCCCAGATCGCCCGCACTGCCTGCACGTACTCGCGCATGCGCGGCGCCGGCGCCGACCACGGCACCGAGAAGCGCTTCTCGTTGTGGGCCCGCACCTGGCTGCCCAGACCGAGGGTGAAGCGTCCGCCGGTGCTGGCGGCGAGATCCCAGCCGACATTGGCGCAGACCATGGGCGAGCGCGCGAAGGCGATGGCGACGCTGGTGTGCAACTCGATGCGCTCGGTCGCCGCCCCGGCCACGGCGAGCGACAGGAACGGGTCGTGGCGATTTTCCTGCGTGGCGACGCCGGTGTAGCCGTCCGCCTCGATTTGGCGGGCGGCCGGGCCGACCTTGCGCAGGTCTTCCTGCGGGAGTGTGGTGAAAATACGCATTTCCTGCAAATACTTAGATAGTCTTCATCAGGCAAGGGACTTGACCATGTCGTACGTAAATACGACATTGTAATATAGTATATACAAAGATGCCCAGATGCCTCTGACGATTCGCAGCGAAGAGGTCAACCGCCTCGCCGAGGCGCTGGCGTCGCGCAAACGCGTGAACAAGACCGAAGCGGTGAAGCTCGCACTGGAGAACGAGCTTCGGCGTCTCGATCAGGCCATTCCCCTGCGGGAGCGGCTCCGACCGATCCAGGATCGAATCGGGAAACGTCCCGCCACGGGACTGGCGGCGGACAAGAAGTTCTACGACGACTTGAGCGACGACGGCTGATGTTCGTCGACGCATCGGCCATCGTCGCCATCCTCGATCGCGAACCCGAAGCGGAGCTTCTCGCCGACGCCATCGAGCGCAACGGATCGGCGCTGACTTCCGCCATTGCGGTGTTCGAGGCGACGCTCGGGCTTTGCCGCACGCGACACGCGACGATCGAGGAAGCGTCGGCCGACGTTCTGGAGTTCCTGCGCATCGCCAGTATCCAATGCATGCCGCTCACGGCAGAGGAGGCGCAAACGGCGCTCGTTGCGTTTGCGCGATACGGCAAGGGCCGAGGCCATCCGGCCCAGCTCAATCTCGCCGATTGCTTCGCCTACGCCATGGCCCGAAATCGCGGCATTTCCCTGTTGTTCAAGGGAGACGACTTCACCAAGACCGATATCGAGCCGGCAGTCTGACCCTACGGCGTGACCGGGTTTCGCGCGTCGGCAATGACCCGACCGCCGATCAGCACGAAGGACGCGCCCGCCACCCGCTCGATCCAGTGCCTGGCATGGCGGAAACGGCGCATCACCGGTGCCGACGACATGAAGAGCGACACGATCGAGTACCAGACGAGCGAGCTTGCCATCACCAGGGCGATCATCAGCGCCATCAACCAGACCGGCGTGCTGGCGGTGACGGCGGTGGCAAACACACTGGCGAACAGCACGATCGCCTTGGGGTTGGTGAGGGTGACGAGAAAGCCGAAGAGGAGCGCATTGCCGCGCACTGGTCCCCGCACCTCCGTCTCGTCGAGGGTCGCGGGCCTGGCGCGCAGCAGCTTGATGCCGAGCCAGATCAGGTAGGCGCCGCCCAGAACGCGCACCGCCCAGGTGAGCCACTGGTATTCGATGAGCACCGCCGAGAGGCCGAGCAGGCTCAGGGCCACGTACATGCCGAGCCCGACCGACACGCCGATCGTGGTCATGAGGCCCGCCGCCGTGCCGCGCGTCATCGAGGAACGCACGACGCCGACGAAATCCGGCCCCGGCAGGAGGAGCGCCGGGATGAAAACCGCGAACACCGGCAAGAGAACGCTCAACGCTTCCACGATCTGCACCTCGACCCGCTTCCAATGTCCCTGGGCGCCAGCCTAGCACGGCTACGGCCGGGTCGCGCCCTGTTGCCGGAGCGCAACAGCCGCACGGGTTGCATGTCATCGGCGTGTTATCGGCACTCCTGGCGGCCGGGGCCCGCGCCACCTGCCCGACCTGCCCGCGTTCTCGTCGACGGCGCCTCACGGCGCAGGTCAAGCAACGAAGGAGTTTGCCATGCCGCTCTTCTTTTTGATCGCCATCGGCGCTGGTGCGTTCACTCTCGGCGCCACGACCGTGGACGTCCTGTCCGAGGACAAGGGCAACCACGCGGCGCAGACCGTGCAGTCGGCGCCCGCGCAGGCCAACGCATTCACGAGCATGGAGGAATGCGTGAAGGCGGCGACGGAACGCGGCCTGCCCGCGTCGTCGTGCAAGCAGTCGTAGCGCCCGCTCGAGCAGACATGGGGGACCCTCACGGGTCCCCCATTCCCTATTCCGCCGCCTGCTTGAAATTGCTGCCAGGCCGCCAACGCAGCACGGGCTTGCGCGCCGCCAGGGTCTCGTCGAGTCGCCGCCGGGGCGAAAAGCGCGGCGCCGCCTTGAAGTCGTCGGCCGCCGTGCCGCTCCGCGCACGCTCGGCGAGCGAGCGCAGGGCGCCGATGAACTGGTCGACGTCTTCCTTGGCCTGGCTTTCGGTCGGCTCGATCAGCATCGCGCCATGCACCACCAGCGGGAAGTACATCGTCATCGGATGGTAGCCCTCGTCGATCATCGCCTTGGCGAAGTCGAGCGTGCTCACGCCGGTGTCCTTGAGGAAGCCGTCGTCGAACAGGCACTCGTGCATGCACGGTCCCTCGAAGGCGGGCGTCATGATGTCCTTGAGCGAGGCCATCACATAGTTGGCGGAGAGGACCGCGTCCTCGGCCGCCTGCTTCAGCCCGTCGGCGCCGTGGCTCAGGATGTAGGCGAGCGCACGGGTGAACATGCCCATCTGGCCGTGGAAGGCCTTCAGCCGTCCGAGCGGCCTGCCGCCGACCGCCGCACCGTCCTCGGCGATGGTCCATTTGTCGCCCTGCTTCACGATCCAGGGATAGGGCGCGTAGGGCGCGAGAGCCGCCGACAGCACCACCGGCCCCGCCCCCGGGCCGCCGCCGCCGTGCGGCGTCGAGAAGGTCTTGTGCAGGTTGATGTGCATGCAGTCGATGCCGAGATCGCCCGGGCGCACGCGGCCGACGATGGCGTTGAAGTTGGCGCCGTCGCAGTAGAAGTAGGCGCCGGCGTCATGCACCGCCTTGGCGATGTCGACGATCTCGCTCTCGAACAGACCGCAGGTGTTGGGATTGGTCAGCATGATCGCCGCCACATCGGGCCCGAGTGCCGCCTTGAGCGCCGCCAGATCGACGCGGCCGCGCTCGTTCGCAGGGATCGGCTTGACGGTGAAGCCGAGCGCCGCCGCCGTCGCCGGGTTGGTGCCGTGCGCCGATTCGGGCGCCAGCACGACACGCCGCTTGCCGCGCTCGCCCTTGGCGTCGAGCGCGGCGGCGATTGCCATCATGCCGCACATCTCGCCATGCGCGCCGGCGGCGGGCGACATGGCCACGGCCGGCATGCCGGTCAGCGTCTTCAGCCAATGCGCCAGCGCGTCGATCAGCTCGAGCGCACCCTGCACCGTCGACACCGGCTGCAGGGGGTGCAAGTCGCCGATGCCGGGCAGGCGGGCCACCTTCTCGTTGATCCGGGGATTGTGCTTCATGGTGCACGAGCCCAGCGGATAGACGCCCATGTCGATGGCGTAGTTCTTCTGGCTGAGCCGCGTGTAGTGCTGCACGACCTGCGGCTCGCTGAGGCCCGGCAGGCCGATCTCGCCGGTGCGGCGCAGGCCGTTCAGGCGATCCTTCACCTTGGGCGGTTCCGGCAGGTCGACGCCGCAACGGCCGGGCTGACCCATCTCGAAGATCAACGGCTCCTCGATCTGCAGACCGCGATTGCCGGTGAAGGTGGCGGGCGCCGCGGCGCCACCCGATACGATGCCGCCGGCGCGGCCCTGGGAGCGATCCTGGGACGCCGACATCACAGCACCTCCTTCAGGCCGGCGAGGAGCGGCGCCATGCCCGCCTCCGTCGCCGTCTCGGTGACGGCGACCAGCAGCAGGTTCTCGACCGATTTGTCGCCGGGCAGCAGCCGCGAGACCGGCAGGCCGCCGAGGATGCGCTTCGCCGCCAACGCCTCGACCACCGGGGCCGCGGGTTTCGGCAGGGCGACGGTGAATTCGTTGAAGAAGCTGTCGTTCAGCACCTTCACGCCGGGCAACGCGCCAATGCGGTCGGCGAGCTCGCTGGCCTTGGCATGGTTGAGCTCGGCAAGGCGCCGGAAACCCGCCTCGCCGAGCAGCGTGAGATGCACGGTGAAGGCGAGCGCGCACAGGCCGGCGTTGGTGCAGATGTTCGACGTCGCCTTCTCACGGCGGATGTGCTGCTCGCGCGTCGAGAGCGTCAGCACGAAACCGCGCCGGCCATCGGCGTCGACGGTCTCGCCGACGAGGCGTCCGGGCATCTGGCGCACGTACTTGTCGCGCGTGGCGAACAGGCCGACATAGGGGCCGCCGAAGCCGAGACCGTTGCCGATCGACTGGCCCTCGCAGACCACGATGTCGGCGCCCATCTCGCCCGGCGGCTTGAGCAGGCCGAGAGAGACGACTTCCGTGACGACCACGATCAGGAGCGCGCCAGCGGCATGGCAGGCCTCGGCAAGCCGGGAGAAGTCGCGCACATGGCCGAAGAAGCTCGGATTCTGCACGACGACGCAGGAGGTCTCCTTGTCGACCCGGGCGATCAGATCCTCAAGCCCCTCGGCGTCGGGCTTGCCGACCACCGATTCGAAGCCCTCCCACTTGCCGGTGGTCTCGATGATGCTGCGGTACTGCGGATGCAACCCGCCAGAGATCAGCGCCTTGTGGCGCCGGGTGACCCGGTTGGCCATCAGCACGGCCTCGGTCGTGCCGGTCGAGCCGTCGTACATCGAGGCGTTCGCCACATCCATGCCGGTGAGCAAGGTCACCTGCGTCTGGAACTCGAAGAGATACTGCAGAGTGCCCTGCGTGATCTCGGGCTGGTAGGGCGTGTAGGAGGTGAGGAATTCGCCGCGCTGAATCATGTAGTCGACGGTCGACGGCACATGATGGCGATAGGCGCCGGCGCCGATGAAGAACGGCGCGGCGGCCGGCGACACGTTCTTCGCGGCATAGGCCTGGAAGGCGCGCTCGACCTCGAGCTCGCCCTGGTGGTCGGGCAGGCCACCGACCTTGGCGCCGAGGCGGGCCGAGGCCGGCACGTCCCTGAACAACTCGTCGACCGACCTGGCGCCGATCGCCTGGAGCATCTCGCGGCGGTCGGAATCCGTGAGGGGGAGATAGCGCATCAGGAAAGGCCCTTCACGAATGCGGCGTAGGCCTTGTCGTCCATCAGGCCGTCGAGCTCGGACTTGTCGGACAGCCTGAGCTTGAAGAACCAGCCCTTGCCCATCGGCTCGGCGTTGACGTCGCCCGGCGAATCGGCGAGCGCGGCGTTCGATTCCGTTACCTCGCCCGACACCGGCGCGTAGATGTCGGATGCCGCCTTGACAGATTCGACCACCGCCACCGATTCGCCCTTGGCGACCTTGCGGCCGGCCTGCGGCACGTCGACGAACACCACGTCGCCCAGCTGCTCCTGCGCATAGTCGCTGATGCCCACGGTGCCGACGTCGCCTTCGACCCGGATCCATTCGTGTTCATTGGTGTATCTGACGTCGGCCATCGAAGACTCCTATCCGCGGTAGTAGGCGTGTTTGACGAAAGGCATCGGCACGATCTCGGCCGGCACCGGCTTGCCGCGCACCAGCAGCCCGACCTTGGTGCCGTTGACCGCATGGGCGCGCGCGACATAGCCCATGGCGACGGCGCGGCCGAGGGTCGGCGAGAAGCCGCCCGAGGTCACCTTGCCGACGACCTTGCCGTCGATGGCGATCTCGGCGCCCTCGCGCGCGATGGCCTTGCCCTCGGGCAGCAGGCCGACCCGCTTGCGCGGCGGACCGTCGGCGATCTGCTTCAGGACGATGGCGGCGCCGGGAAAGCCGCCGGCCCGCGCACCGCCGGCGCGGCGGTCCTTGCCGATGCTCCACAGCAGCCCCGCCTCGACCGGCGTCGTCGTCGTGTCGATGTCATGGCCGTAGAGGCAGAGGCCGGCCTCGAGGCGCAGCGAATCGCGCGCGCCGAGGCCGATCGGCTTGACCTCCGGCTGGGCGAGCAGCTTGCGCGCGATGGCGTCGGTCCGATCGCCCGGCGTCGAGATCTCGAAGCCGTCGCCGCCGGTGTAGCCCGAGCGCGTGACGTAGCATTGCGCGCCGTCGATGGTGACGAAGGTGCCGGTCATGAAGACGAGTCCGGCGGCGGCGGGCGCCAGGCGCGCCAGGGCATCGACCGCTTTCGGCCCCTGCAGCGCGAGCAGGCCGCGGGCGAAGTTCGCTTCGACCTCGACCTCGTCGCCCAGGTGCTTCTGCATGTGCGCGAGGTCGGCGTCCTTGCACGAGGCGTTGCAGACGACGAACAGATGGTCGCCGGTCGACGTCACCATCAGGTCGTCGAGGATGTTGCCCTCGGCGTCGGTGAACTGGGTGTAGCGCTGCTGGCCGGCCTGCAGGCCCGCGATGTCGCCGGGCACGAGGGTCTCGAGTGCCCGCGCCGCATCGTGGCCCGGCCGGGCGGTCAAGCGCACGCGGCCCATGTGCGAGACGTCGAAGAGGCCGGCGGCGGTGCGCGTGTGGGCGTGCTCGGCCAGGATGCCGGTCGGGTACTGCACCGGCATCTCGTAGCCGGCGAAGGGCACGATGCGCGCCCCGAGTTCGCGGTGAAGCTCGTAGAGCGGCGTGCGCTTGAGGGGGCCGTCGGCTGGATCGCTCAAGACAGTCTCCGTAAGAGTCGCGTTCGCCGACGCAAGGACTGCGCCGTTCGCGACCCCCTCTGTCCGGAGACCTGAAAGATTCGGCCGCATGCGGCCTTACTTCGTCGGTGGGCACCCCCACGGGGCGGCGCCGCTTTCCAGAGACCCATCCGCCTGCGGTCCGTTTGCCTGAGAGTTTCCGGGGCCGGTTGCTCCTTCGGCGCCGCCCCTTGCGAAGCGGACTCTCCCACAGGTTTCGACTGGGTTGGCCCGACCATAGGTGGCCGGTCCGCCGCCGTCCACCCGAGAAAGCCGGGAAAACCGCGACGTGCGGCCTTCAGGCGAACGCAAGGACGGCACTTGCGACCAGGACGGCCGCCAAGCCGACGTTGGCGATGCGCGACGTCACGGGATCGTAGAGCAGGCGCGCGAACGCTGTTCCGACCAGCAGCCAAAGCGCATGGATCAGAACGACCATGGCCGCGAGCAACGCGGTCTTGAGCACCGGCCCGACACCCGGCGCCACCGCCACGACGGCGGAAATGGCGAGATAGGCCTTGGGATTGACGACCGCCAGCGCGAGGCCCGCCGCGAGCCCGGGAACGGCGGTCGCCCGATCCTGTCGCGACAGCGGCGGCGCGGTGGCGATGCGCACGGCGAGATAGAGGATGTAGGCCGCGGACACGACGGCCAGAACCGGTCCCGCGGCGGGCACGGACGCCAGCAGGCCGAGCATGCCGGCTTCGACCACCAGCAGCACGGCGAAGGTGCCGAGCACGAGGCCCGCGACATAGGGCAATGCACGGCGCAAGCCGAAGGTCGCACCCACTGCGGTCGCGCTCACCGTCGACGGACCGGGGCTTCCCATCACGACGGCGGCGGCCGCGAGCAGCGAGAGGATCGCGACGGTGTCGACCATCGGTCGAGGTTGGGACGGGAGAGGCCCGGTCGTCTTGAACGTTCGTGCGATCGGGCCGGAGTCAGCTCGGCTGGCGCGCCAATGCCGTGAAGGCCTCGGCGAAGGCCTCGCGCGATCCGGCGAGGCCGGTCTCGTTGAAGATGTCGGCGGTGAGCGACTTCACCGAGTTCTCGTCGAGCCGCACGCCGTTGCCCTGCAGGAACTGCGCCGCCGCCGCGACGGCCTCGTCCATCGCCCCGCCCTTCTTGTAGAGCCGGTAGTAGTCGGGATGGCCGCCGCGGCCCAGCGCCTCGGCGACGACGTCGGTGAAGTTCACCACCTTCAGCGGATAGACCGCCTCGGCGCCGGACAGCGCGCGATGGCACGAGTGATACATGGTGACGACGGTGTCGGCGCCGAGCGCCACGGCGCCCTCGGCCAGCGCCCGGTGGATCGCCTGCTCGCGCTGCTTGAACTTCGCCGCCTGGCCGCCGCAGGCATAGGAGAAACCCGAATCCTGCGGCAGCTTGAGCACCTCGAGGTTGGGCACCGCCGACAGCAGGTTGCGGATGCTGCCGACGGTGGCGCCGATGCCGAGATGCTCGTGGATGACGACGCGACGCCTCGGCTGATCGGGCCGGAATCGCGCCTTCAGGGCGTCGAGGTTGGCGGCGAGGAACTCGCTGACATGGCCGAGATCGAACGAGCCCGGCTCGACCGCCTCCTCCAGCTCGTCGAAATTCTTGGTGCAGGTCGGGCACCAGGTCAGCACTTTCGAGGCGCCCGACTGTCCGAAGCGATGGAACGTGCGATGTCCCATGCGCTCGTAGGTCGGCAGATCGGCTTCCTGGAACTGGTAGACGCCGCAGCAGTGGGCCGTGCCGCCGACGACGTCGAAATCGACGCCGAGCGCGTCGAGGATGTCCATGACGTTGAGCACGATGTGCGGCGTGCGCAACACGTTGCAGCCCGTATAGAAGAGCACGTCCGCGGTCCGCCGCTCGGCCGGCTGCAGGATGCGCTTCAGCGTCTCCGAGGGCAGCTGCATGCTGGCCAGCAGCCGCACCGCCTGCGCCATGTGCCTGAAGCGGTTGGCGGCGTTGGCCGCGCCTTCCTCGCGCGGACGGCCGGCCTTCAACGCCTTCAACTTGGCGATGGTGACCCATTGGCGGACGTTGATCTCCTCGGGGCAGGCGGCGGTGCAGCGCGCGCTGCCGTCGCAGGCACCGAGCCATTGCGACAGGCCGTCGGCCGCGCCGCCGCCGTGCCGGGTCAGCGCCACCAGCTCGCCGACGCGCGCCGCCGCCTGGCCCGGATCGAGCCCGATCTCGCGCGCCGTCGGGCAGGCCTCGAAGCACTTGCCGCAACCGGTGCAGCGATCGGCGGCCTCGGCCGCCAGCGCCTCCAGCCGGTCGGCATAGGCAGTCATGGCCGGGACGCGGAGCGCCGGTTGTACTCCAGCTCCTCGTGCGTCGGCTTGAGCCCGACGGCGATCCGGTAACCGCCGATGTCGCTCAGCTGGCTGAACGGCAGCTCGACATAGAACTGCTCGCGCGAGGCGCCGCGCGGGCTGGCCGCGCTCAGCTTGTAGTCGGCGAGTTCGTCGCGGCCCTGGACGACGTTGCCCCGGCCGTCGAGGATGCGCACGAAGAACGGCACTTGCGTGACGGTCTGGCCGACCGACGGGCCGGCGTTGACGGCGATCTGCATCGCCACGTCGACCTCCATCCGGTTGCGCGCCATCTTGCAGCTCGTTCCCGCGCCGACGACCTGGGCCTCGAACATCACGTCGCGCGGATCGCGGCCCGGGCCGGGCTTGAAGCGGATCAGGCGCTGCGCGTCCTGCACGGTCAGCGTCGTCGGACAATAGGCCGCCGCCATGCTGTTGCGCTCGGAACTGCCGCCGCACCCGGCAAGCGCCGCGGCCATCGCGAGGCAGGCGGCGAGACCGGCGGGCTTCGAAGGGGTCATGCGAGCGATTTGTGAGTGCCGTCGCACAACGGCTTCTTGCTGGAATGCTTGCACTGACACAACCAATAATCTCCCGACTTGGGCGCCGTGTACTTGATCGGCGCGAAACCGCTGCCCTTGTGGCTGCCGTCGCAGAACGGCTGGTTCGCGCTCCGGCCGCAGGCGCACCACCAGTAGTCCTTGCCCGCTTCCAGCGCCACCTTGGCGGGCGCCCTGGCGGCGACGACCGGTCCCGTCATAGTGCTTTCCTCGTTGCTTTGTCGCGCGACTCTAGGCAATGGTCCGCGAGCCTGCAAGCAAGCGCGGCCATCGGCCGATCCGCCGTTTTCTCATGACCGACCCGAAGAAGAAGCTCACGATCCTGCTCGCCAGCCCGCGCGGCTTCTGCGCCGGCGTCGATCGTGCCATCCAGATCGTCGAACGCGCCATCGAGCGGTACGGCCGCCCGGTCTATGTCCGCCATGAGATCGTGCACAATCGCTTCGTCGTCGAGAGTCTCGAGGCCAAGGGCGCGGTGTTCGTCGACGAGCTCGACGAGGTCCCCGACGACCGGCCGGTGGTCTTCTCCGCACACGGCGTGCCCAAATCGGTGCCGGCCGAGGCCGGTCGCCGCAAGCTGCTCTATGTCGACGCGACCTGCCCGCTGGTCTCCAAGGTCCATCGCGAAGCCGAGCGCCATCACGACGCCGGTCGCACGGTCGTGCTGATCGGCCATGCCGGCCATCCCGAGGTGATCGGCACGATGGGCCAGCTGCCGCAGGGCTCGGTGCTGCTGGTCGAGGACGTGGCGCAGGCCGAAACGCTGCGGGTCGACGACGCCGAGAAGCTCGCCTACGCCACCCAGACCACGCTCTCGGTCGACGACACGATCGAGATCGTGGCGGCGCTGCGCCGCCGCTTCCCGGCGATCCAGGGCCCCAAGATGGAGGACATCTGCTACGCCACGACCAATCGCCAGGCCGCCGTGAAGGCGATCGCCGGGCAATGCGACGCGCTGGTCGTGATCGGCGCGCCGAATTCGTCCAACTCCATGCGTCTGGTCGAGGTCGCCGCCAACTACGGCTGCCCGCGGGCGCGACTGGTGCAGCGGGCGGCCGACATGGACTGGCAGTGGCTGGGTGACGCGCAGCGGCTCGGCGTCACTGCGGGCGCCTCGGCGCCGGAACTGCTGGTCGACGAACTGATAGAGGCCTGCCGCGCGCGCTACGACGTCTCGGTCGAGGAGCTCCGCACGACCGAGGAGAGCGTGGTGTTCAAGCTGCCGCGCGTGCTGGTGGCCTGATGGCGGTCTACACGGAGGTCAGCGACGGGGAACTCGAGGCGTTTCTCGGCGAATACGACATCGGCGAGGCCGAATCGTTCAAGGGCATCGCCGAGGGCGTGGAGAACACCAACTACGTGCTGGCGACGAGCCGGGGCCGGTACATGGTCACGCTCTACGAGAAGCGCGTCGAGCCGCGCGACCTGCCGTTCTTCCTCGGCCTGATGGACCATCTCGCGGGACGCGGCATCGACTGCCCGCGGCCGATCCACGGCCGGGACGGCAACGCGCTGCGCCAGCTGGCCGGCAGGCCGGCCGCCATCACGACGTTCCTGCAGGGCATGTGGCCACGCCGCATGACGGTGCGGCATTGCGCGCAGGTGGGCGAGGCGCTGGCCGCGCTTCACCTCGCTGGCCGCGACTTCGCTCTCAAGCGGCCCAACGCTTTGTCGGTCGCGGGCTGGCGCCCGCTCTACGACGGCTGTCGCGGCCACATCGACCGCGGATTGGACGCGGAACTCGCCGCCGAGATCGACCTGTTCGAGAAGCGCTGGCCGACCGACCTGCCGGCCGGCGTGATCCACGCCGATCTCTTCAACGACAACGTCTTCTTCCTGCACGACAAGCTGTCGGGGATCATCGACTTCTACTTCGCCTGCAACGACTTCCTCGCCTACGACGTGGCGATCTGCGTCAACGCCTGGTGCTTCGAGAGCGACAATTCCTTCAACGCGACCAAGGCCCGCGCCCTGCTGCAGGCCTACGACCGGGTGCGGCCCCTGAACGACGACGAGCGCCGCACGCTGCCGCTGCTTGCCCGCGGCTCGGCGCTGCGCTTCCTGCTGACACGCCTCTACGACTGGACGCACACACCGGCCGACGCCCTGGTCAAGCGCAAGGACCCCAACGAGTACCTCGTCAAGCTCCGGTTCCATCGCGGGGCGGCTTCACTGGCCGACTACGGGCTGTGACCGGCCATCCCGAGGTCGAGATCTTCACCGACGGCGCCTGCAGCGGCAATCCCGGTCCCGGCGGCTGGGCGGCGATCCTGCGCATCGGCGAACGCGAGCGCGCAATCTCGGGCGGCGATCCGGCGACGACCAACAACCGCATGGAGCTGATGGGCGCCATCTCGGGGCTCGAGGCGCTGAAACGACCGTGCCGGGTGAGGCTCTTCACCGACAGTACCTACGTGAAGGACGGCGTCACCAAGTGGATCCACGGCTGGAAGAAGAACGGCTGGCGCACCGCCGACAGGAAGCCGGTGAAGAACGTCGAACTGTGGCAGCGCCTCGATGCCGCCCGCGCCTCGCATCGCATCGATTGGATATGGGTGCGCGGGCACGCCGGTCATCCCGAGAACGAGCGTGCCGACCAGCTCGCGCGCCGCGAGATCGAGAAGCTGCGGGCCTAGCCGCGACGCGGCTGGGTGGAGGCCTGCTTCTTTTCCGCGGGCTTTGCCTGGACGAGATCGACCTTCTCCTGGGTGCCGTCGCAGGGATTGTCGCCCTCGACCAGGCGCCACGCCTGCGACTTGCCCGACCGCTTGAAATGAAGCGTGCCGGAGATCCTGCACGGATTGCCCTTCTCGACACCGGCTACCCGAAAGGCGACCTCGCCCTTGACCTGGAGGCTTTTCGCCGCGATGCGCTCGACCACCCCGTCGATGCTCAGCCAATCGTCGCCCGCAGCGATGCGGCCCGTCATGGTCCACAGGCCACCCTGCCGCACGAAGGCGATGTCGGCCGGCTTCGCACCCTTGGCATGGCGGCCCCACTTCAGCTTGAGACCGCCACCCAGCAATTGCACCTCGGCCTCGGAATCGACGGTCGTGCGCTTCGGCGTGGACTGCCCATCGGCCAGGGGCGACTTGAGATCGCCGATCGGCACGCCCTGCTCCACGGTCGGGGCCCGCGCGGTCGGCGGCGACGGATAGAAGTTCGAAGGCGGCGAGGCGGGTTGGGTCTGAGCGGCGGCCGGCAGGGCGCCGACGGCGAATACGAGAGTAGCGAGGAGGCGGTACATCGAGGGACGCGTTGTTTCTGTTGGTGAACTCTATCGCTTTCCGCCGCCCTTGGCATCGGCCGGCACGGACGGCAATTCGCCGCGCAACCCGGCCTGTGCGCGGAGTGCGGCGTCGGACCCGGTGGGCACCAGACGCAGGACCTTGTTGAAGTCGTTCGCCGCAGCCATCCGGTCGCCGCGCGCCAGCTCCGCGAAGCCCCGCTCGAGCAATGCCTCCGAATGATCCCTGGCGAGACCCAGCGCCCTGTCGGCATCGGCCCGTGCCTTGATCGGATCCCCCGCATTGCGCCAGGCCGCGGCGCGCAGGATGAGAATCTCGACGCCGCCGGGATTGAGCGCCAGCGCGCGGTCGAAGTCGGAAATGGCCCTCGGCCACGCGCGCAGGGCGGCGAGGCTGATGCCGCGGTCGACCCAGAGTTCGACATCGCCGGGCTTGAGTTCCAGGGCGCGGCTTTGCGCGGCCACTGCATTCTCCGCCTGGCCGGCCTCCATCCAGGCTTGCCCCGCCTGCGCCCACAGCTCGGCGCGCAGGCCGGGGCGATCCTGGCCCATGTCGCGAGCCATCGCCTCGAATTGCAGCGCCGCCTGGACGTGCCTCCCCGACCCGAACATGGCGAGCGCCACGCAATGGCGGGCGCCCATGCCGCCGCCATCGGCCATCCACTTCTCGGCCATCGGCAGCGCGCGCAGCGGATCGCGACGTGCCTGCGCCATGCAGTCGGTGTAGCGGCGCAGATGATCAGGCGACGAGCCGAACACGTCGGGCGTCTGCGCTCCCGCGGGGACGGACAGACAGATCATCGCCAGTACGCCGTACCGGATCGGCATGTCAGGCCACAAGCTCCTCGACCGTGGCGACAAGCCGGGCGATATCGGCCGGCGTGCTCAGCCGATGGTCGCCGCCCTTGACGAGCGTGGTCACGACCTCCGGCGCCTCGACGTGGCGGGCGATCTGCAGCGAATACTCCCAGGGCACGTCGGGGTCGTCCTGGCCGTGCAGCAGCCGCACCGGACACGGCAGCGCAAGCCTCCTGTCAAGCACCAGATGGTTGCGGCCTTCCTCGATCAGCTTCCAGGTGAACACCGACGGCTCCGGCGAATATTGCGAGGGCCGCTCCAGTCGACCGTCGCGCTCCAGCACGGCGCGATCCTCCGCCGACAATCCCTTCAGAAGCATGCGCTCGGTGAAGTCGGGCGCCGCGGCAATGAGCACGACGCCGGCCAGCCGATCGGGCCGCTGGCGCGCGACCAGCAACGACAGCCACCCGCCCATGCTGGAACCGACCAGCACGAGCTTGCCCGTGGTGAGCGCGTCGATGGCGGCCAGGGAATCGTCGAGCCAGCGCCCGATCGTGCCGTCCTCGAAACGGCCCGAGGATCGGCCGTGGCCGAGATAGTCGAAGCGCAGATAGGCGTGGCCCTTCTTCCGCGCCCACGACTCGAGCGCCACCGCCTTGGTGCCGGTCATGTCGGATCTGAAGCCGCCCAGGAACACGACCGTCGGCGTACGGCCCTCGCTCCTGGCATATGCCACATGGTTGCCGTCCGGCCGCTCGAGGCGGCAAACCCTACCGTCGTCCGTCATGCCGTGTTACCTGCCACAGCGAGGAAGCAGCTGCCAACGTGTCTTCGACGACTCTCGTCCAACTCGCCCCGTCGCTCGCGCGCGGCGGAAGGTCCCGCGCCGTGCTCGATACGGTGCAGGCCGTGGTCTCGGCCGGCGGGCGCGCCATCGTCGTTTCTTCCGGCGGACCGATGCTGCCCGACCTGCTGCGCCTGCACGCCGAACATTTCTTGCTGCCGAACGGCGGCAATCCCGTATGGGCACGGCTCACACTGACGGCAAGGCTCGCCAACGTCCTGCGGGAAACGCCCGTCGACCTGATCCAGGCACGATCGCCCCGCCTCGCCTGGATCGCCCAGGCGCTCGCCCGCAGGCTACGGGCGAAATGGATCGCCACCCTGCACGATCCCCTGACCTTCGCCGGCGCCATGACCCGGTTCGTCGAACGCCGCCAGGCGCACGCCGACGCACTCGTCGCCGTCTCCGAGCATGTCGCGCGCGAGGTGCGCCGCCTGCTTCCCGCCGCAGCCGATCGGGTCGAGGCCATTCCGCCCGGGATCAACCTCGATCGGTTCGATCCGGCGATCGTGCGCGCCGACCGCTTGATGCGGCTGGCCGCCGAGCTTCGCATCCCCGATGGCGCGCATGTCATCCTCTGCCCCACCACCTTCGCCGAGGATCGCGGTCAGAAACTCCTGATCGAGGCCGTCGGCAGGCTCGGTCGGGACGATGTCTTCTGCTTGCTGCTCGGCTCGCTCGGCGACACCGCGCCCTTCGAGCGCGAGATCGAGCGGACGATAGAACGCGCCGGGCTGCAAGGCCGCGTGCAGATCGGTCCGTTCGTCGAGGACATGCCGGCGGCCTACATGCTGGCGGATGTCGTGGTCGCGCCCGGCGGATCGCGCCTCGGCGGCAGCCGCCCGCTCATCGAGGCGCAAGCCATGGGACGGCCGGTGGTCGCCGAGGAGGGCGGCGGCGCCGCCGAGTGCATGCGGCCCGGTGTCACCGGCTGGCTCGCCGGCGAGGGCGATAGCGCGGCGATGGCGAGTGCCCTCGACCGGGCCTTGTCGCTCGACGCGGATCGGCGCGCCGAACTTGCCCGCGCCGCGCAGGAGCATGTGCGCGCCGGCTACGGTCTGGCACAGTCCAACCGTCGGCTGCTCGAACTCTTCGGAAGACTCATCGCATGACCATCCAGGGAAGATGCCGGGCGCTTCTGGTGCTCGCGATCGCCGCCCTCCTGCCGCCGGCGGCGCACGGCCAGTTGTCGGGTCCGCCCGCAGGCGGACCGACGGGCCAGTTTCTCGGTCCGCCGAGCGGCAACGCCAACGACTTCCTCGGCGTGTGGGACCTGTCCTGGAACGGCCCGCCGGAGTTCAACTGCCCCTGCCGCGGCACGCTCACCGTTCATGTCGACGTCGACGACAACTTCATCGGCTATTGGAAGGGGCCCGGTCCGCAGTCGATGCTCAAGGGCGCCGTGAGCTACAATCAGGATGTGTGGACCGGCCGGTTCCAGCAGATGGACCAGGACGTCGACTTCCCCCTGAAGGGCTTCTTCAGGCTCGAGGCACGCGACCGGGGCCGTGAACTGACGGGTTCGTATCACCCCGACGGCACGGCGATCCCCTTTCAGTGGTCCGCAACGCGCCGGCAGTGAGACTTGACGGGGCGCCGCCCCGCCTCTATTTCCGGCGCATGGACCGCGTGAATTTCACCGCTCCGACGATCACCATCACCGTTCGAACTTGATTCGGCCGGGCGCGCACACTCGTGCCGCTTCCCGGCCTCCTGCGACCGACGCTCCGTTGCGTCGGCCGATGAGGGCTGTTCGGATTCTTTCGTGGTGGTTGCAATGATCAACATTTCCTTGCCGGACGGTTCGGTCCGGTCTTTCGACAAACCGGTGAGCGGCGCCGATATCGCGAAGTCGATCGGGCCAGGCCTCGCCAAGGCCGCGCTCGCGCTCAGGGTCGACGGCAGGATGCGCGACCTTTCCCACGTCGTCGATCGCGACGCTAAGATCGGCATCGTCACGTCGCGCGACCCCGAGGCACTCGAGCTGTTACGCCATGACGCCGCGCACGTGCTCGCCCAGGCCGTGCAGGAGCTCTATCCCGGCACGCAGATCACGTTCGGCCCGGCGACGGAGGACGGCTTCTACTACGACTTCGTGCGCAGCGAACCGTTCTCTTCCGAAGACTTCACCAGGATCGAGCAGCGCATGGCCGAGATCGTCGATCGCGACCTGCCGATCGAGCGCGAGGTGTGGGATCGCGCCAGGATCAAGAAGTACTTCCAGGACCATGGCGAGAGCTTCAAGGCCGAATGGGCCGACGAGCTGCCGAGGGACGAGGAGATCTCGGTCTACAGGCAGGGCGACTGGCTCGACATGTGCCTCGGCCCGCACCTCCCTTCGACGGGCAAGCTCGGCAAGGCCTTCAAGCTCACCAAGGTGTCGGGTGCCTATTGGCGCGGCGACGCGAGGAACGCGCAGCTCCAGCGCGTCTACGGCACGGTCTTCTTCTCCGACAAGGACCTGAAGGCCTACCTGCACCGGATCGAGGAGGCCGAAAAGCGCGACCATCGCCGTCTCGGCCGCGAGATGGGCCTCTTCCATCAGCAGGAAGAGGCCGCCGGCATGGTGTTCTGGCACCCCAAGGGCTGGACGTTCTGGCGCACGCTCGAGAGCTACCTGAGGCGCAAGCTGGAGGCCGGCGGCTACGTCGAGGTGAAGACGCCGCAGCTCGTCGACCGCAAGCTGTGGGAGGCCTCGGGCCACTGGGAGAAGTTCCGCGAGAACATGTATCTCAGCGAGAACGAGGAAGGGCTGAAGGAGTTCATCGCCGACGAGCATCAGCGCATCTTCGCCCTCAAGCCGATGAACTGCCCCTGCCATGTGCAGATATTCAACCAGGGCCTGCGTAGCTACCGCGAGCTGCCGTTGCGCATGGCCGAGTTCGGCTCGTGCCATCGCTTCGAGCCGTCGGGCGCGTTGCACGGCATCATGCGCGTGCGCAACTTCACGCAGGACGACGCGCACATCTTTTGCTCGGAAGAGGACATCGAGCGCGAGACGATCCGCTTCTGCGAGCTGCTCGGGTCGATCTACAAGGACCTGGGCTTCCCCGACTACTTCGTGAAGTTCTCCGACCGCCCGCCGGTGCGCGCCGGCACGGATGCGGTGTGGGACCAGGCCGAAGGCGCGCTCAAGTCGGCGTCGAAAGCCGCCGGGCTCGATCTCATCCTCAATCCCGGCGAAGGCGCCTTCTACGGGCCCAAGCTCGAGTTCGTGCTGCGCGACGCGATCGGCCGGGACTGGCAATGCGGCACGCTGCAGGTCGACTTCGTCCTGCCCGAGCGACTCGACGCCAGCTACGTCGCCGAGGACGGGATGCGCAAGCGGCCGGTCATGCTGCACCGCGCCATCTTCGGTAGCTTCGAGCGCATGATCGGGATTCTCATCGAGCATTTCGCCGGCCGTTTCCCGCTTTGGCTCGCGCCGACGCAAGCGGTGGTGGCGACGATCGTCAACGATGCCGATGCCTATGCCAGCGAGCTGGCGGACAGGCTGCGCGCGGCGGGGATGCGGGTCGAAACGGACCTGCGCAATGAAAAGATCAACTACAAGGTCCGCGAGCATTCGCTGGCCCATGTGCCGCTGATCCTGGCCGTCGGGCGCCGCGACATGGAAAACCGCACGGTGGCGGTCCGCAGGCTCGGGTCCGAGAAGCAGGACGTCCTTGAACTCGGGGCCGCCGTCACTACACTTTCAAACGAGGCCCGCCCGCCCTTCTGAGGGCGGTCGCGGCCTCGGTTTTTCCCGCCCCCGAAGTCGCACGGAACAAGGGGCATCAACGAAGGAGAAGGAAGCCATAGCTCGACCTGCTCAGCAAAGCGCGCCCACCCGCGAGGGTCCGCGCGTCAACGGCGAGATCAGAGCGCCGCAAGTCCGACTGATCGACGAGAACGGCGATATGGTCGGCGTCGTCAGTGCCCGCGAGGCATTGGAAATGGCCGAGGAGGCCAATCTCGACCTGATCGAGATCTCACCCAATGCAGTCCCGCCGGTCTGCAAGATTTCCGACTACGGCAAGTACAAGTACGAGGCCCAGAAGAAGGCCCACGAGGCGCGCAAGCACCAGAAGGTCATCGAGGTCAAAGAGATCAAGATGCGCCCCAACATCGACGACCACGACTACGAAGTGAAGATGCGCGCCATGAAGCGGTTCATCGAGGAAGGAGACAAGGTGAAGGTCACCCTGCGCTTCCGCGGCCGCGAAATGGTCCATGCCGAACTCGGCCTGCAAGTGTTGAACCGAGTACGCTCCGAGATGGATCCGGTGACCAAGATCGAGTCGATGCCGCGCATGGAAGGCCGGCAGATGATCATGGTGCTGGCGCCGAAGTGAGCCTGCTCGAATGAGCGTCCGGGTGTCGCGGCTGACGGCATTGATGGCCGTCATGGCCGCGACGCCCGCCGCCGCGCAGCTCCCCGCCCAAGCCCAGCGCGCCTTCAACGACTATCGGAACTTCTCGCCGCAACCAGGATCGACGCCCTGGTGCTCGCCGAGCCGGAGGACTTCAAGGGCCACGGCGCCGGCAACGAGTTCTCCTTTGCGCGGAAGTACGGCGCCTGCATCGCGCGGTTCATCGAGTCGGGAGCGCCAGCCGCCCTGCGCGTAAGCCCCGCGCCTACCCCATGTAGGAGCCGCCGTTGACGTGGATCACCTGGCCGGTGATGGCCGACGCATCGTCGCTCGCCAGGAACACCGCGGTCGTGGCGATCTGCTCGGGCGCGAGCAGCCTGCCGCCCAGCGGGATGTTGGCCTTCGCCATCTCGATCAGTTCGGCGTCGGTGTTGCCGTAGCGCGGCTGGGCGGTGTCGGTCGTGCCGGGCGCGATGGCATTGACCCTGATGTCGTGCGGCGCGAGTTCGAGCGCCATGGCGCGCGTCATCGAAACGACGCCGCCCTTGCTCGCGCTGTAGTGCACGCCGCGCACCGTGCCGCGCAGCGCCTGGGAGGAGAGATTGACGATCGAACCGCCCTTCCTGCCGGCGGCGATGATCCCCCTGGCCACGGCGATGGCGGCGAAGCAGCCCGCCTTCAGGTTGATGTCGAGCACGTGGTCCCAGTCGCTCTCGCGCATCTCCAGCAGCTTCACGCGCGGGAACACCCCGGCGTTGTTCACCAGTATGTCGGCCGGCCCGAGTTGCCGGCCGGTCTCCGCGACCATCGCCTCGACGTCGGCAAGCCGCGAGACGTCGGCGCGGATCAGCGCGGCGCGGCGACCGGCGTTGCGGACACGGGCGGCGACCGACGCGGCGCCCGGCTCGTCGTCCAGCCAGGTGACGGCGACGTCGGCCCCGGCCTCGGCGAGCGCCACCGCGATCGCCGCCCCGATGCCCTGCTGCGCGCCCGTGACCAGGGCGACTTTTCCGGCCAATTTCATGCGATTACCCCTCGTGAGGGGGCGAACTGTGCCGCTTGCACGGCCCCGGTGCCATCGTTATAAGCGCGCTTCTCTCGGCGGCCTGGCCATTAGGGCATTGCCTCGGTCGCCAATCGTAACCCTTTGAAAAGGAACGAAAATGCCCAAGATGAAGACCAAGAGCGGGGCCAAGAAGCGTTTTCGCTTCACGGCGTCCGGCAAAGTGAAGCATGGGGTCGTCGGCAAGCGCCATGGCATGACCAAGCGCAACAACCGCTTCCTGCGCCAGGCGACCGGCATGGCGATCGTCTCCGAGCCCGACACGCGCATCATCAAGCGCAACTTCTTCCCGTACGAGAGGTAGGCCATGGCACGCGTCAAGCGGGGCGTGACCGCACACGCTCGTCATAAAAAGGTACTCAAGCTCGCCAAGGGCTATCGCGGCCGCGCCAAGGTGGCGTTCCGCGTCGGCATCGAGAAGGTCGAGAAGGGCCTGCAATACGCCTACCGCGACCGGCGCAACAAGAAGCGCGCCTTCCGCGGTCTCTGGATCCAGCGCATCAACGCCGCCGTGCGCGAGCATGGCATGACCTATTCAAAGTTCATGAACGGCATCCTCAAGGCCGGCATCGAAGTCGATCGCAAGGTCATGGCCGACCTCGCGGCGCGCGAGCCCGCGGCCTTCAAGGCTTTGGTCGACCAGGCACAAGCGGCTCTGAAGTAGGGCGCGCCCTCACGCAGTCCGCGCGCGCCGCACGGTGCGCCGGAAATGAAATCCAGAGGGAGCCTGTGCCGCAGGCTCCCTCTTTTCGTCTGGAGTTGGCGATGGACGATCTCGCGACGATCCGCAACGAGGCGCTGGGCGCCGTCGAGCAGGCGGCCGATCTCGGCGCGCTCGACGCCGTGCGCGTCGCCGCCCTCGGCAAGAAGGGCAGCGTCACCGGGCTGATGAAGACGCTGGGCGCGCTCGCCCCCGACCAGCGCAAGGAATTCGGCGCGCGCGTGAACCGGCTCAAGGGCGAGATCGAGGCCGCGCTCGAAGCGCGCAAGTCGACGCTCGGCAGCGCGGCGCTGGCGGCGAGGCTCGAATCCGAGAAGGTCGACGTCACCCTGCCGACGCGCCCGGAATCGCAGGGCACGCTGCATCCGATCGGCCAGGTGATGGACGAACTCGCCGCCATCTTCGGCGAGATGGGATTCACCTGGGCGGAAGGCCCCGACATCGAGGACGACTGGCACAACTTCACGGCACTCAACATCCCGCCCGACCATCCGGCGCGGCAGATGCAGGACACCTTCTATCTGCCGCCGCGCGCCGACGGCACGCCGATCGTGCTGCGCACCCACACCTCGCCGGTGCAGGCCCGCACCATGCTCCACAAGAACGTGCAGAAGAGGCTGGCCGACGGCGGCTCGCTGCGCATCATCGTGCCGGGCCGCACCTTCCGCATCGACAGCGACGCCACCCACACGCCGATGTTCCATCAGGTCGAGGGGCTGGTGATCGACCGCACGACGCACATGGGTCATCTCAAGGGCTGCCTGGTCGATTTCTGCCGCGCCTTCTTCGAGATCGACGACCTACCGCTGCGCTTCCGTCCCTCGTACTTCCCCTTCACCGAGCCGTCCGCCGAAGTCGACATCGGCTGCTCGTGGAAGGGCGGCGAGCTGAGGATCGGCACCGGCGATTCGTGGCTGGAGATCCTGGGATCGGGCATGGTGCACCCCAACGTCATCGCCAATTGCGGACTCGATCCGGCGATCTACCAGGGCTTCGCCTTCGGCATGGGCATCGACCGCATCGCCATGCTGAAGTACGGCATCCCCGACCTGCGCAGCTTCTTCGACGCCGACCTGCGCTGGTTGCGGCACTACGGCTTCTCGGCGCTGGAGGCCGCGCGATGAAGTTCACGCTCGGCTGGCTCCAGGAGCATCTCGACACCACCGCGTCGCTCGACCGGATCCGCGACGCGCTCACCATGCTCGGCCTCGAGGTCGAGGGCATCGCCAATCCGGCGGAGGCGCTGAAGGGCTTCGTCGTCGGTCACGTGGTCGAGGCGGTGCAGCATCCCAACGCCGACCGGCTGCGCGTCTGCAGGGTCGACACCGGCTCGGGCGTGGTCCAGGTCGTGTGCGGTGCGCCCAACGCGCGCACCGGCATGAAGGGCATCTTCGCGCCCTCCGGCAGCTACATTCCGGGAACCGATCTCCACCTCAAGGCGAGCAGGATCCGCGGCGAAGAGAGCAACGGCATGCTGTGCTCGAGCCGCGAGCTGCAGCTCGGCGACGATCACAGCGGCATCATCGACCTGCCAGCCGATGCCCGCACCGGAGCGCCCGCCGCCGAGGCGCTCGGGCTCGACGATCCGGTGATCGAGATCAAGGTCACGCCGAACCGGGGCGATTGCCTCGGCGTGCGCGGCATCGCGCGCGATCTTGCCGCCGCCGGGCTTGGCACGCTGAAGCCGATGAAGGCCGAGCCGGTCAAGGGCAGCTACCGGAGCCCGATCAAGTGGACGCACGGCTACGAGGCGCGGCCCGACAGCCCCTGTCCCATCGTGGTCGGCCGTCACTTCCGCGGACTGAGGAACGGACCCTCGCCGGACTGGCTGCAGCGGCGGCTGAAGGCGATCGGGTTGCGGCCGATCTCCGCCCTGGTCGACATCACCAACCTGGTGACCTTCGACCTCAACCGGCCACTGCACGTGTTCGACGCCCGAAAGCTCGCCGGCGACCTGGTCATGCGCCAGGCGCGCGAGGGCGAGACGGTGCTGGCGCTCGACGGCAAGACCTACACGCTCGATTCGGCGGTGGCGGTGATCGCCGACTCCAGGGGCGTGCACGGCATCGGTGGCATCATGGGCGGCGAGGATACCGGCGTGCGCGACGACACGACGGATGTGTTCCTCGAGGTCGCCTATTTCGATCCCATCCGCACCGCCGCCTCGGGACGCAAGCTCGGCATCCAGAGCGACGCGCGCTACCGCTTCGAACGCGGCATCGATCCCGAATCGGTCCACTGGGGCGCCGAGGTCGCCGCGCGCCTGATCCTGGAGCTGTGCGGCGGCGAGACCAGCGAGATCGTCGCAAGCGGCGTCATGCCGACATGGCAGCGCGACTACACGCTGCGCGCCGACCGCGTGAAGACGCTCACCGGCATCGACGTGCCGGCAGCGGCGACCGCCGCGATCCTGGGCAAGCTCGGCTTCACGGTGTCCGGCACCGGCCCGTGGAGGGCGGCGGTGCCGTCGTGGCGCCCCGACGTCATCGGCGAGGCCGATCTCGTCGAGGAAGTGGCGCGCGTGCACGGCTTCGACAGCATCCCGACCACCTCCCTGCCGATGCTCTCGGCCACCTCGCGTCCGGTGCGCACGCCGATGCAGCGGCGCGTGCCGCAGGCGCGCCGCGCGCTCGCCGCGCGCGGCATGAACGAGGCCGTCACCTGGTCGTTCCTGCCGCGCGCCAAGGCCGAGCGTTTCGGCGGCGGCGGCCCGGACCTGCGGCTGCTCAACTCGATCGACGCCACGCTCGACACCATGCGGCCGTCGATCCTGCCCAACCTGATCGATGCGGCCGCCCGCAACGAGGCGCGCGGTCTCGCCGACCCGGCGCTGTTCGAGGTCGGCCCGGTCTACAGGGATGCGTCGCCGCACGGCCAGCAGGCGGTGGCCGCCGGCCTGCGTCACGGCCTGGCGGTGCCGCGCAATTGGGCGGGGCCGGCCCGCGCCGCCGACGCCTTCGACGCCAAGGCCGATGCGCTGGCCGTGCTGGCCGCCATCGGCGCGCCCGACAATCTCTCGGCTCAGCCGGGCGCGCCCGACTGGTACCATCCCGGGCGCTCGGGGACGATCAAGCTCGGCGACCGCACGATGGCCCATTTCGGCGAGCTGCATCCCGAGCTGGTGGCTGCCGCCGACCTCAAAGGGCCGGTCGCGGCCTTCGAGGTGTTCCTCGATGCGCCACCGCCGCCCAAGGCGCGGGCCAGCAAGACGCGGCCGAAGCTGGCGCTGTCGCCCTTCCAGCCGGTCGAGCGCGACTTCGCCTTCCTGGTCGGCGCGGCCGTCGAGGCCGACAAGATCGTGCGTGCCGCGCGCAATGCCGACAAGGCGCTGATCTCGTCGTGCCGCGTCTTCGACGTCTATGCCGGCAAGGGCGTGCCCGAGGGCAGCAAGTCGGTCGCCGTGGCCGTCACCCTGCAGCCGGTCGAGCGCACGCTCACGGATGCGGAGATCGAGGCGGTGTGCGACAAGGTCGTCGCCGCCGTCGCCAAGGCAACGGGCGCCAGTCTGCGTGGTTAAGGTGCAATGACCGACCTGTCGTCGATCCGCAACTTCTCGATCATCGCCCACATCGACCACGGCAAGAGCACGCTGGCCGACCGGCTGCTGCTGCGCTGCGGCGCGGTGACGGAGCGCGAGTTCCACGACCAGATGCTCGATTCGATGGACATCGAGCGCGAGCGCGGCATCACGATCAAGGCACAGACGGTGCGCCTCAACTACCAGGCGCAGGACGGCCGGACCTACGTCCTGAACCTGATGGACACGCCGGGCCATGTCGACTTCGCCTACGAGGTCAGCCGCTCGCTCGCCGCCTGCGAGGGCTCGCTGCTGGTGGTCGACGCCAGCCAGGGCGTCGAGGCGCAGACCTTGGCCAACGCCTACCACGCCATCGACGCCAACCACGAGATCATCCCGGTCCTCAACAAGATCGACCTGCCGGCCGCCGACGCCGAGCGCGTCAGCCGCGAGATCGAGGACGTGGTCGGCATCGACACCTCCGAGGCGATCAAGGTCTCGGCCAAGACCGGCGTCGGCATCGACGATCTGCTCGAGGCGATGGTCAAGCGCCTGCCGCCGCCGCGGGGCGACCGCAACGCGCCCCTCAAGGCGCTGCTGGTCGACAGCTGGTACGACCCCTATCTCGGCGTCGTCACCCTGGTGCGCGTGCAGGACGGCGTGCTGAAGAAGGGCATGCGCATCCGCATGATGGCGGTGGGGGCGGCCTACGACCTCGACAAGGTCGGCGTGTTCACGCCCAAGCCGGCCGACGTGGCCGAGCTCGGGCCGGGCGAGATCGGCTTCATCATCGCCGGCATCAAGACCATCGCCGACTGCAAGGTCGGCGACACCATCACTGACGACCGCAAGCCGGCGGCCGAGATGCTGGCCGGCTTCAAGCCGAGCGTGCCGGTGGTGTTCTGCGGCCTGTTCCCGGCCGATGCCGCGGAGTTCGAGACCCTGCGCGAATCGCTCGCCAAGCTGCGCCTCAACGACGCCTCGTTCCATTTCGAGCCCGAGACCAGCGCCGCCCTGGGCTTCGGCTTCCGCTGCGGCTTTCTCGGCCTGCTGCATCTCGAGATCATCCAGGAGCGGCTCGAGCGCGAGTTCAACCTCGACCTCGTCACGACGGCGCCGAGCGTCGTCTACAAGGTCAGGATGACGGACGGCAGCGAGATCGAGCTGCACAATCCGGCCGACTATCCCGACCCGGTGCACATCGAGAGCATGCAGGAGCCGTGGATCAAGGCGACCATCATCACGCCCGACGAGCACCTCGGCTCGGTGCTGACGCTCTGCCAGGAGCGGCGCGGCCAGCAGGTCGAGCTGACCTATGCCGGCGCGCGCGCCATGGCGATCTACCGGCTGCCGCTCAACGAGGTGGTGTTCGACTTCTACGACCGGCTGAAGTCGGTGACGCGCGGCTATGCGAGCTTCGACTACGAGATGGCGGGCTACGAGGAGAGCGAGCTGGTCAAGCTCTCGATCCTGGTCAACTCCGAGCCGGTCGACGCGCTGTCGATGATCGTCCACAAGAGCGCCGCCGAGAGCCGCGGGCGCGCGCTGTGCGAGCGGCTGAAGGACCTGATCCCGCGCCAGCTCTTCAAGATCGCCATCCAGGCCGCGATCGGCGGCCGGGTGATCGCCCGCGAGACGATCAGCGCGCTGCGCAAGGACGTGCTCGCCAAGTGCTACGGCGGCGACATCAGCCGAAAGAAGAAGCTCCTGGAGAAGCAGAAGAAGGGCAAGAAGCGCATGCGCCAGGTGGGCGACGTGGAGATCCCGCAGTCCGCCTTCATCGCCGCGCTCAAGATGGACGGCCGCTAGGGAGGCTCCATGCGTCTCGAGACATTGCTGCCGCTCGGCAAGGTCGACCCGGGGCTGCGCGCGCCCGAGATCCCGCTCGACCTCGCCACGGTCGGGCGCGACGCGCGGCTGCTCGAGGAGATCGGCTACCACGCCCTGGTCGTCGAGGAGACCAAGGACGATCCCTTCGTGCTGATGGCGCTCGCCGCCCAGGCGACGAGCAGGCTGCGCATCGGCACCTCGGTCGCCATCGCCTTCCCGCGCAGCCCGGCGATCACGGCGATGAGCGCCTGGACCTTGGCCAAGCTGTCGCGCGGGCGCTTCACGCTCGGGCTGGGCACGCAGGTCAAGGCACATATCGAGCGCCGCTACGGCGTGGCCTGGTCGCCGGCCGGGCCGTGGATGCGCGAGTACGTGCAGGCGGTGCGGGCGATCTGGGAATGCTGGCAGACCGGCGCCAGGCTCGACATCGCCGGGCCGCGCTACAACATCAACCTGATGGTGCCGCTGTTCGATCCCGGCCCGATCGAGCACCCGGACATCCCGATCCACGTCGCGGCGGTGAATTCGGTGATGTGCCAGGTCTCGGGTGAGGTCGCCGACGGCATCCGCATCCATCCGGTCTGCACGCCGTCCTACATCGAAGAAGTGATGCTGCCTGCGGTGCGCGCCGGCGCCGCCAAGGCCGGCCGTTCGCTCGGGCGCTTCCAGGTCTGCATGAAGCCGCTGGTCGCCACGGCGGCGACCGAGGCCGAGCTCGCGCCCAAGGTGCGCGACGTGCGCGCCCGCGTCGCCTTCTACGCCTCGACGCCGCAGTACCGCGCCGCCTTCGCCCACATGGGCCTCGGCGATCTCGCCGACCGGCTCAAGCTCCTGTCGCGCGCCCAGCGCTGGGAGGAGATGCCGCAGCACATCGACGACGAAATGCTGCACACCTTCGTCACGGTCGGCACCCACGACACGATCGCGGACAAGCTGCAGGAGCGCTACGGCCGGACCGTCACCGACATCGAGTTCTCAATCCAGGTGAAGAGCGACGCCGACCGCGAGCGCCTGCGCGCCATCGCGATCGACATCCAGGCACGGCCGCTGGCGCGTCTCTGACGCTCAGATCGGGTCGAGCATCACCACCGGGATCTCGCGGTCCGGCACCTTCTTCTGGTAGTCGGCGTAGGACGGCCAGAACTTCACCGCCTCGTCCCACAGCTTCTGCCGCTCGGCGCCGCTCGTCGTGCGGGCGCGGGCCTTCAGATGCTTCGTGCCGACCTGAATCTCGACCTCGGGATGGACCAGCATGTTCTTGTACCAGCCGGGATGGTCGGGCGCGCCGCCCTTGGAGGCGACGACGTAGTAGCCGTTGCCGGCCGTGCCGTAGAACAGCGGGAACAGGTGCTTCTCGCCGCTCTTGCGCCCCTTGGTCACCAGCAGCAGCGACGGCACGGTGAGCGGCTTCATGTTGGGGAAGCTGGCCGTGTACATGTGGCCGTCCTTGCCGTCGCTCTTCAGGTAGCGATCGACATGGTCCTTCATCCATTGCGGCAGGGTCGGCGGAATCTTCACGTCGGCGAGGATCATCGTTGGCTCCGTCTCAGGTGTGGTTGAGCTTCAGCCCGGGCGTCGGCCACGGCAGGGTGCCGAGCTGGCCCTGGTCCGACAAGGTCACGTAGGCCGTGCGCCGGTCGGGCCCGCCGAAGCAGATGTTGGTGGGATAGATATCGGGCATCTTCACCTCGCGCACAATGGCGCCCTGCGGCGAGAATTCCGTGATCATGCCGGTTGTCAGCGTCGCCACCGCGATGTTGCCGTTCTCCAGCACGGCGAGGCTGTCGAAGCGCGCCGGGCCGGCCGCGCCGCCGATCACCCGGCCGGAATGGTGCGCGTGTCCGGTCGGCTTGCGTATCCATCCCGGTCCCTCGATGTCGAAGGCGAGCAGCCGCGCGCTCTCGGTGTCGGCGACATAGAGCACCTTGCCGTCGGGCGACAGGCCGCAGCCGTTGGGGCTGAGGATCGGATAGGCGAGGCAGACGATCTTCGAGCCGTCGGGCAGCGCGTAGTAGAGCCCGCCATGGTCGCGATGCCGCGCGTAGCGCTTGCCGAGATCGGTGAAGTAAAAGCCGCCTTCGCGGTCGAACACCAGGTCGTTGGGCGCCGACAGGCGATGGCCGTCACACTCGGCATAGAGTGTCTTGAAGGCACCGGTCTTCGGATCGAGCCGCTGGATCGAGCCGCCCTTGTAGCCGTCGTGCGCGCCTTGGCTCATCGATACGCCCTGGATGTAGCGCGCGCCGCCGTTGTTGCAGAGATAGAGCGCGCCATCGGGTCCGATCGCCAGCCCGTTCGGCCCGCCACCGCATTCGGAGAAGACGGCGGACTTGCCCTCGGCGGTGACGCGCGAGCAGCGGCCGTTGCGGATCTCGGTCAGGATGACCGCGCCGTCCGGCATGACCACCGGCCCCTCGGGAAAGCCGAAGCCCGCGGCCAGGATCTTCACGTCGGTCAAACTTGCCTCCAGTGCCTGCCTCCCCACGCCATGCGTGGGGAGGAACAAGACTCGCTCATCACGCCGCCTTCGCCGGCTTCTTCGCCGGTCCCCACTTCTTCACCACCGGCAGCACTTCCTTGGCGAAGAGCTTGAGCCCGCGCTCGCAGACCTCGTAGGGCGTGCCGCCGAAGCGGAAGGCGACGTTCATCTCGAAGTCGCCGACGATCTTCCGCCGGGCCTCCAGCCCACGCAGGATCTTGTCGGGCGTGCCCCAGCTCGCCGCCTGCATGAAGCCCGTCACCGCGCCCTCGAGCCCGCCCTTGCGGGCGATCTCGGCCTTCTGCTGGTAGGCGTCGTAGCCCTTCACGCTCTTGAAGTGCTCGCCGAGGAACTCGTAGTGGTGGAAGTTGCTCTCGACGAACTTGCCCTGGTAGCGCCGCGCCTCGTCCTCGAGGGTCGAAGTGTCGGTGCCGCAGACCACGAACTCGGTGAGCATCGGCACCGGCGGCTCGGTGCCATGGTACTTGCGATGCAGCGCGCGGCCCTTGTCGATGCCCGGCGCGCGCATCTCCCACGGCCGGTCGGCGAACATCACCATGTGGGCGCCGATCCTGGCCGCCGACTCGATCGAATCCTCGCTCGATGCCACGGCGTAGATGCGGCCGTCGAAGGAACGGGTCGGCCGCGGCCGGATCTCGATGCGCGGCTGCTTGTAGAACGGGCCGTCGCCCTCGATGAAGCCCGTTTTCAGCGCCCTGACGATCATGGGCGCGGCCTCGTCGAAGCGGCCGCGCGATTCGTCCATGCTCTGGCGGAAGGCGGCGAACTCGCGCCGCGCCAGGCCGCGCCCCAGGCCGAGCCGCAGCCGACCCCGGCTCAGCAGGTCGAGCACGGCGGCGTTCTCGGCGACGCGCAGCGGGTCGTGCCACGGCAGGATGACGGCGGCGGTGCCGACGTCGATGTCCGGATGCCGCGCCGTCAGGTAGCTCATGAGCTGGATGTTGTCGGGAACGAACGAGTAGTCGTTGAAGTGATGCTCGGCCGACCACAGGCAATCGAAGCCCGAATCGGCGGCGATGCCGGCGAGGCGGATCTCCTCGTCCCACACGCGCTCGTCCGGGCAGTTCTCCCAGCCGTAGCTGGCGAACACCATCATCATGCCGACATCCATGGCGCGCTCCTCGGTTTTCTCGTTGTCGGGTGTTCGCCGATGCTTTCACGGCATCAACGTCGCCGCAAGCACGCGCCATGCGAAAGGGAGTTCGTCGTGAGCCTAGGAAAGACCGCCGCCGCGGCGGCGGCGGCGCGGCGGGCGGGCACCCAGCACGAAGCCCACCGGCTTGGGCTCGCGCGTGCGCGGCTGGCCGAGCCGGAGCAGGAGCAGCCCCAGCACGGCAAAGACCGGCAGCGCCGGCAGCGCGAGAACCGGAAGGAGCAGCCAGCGTCCCAGAGACGAGAAAAAACCGCGCGCCGGATCCTTCTCCAGCGCATAGAGGGCGGCGGGATCGAGCTGCCCCCACAGCTCGCCGAGCGGCACCAGCCGGAACGCCCCCGACCACACCCACGTCAAGCCATCGTACACAAGCGCCGCCACGGCCAACGCCAGCAGCAGCCAACCAAAGGCCCGAACCAGGACCATTGCTCCCCCAAAAACGGCCGGCAGACTAGCGAAGCCGACGCTTCGGGGGAAGTCTGTTGACCGCGAGATCCCGCAGCAATGCCCGCCACGCGGCGAGTTCGCGTGCCGGCGCGAACAGGGCGGCGCGCGTGCGCATCGCCTCGGCGAGACGCTCGACGAAGCGCGGCTCGTCCTCGAGGCGGCGCAGCAGCCGCGCGAGGGCGCGTGTGTCGCCGACGGGAAAGTATCCGGGGTAGCGCGTGCCGAGCAGCCCGACATTGCCATCCATGCGCGAGGCGAGGATCGGCACGCCGGCCACCGCCGCCTCCGAGATCACGTTGGCGCCGCCCTCGCTCAGCGAGGAGACGACCATGGCGTGGCTGCGCCGCAGCAGCCGACGCACCTCGGCGCGCGACACGTCGCCCCGCCACAGATAGCGCGGATTGGCCTTCATCTCCGCCCGCGCCCGGTCGGCCCATTCCTCGGTGTAGGCGCGGCCGACCTGCTCGATCCGGACGCGGCTCGCCGCCGGCAGCAGGCGCGCGGCATGGGCGGCGCGCAGCGGATCCTTGACGTCGCGCAGATGCCCGATCGCCGAGACGACGACCGCGCGCCGGTCCGGCCGGCGCGGCGCCACCGGAGGTTCGGCCGATTGCAGGATGACCCGCAGCCGACCGCGCAGCCGCGCCGGCACGACCCGCCAGGCCCGTTCGTTCAGCGCGATCAGCCGGTCGGCTTGCCCCATCGCCCGCAGCGTCGGCCCGCGATCGCGGGCCAGATAGTCGTAGATGTCGGTGCCGCTCAACTGAAGGACCACCGGGCGGTCGGGATGCCGCCTCTTGAAGCGCTCGATCGATCCGGCGCTGCGCCAGGCATGCACCGCCACCATCATGTCGGCCGGCTCGTCGTCATAGCGCGACAGCACGCGGACGCGATGGCCGAGCCGGCGCAGGATGCGCGCCCAGCGCGCCGCGGCGACCCGGTTGCCGGTGCGTGCCGTCGGGCCGTCGGGCGTGATAAGCACGATTCTCATGGACCGACGCCATGCCCATCGGCCGACCAGCGGCGCGACCGCGGCCGAACTCGTTGCGCAACTGCGCGAGGTCCGTCATCGCACCCGGCGCTTGACGGAAGATCTGTCATCGGCGGAATTGTTGGGACCCCGCCTCGACATCGTCAATCCCGTGCTCTGGGAGATCGGCCATGTCGGCTGGTTCCATGAGTACTGGACGCTGCGTCACGCGATGGGACGCGTGCCGCTGATCGAGCGTGCCGACCGGCTGTGGGATTCGAGCAACGTCGCCCACGCCACGCGCTGGCATCTCGACCTGCCCGATCGCGCCGGCACCTTCGGCTACGTCGCCGGCGTGCTGGCGGCACAGGAGGACGCGCTGGCCGGCGGCATCGACGAGGCGACGCGCTATTTCTACGACCTCGCCATCCGTCACGAGGATATGCATGTCGAGGCGCTCACCTACATGCGCCAGACGCTGTCCTTCGCCCCGCCCGCGGATCTCGGCGGCGCGACGCGCCCCTCTGCCGGCGCGCTGGCCGGCGACGCCGCGGTGCCGGGCGGTTCCTGGCAACTGGGCTCGACCGACACCGAGGGCTTCGTGTTCGACAACGAGAAGTGGGCGCACGAGACGACGCTCGAGCCCTTCCGCATCGCCCGCGCGCCGGTCACCAACCACGACTTCGCCGCCTTCGTCGAGGCCGGCGGCTACGGCGCGCGCGAGTTCTGGAGCGACGCCGGCTGGGCGTGGCGCGAACGCCGGCAGGCCGCCATGCCGGTCTACTGGCAGGGCAAGCGCGACGGCGTGTGGACGGCGCGGCGCTATCGCGCGATCGAGCCGCTGGCGCCGCACGCGCCGGTCGTCTTCGTCAACTGGTTCGAGGCCGACGCCTGGTGCCGCTGGGCCGGACGGCGCCTGCCGAGCGAGGCCGAATGGGAAGCCGCCGCGGTCGGCCAGCCATCGGCCGACGGCGCGCACCTGGCCGACGCGAGAAGGCGCTGGCCGTGGGGAGACGCGCCGCCCGACCCCACGCGCGCCAACCTCGATTTCGCCGGCGACGGACCGCTCGACGTCGCGGCGCTGCCCGACGGCGACAGCGCCTTCGGCTGCCGCCAGACGATCGGCAACGTCTGGGAATGGACCGCGTCCGACTTCCTGCCCTTCGCCGGGTTCAGTGCCGACCCCTACGAGGACTATTCACAGCCCTGGTTCGGCACGCGCAAGGTACTGCGCGGCGGATGCTGGGCGACCAGCGCGCGCATCGCTCGCCCGGCCTATCGCAACTTCTTCACGCCGGATCGCGCGGATGTGTTCGCCGGCTTCCGCACCTGCGCCCTCCGGGCGAGGTAGGCTGGGCGGGCACGAGAGACGGAGAGAACGCGCAATGCCGATGCGTTGGGACATCGATCATACGGGGAGGTTCGTCACCATCGTCGGCGAGGGACCGTTGACCTTGAAGGACATGGAGGCGCATTTCGACGCACTCTCGGTCGCCGGCGCCATGGGCTACGCCAAGCTGGTCGACGTCTCCCGCGCCGAGCCGATCTACGACGACAAGGACGTGATGCTGATGGGCGCGCGGCTCAGCGCCTACACCTCGACGCTCGAATCGGGACCGCTCGCCGTGATCGGCCGCAACGACACGATCACCGCGGCCTTCATGCGTTTCGTCAACATCTCGCCGGCCAAGCGGCCGGCCCGCCTGTTCGCCACCGAGGCGGAGGCGCGGGCCTGGCTCGCCACCCAGGAGAACGCCGTGATGGCGCCGCCGCCCGGCGGGCGGACGACGCCAGGACCGCGCCAGTGACGGCTCGAGGGCCGCTTGCCCCTGCCCGCCCCGCCGCCTAAAAGGACGCCCGACCGCATCCCGGGGACAGGTGGCCGAGTGGTTTAAGGCACACGCTTGGAAAGCGTGCGTGGTGTAACAGCCACCGCGGGTTCGAATCCCGCCCTGTCCGCCAACCAGTCCGCACGCGGCGGTAGTTGCCGCATGTGCAGTCGGATCATCGAACGACTACCGGAGAACCGGCCAGGCGTCCCAGGTCGCGCCAATTCGCCCGATTTTCTCTGGACCATGATGGTCGAGTGGTCGTTTGTGATGCAAATGAGCAGATACCGAAGAGGCCGTTGCGGGACTATCTTCAGTGGAGATCCGAAAGCCACCTCGGGTTCGAATCCCGACTGGTTCAATCACCACCATCGGTTCGAATCCTGACCGGTAGACACGCAAACGATATCCATTTTCGAGGGGTAAAGCGGACATGGCGGACCCGCTTTCCGATAAGGTCATTGGCGCGGGCGACTACCGCCAGTCGTCGAGCACGAACATATCGGGCCGGCTGTAGCCCGGCTCATTGGGGCGGTGCATCGTGACACCCTGAAGCTGCGTCCGAAACCCGCGCTGTTGCATGGCGCGATAGGCCGCCTCGCGGCCTGCGTTCACTCCGGCCACGACGTTGGCCATTCCGACGGTGGCGCCAAAGTCGATGCACGCATCGAGGAGCGCCGCAAATCGCTGCTCGGCGCCTGGACCCGGCATCACCGCACCAAACTTCACGAAGAGATTGCCTTCACCCGCTTCGGTCGCCAGACCGAAATGGCAAACGGCGAACCCTGCCACGCGGCTCTCGCCTTCCATCAGCAGCAGCGTATCGCCAAGCTTGCGCGCAAAGACCGTGCGGATTTCGGCGCCGAGATCGAGGCCGGGATAGAGCTGCTCGGTCAGTGCGCGAACGGACGCTTGGACCTGGGGACGCTGCCCTTCCGGCAGCTCGCCGTGGCGCAGCCAGCGGCGCGTCGAGCCGGTCGTGGCGGGTATTGCCATCACGGGTGTCAGGAAGCGCGGATGGAAACCGAACTTGCCGTAGGTCCAGACGTGCTTGGCACTCTGCGGAAAGGTGAACAGGCCGGCGTGGCTCACGCCCCATGCATCGAACGCATCGCAGGCTTCGCGGACGAGGCGTTGGCCGATGCCACTGTCCCAGATGTCGGGCCGAATGGTGATTGGACCTAAGACGCCCACGCTGCCCCAACGTGTCGCGAAGTTCGATCCGACGAGTTGTCCCTTGTCCTCGGCCACGAACGCCTTGACGTGCTCGGCGCCGAAGCGGCCTCTGGCATAGTCGAGGTCGCTCCAGAATTTCTCCGGATCGGGTGCGCCCAGGAACGTCCCAAAGGCGATACGGATGATTCGCTGTGCCTCTGGCACGTCGCGCTCTTCAAGCGGCCGAATGATGGTAATCGCGCTCTCCCTGCGGCTGCGAGCGGAATACTACCAGACTTTCCTGTGGGAACCGCGACTTGAACCCTGCTGCTCACAAGGCCCCATCGCCCCTTGCAACTTGCGTGTCCGCTCTTGGCCCAGAGCTGACGTTGTCTGTGGGGCGCAGGGATGTCCACCTTTGAGGGGTAAAGCGAAACGGCATTCGGTAGCTCGAGTGTCCGACCAAGAGAGCGAACAATTGCCTTCGGTGCCAGCACCGGCAATCGCGCTGGGACTTCTGGCGAGTCTGGCTACCTTTATCGGGCTTGGAATTGCGATCTACGCTTTGAGGTGACTCTCAGAAGCCTTGATCCGGTTCATAGGGCTATGGCGTAGGTATAGTGCTCATCATCGTCGTGCACGGCCCGCCAGCGTGTCGAACGCCAACCATCGACCCGCAGTCCGCCTGCGCTGACAGGCGGGAGTTCCGCCGCGCGACCCACTTGCCCCGGCGATCAATTGTCCTATATCCCCGCCGCGAAATGTATCCGAGGGACCGACGGCGATGAGCGACGAGGCGGGAGAGAAGACGGCACGGCACCCGTTCCAGGCGGAGGTGGCCGAGCTGCTGAACCTGATGGTCCACTCGGTCTATTCCGAGACAGACGTCTTCCTGCGCGAGTTGATCTCCAACGCGTCCGACGCATGCGACAAGGTCCGCTACGAGGCGATCGCCCGGCCCGAGCTGCTGGCCGGCGACGAGAGGCTCGCCATCCGGCTGAAGCCCGACGCCGCCGCCAGGACCCTGACCGTCGTCGACAACGGCATCGGCATGGACCGGCAGGAGCTGATCGACAATCTCGGCACCCTGGCGCGCTCCGGCACCAAGGCGTTCCTCGCGGGATTGAAGGACGCGAAGGACGGGCTCGGCCTGATCGGCCAGTTCGGCGTCGGCTTCTACGCCGCCTTCATGGTGGCCGACCGCATCGTCGTGACCAGTCGCTGCGCCGGCGCGAGCGAGGCCTGGAGCTGGACCTCGGAGGGCGGCGCCGGCTTCGAGGTCGCGCCGGCCGGCGAGGCCGAGGCGGCGCGCGTGGCGCGCGGCACCGAGATCGTGCTGCATCTCAAGGAGGACGCGGCGCGCTACCTCCAGCCGTTCGAGCTGGAGCGCGTCGTCCACACCTACTCCGAGCACATCCTGTTCCCGATCGAGCTGGTCGACGACAAGGGCGAGGCGCGGCAGGTCAACGCGGCGAGCGCACTGTGGCAACGGCCGAAGTCGGAGCTGAAGCCGGAGGACTACACCCAGGCCTACCGGTCGACCGCCATGGCCTTCGACGAGCCGGCGCTGACCCTCCACTACAAGGTCGAGGGACGGCAGGCCTACGCCGTGCTGCTGTTCGTGCCGAGCCAGCCGCCCTTCGACCTCGCCGATCCCGGCCGCAAGGGACGCGTGAAGCTCTATGTCCGCCGCGTCTACATCACCGACGATGCCGAGCTCCTGCCCGCCTACCTGCGCTTCGTGCGCGGCGTGGTCGACAGCGAGGATCTGCCGCTCAACCTGTCGCGCGAGATGCTGCAGAACAACCCGCAGGTCCGGCAGATCCGGAACGGACTGGTCGGCCGCGTGCTCACCGAACTGGAGAGCGCCGCCACGAAGGAGGCGGAGACCTTCGGCAGGATCTGGAGCGCCTTCGGCCCGGTCCTCAAGGAAGGGCTCTACGAGGATCACGAGCGACGCGCCCAGCTTCTCGCGCTGGCACGCTTTTCCACGACGGCCGGCGAGACGCCGCGCACGCTCCGGGAGTACGTCGCCGATCTCAAGCCCAATCAGACGGAGATCTACTATCTGGTGGGCGACAGCCTGGAGCGGCTGAAGTCGAACCCCAAGCTCGAGGCGGCGCGGGCGCGCGGCATCGAAGTGCTGCTGCTCACCGATCCGATCGACGCCTTCTGGACGACCCTGCCGCAGGAGTTCGAGGGCAGGAAGCTCAGATCGCTGAGCCAGGGCGATGTCGATTTCGGCCCGGTCCCGCTGCTCGATGCGGAGAAGAAGGACGACGCCGACAAGCCCGACGGCCAGGAGGAAGCGGCGCTCCTCGAGGCGATCAAGGGCGTGCTCGGCGACGCGGTCGCCGACGTGAAGCCCTCGACCCGCCTCACCGAGAGCGCCTCCTGCCTGGTGGCGAGCGCCCACGGCCCCGACCGCGAACTCGAGCGCCTGCTCGCCCACCAGAGACAGGGCAGCGGCGCCAAGCCGATCCTCGAGCTCAACATGAAGCATGCGCTGCTCCGCGCCCTCGGCGCCGCCCGAAAGGAGGACCGGACCGGCGACGTGCAGGACCTGGCGCACCTCCTGCTCGACCAGGCGCGCATCCTCGACGGCGAGCTGCCGGCCGAGCCGGCCGCCTTCACCAGACGCCTCAACGACCTGGTCCTGCGCGGCATGCAGGCGGAGAAGTAGCACTCGATCGATATCGAGCCGAACAAGCGCCGACTTGGCGCGCCGGCGCTGCCGGTCGGCGCGTATGCGAGCGACCACAGCGGAGTGCCGCCATGGCGCCGCCGCGACGCGACGCCTTGGTCGTGGCGCGGGTATCAAAGGCTGTTTGGACCGCCCGCAAGAAGGCTAGAATATATTTCACTTACCCGGTGCGGAGGAGAGGCAGGTGTCGGAAAAGATGGACGCACTGCTCGCTTACATGGCGGATGCGGGTGAGCAAGCCCGCCACCACGAAACCGAGCGGAGTTCCTTCACCAATGCGGGACTTGGCTTTGCGGGGGCCATCGCAACCGTCGCCGCGAGCGCAGGACAAGGTGGGACGCCACTTTTAGTCGGCGGAATTGCGGTCGTGTTTCTTGGCGTCTTCGGTCTTGTCTTGTCGCTAAAGTGCTACGAACGCAATCGTTTCCACGTGAAGGTGTTCGAGCTGGCGCGAAAAGCCATCGACACCGCACTTGCAGGCGGAACTCCACCACCGTCGCTGACGGAAATTCGCGCGGCCGCGGAACTCGAGCATAGAGCGCAGTTTCGCACACTGTATTCCGCGCCTCGCTCTTCGTCCTCCGGCGCTTCGAAGGCAAGACCATCTTGGCTTGTCGGGCTCCGATTGAACCGCCTCTGGCTCATCGCCTGGATCCTCGTGATCAGTGGCGGAACCGTGCTGACTGTGGCCGGGGCGGCGATATGGTGCGGCGACACGCGCACCGGATAGACGAGACCGAGCTTCCCGTCGGCGCCGGCAGCGCAGGCCGAGCAAGCCGAGCGCCCTGGAGCCCGCCGAGCCACCCCGCCGATATGAGCGCGCGTGCGCAAAAGTGCTAGGGATCCTCGGAATCGAGATGATGAGCCTTGCGACCGCCTCGCGCGATCTGGGATGCGGCACTGTCCGACTCCGCCAGACGTCCCGCCAGCTCGACGCATCGATCGACAAGCTCACAAGCACCTTGGTGCAGCTCGGCGCTGTTTCGAACCTCGGTAATGTGATTCTCCATATCCTCGGCCGACCAGCCACGACTATGGGCGATGAATGGAAACGGCGGAAAAGAGAAACCGAGTTCTCCGAAGAACATCATCATCTGCCCGACGACCGCCTGAACATTGTCCTGCCCGCCGATCACGATGAAGGCGGCGACCTTGTTGCGGATGAGCACTCGATTATGGATCGTGATCTGGTTTTGCACGCAATTCAGCCGCTCCGTCATCTTGACGTAGAGCGAACCGGGACCGCCCCACCGGATGGGCGTGGCGATCAACACGATGTCGGCCCAAAAAACCAGCGCCTCATAGACCGCGTCGAGCTGATCGGTGGCGTCCATCTGCGTGATCGTACAGGGCCACGTGCAGGCATGGGCACTCTTCGAGTAATAGCCCTCGCACGCCCGGAAGCGAAGATCGTTGAGACGGATCAAACGTGTTTCCATTCCAGCTTCCCTGGCGTGGCCGAGCGACGTCTGAAGCAGGCCTTCGGAAGTGGAATAGCGCGGGAACTCGCGGTTCATGGCCGTCGTGGAGATTCCGGCAACCCGCAGCGGACCCGGTTCGCGCACGATGGCCCGGCTCAACGGGTGCTTGACATGCGGTGCCTGAATCCGCCGGGTGACAGGGGTGAGATCGATGTAGAGATCTTCGCCTTGAATGCGCAACGCGTGGCTCGGCACCGCGGCTGCAACTCCTGGCCGTGCCTGGCCGGTCGAGCGATGAAACATCCAGTTGTGCCAGGGACAGACGATATAGTCGTCCTTCAGTGAGCCTTGGCCGAGAGGTCCGCCGGCATGATTGCAGACGCCGGAGACTGCTCCGAACTCGCCGTCGCGGTAGGAAAGGGCAATGCGGACACGGCCGACTTCGAGCTGCTGAAGAGCGCATTTCTTCAGGTCTTCGACGGCCCCCAACCGCTGCCAGTTCTCGTTGGCTTGGTCTGCCATCTCATCTCCTTCCTCGATGCAAGCAGCCGAGGTCCGGCACGCCAAAATAGGCGGCCCGACCACGATAAACCATCACAATCACGTCGTTCGTCGTGCGCGGCACGGCACCGACTGCCGAGGCACCGAAGCTCAGGGCAGGATGGCTTCGCCTTCGATCTCGACCTTTGCCTGCGGATCGATCAACGCCGAGACCTGTACCAACGTCATCGCCGGGAAATGCTTGCCCAACGTCGCACCCCACGCCGCACCGATTGCGGCGCCGGCGCCGTTGAACTCCGCAATGTCCGTCACATAGGCGCGCAGCATCACCAGATGCCCTGGCTCGCCTCCCGCCGCCTTCAGAACGGCCACGACATTGCTCAGGGCCACGCGCCACTGCGTGCCGGCGTCCGTCCCCGGGGCGATATGGGCCTGTCCGGGCTCCCGGCCAATCTGCCCCGCGATGCGCACGCTCTTCGTGCCCCTGGCGACGACGGCATGCGAGAAGCCACGCGGCCGCGACCAGCCGTCCGGCAGGATCGGCGTATAGGCGATGTCGGATGGGCTCATACTTCGTGTCTCCTCCAGGATCAGATCGGACGGGTCAGTGATTCCAGTCAGGCTCCATGTCGGCTTCAACGTACGCTACCGCAAGTGCGTGGACGTACTTTGTAAGGATCGGGCTCTCTCTACCGCTACCAACCGCCCCTTCATCGGTTCGGCGTCACGCTCGGACTCATGCGTATTCCAGGCGGAAGCCGTCGCCCCAGCGCTTGATGTGGCCGACCGAGGGCGAGGGGAAATGCATGGTGCAGCACAAGGTGTCGGTGTCGCAGTAGCGCTCGAGGAAGCTCCGGCGCGTCCGGATGGCCTGCTCGCGGTCGGTGTCGACGCGCATGACCAGGTCGGGATAGCGGGCCTGGATCGGCGAGTGGATCAGGTCGCCGGTGAACACCGCGGCGTCGGAGCCCTTGCCGGCGCAGACCGCGAAATGGTCGGGCGTGTGGCCCGGGGTCGGGCTCAAGCGGACATGATCGTTGAGCGCATGGTCGCTGGCGACCAGCTCGGCCCGGTTGGCCTCGATGATCGGCAGCACGCTGTCGCTGATCTGGTCGAGCGGGGTCTTCTTATGGATCTCGCTCCAGTAGGTGTATTCCTTCTTCGAGAACAGGTAGCGCGCCTTCGGGAAGGTCGGCACCCAGCGGCCGTTCTCCAGCCGCGTGTTCCAGCCGACGTGGTCGCCGTGCAGGTGCGTGCACATCACGAAGTCGATGTCCTCGACCCCGAGGCCGGCCGCCTTCAGCGCCGCCATCCAGTTGCCGTCGGTCTTCTTGTTCCAGGTCGGCCGCTGCGGGAAGTTCTTGTCGTTGCCGATGCAGCTGTCGACCAGGATGTTGTGATGCGGCGTCTTGACGACGTACGACTGGAAGCACAGCACGACGTTGCCGGTCGCGCTGTCGTAGCCGCCGGGCGCCAGCCAGGCGAGGTTTTCGCTCAGCGTCTCCTTCGACAAGGTCGGCAGGAAGTCGAGGATCGGCGTGAAGCCCTGCTCCTGCTCGACGATCCGGTGGATGGTCATGTCGTTGACGGAAAAGCTCGTGCGCATCGCTGGCGTCTCCTCACCCGTGGTCCCTTCGAATTCGCCGCGCCATCATAGCCCAGCCCGCGGCCGATGGGGCACGCCTCACAGCGCGGTCATGCCGCCATCCACGAACAGTAGCGCGCCGGTGACGTAGGAGGCATCGTCGGAGGCGAGGAACAGGATGGCGGCGGCGACCTCCTCGGCCCGGCCCGGGCGCTTCAGCATGGTGCCGCGTGCCGCCTGCGCGTTGTACTGCTCGACGGTCTCGCCGGCCGCCGCGATGCGGCGCTGGTGGAACGGCGTGAAGATCGGACCGGGACCGACGGCGTTCACGCGAATGCCTTCCGCCGAGTGGTCGGCGGCGAGTGCGCGCGTCAGGCCCGCGATCGCCGCCTTGGTGGTGTCGTACTGCAGGTTGCCGCCGCCGGCGACGACAGACCGGACGGAGGCGACGTTGACGATGGCTCCCCCGGGGGCACCGCCCTTGTTGCGTCGCATCAGCGGGACGGCCGCCTTGGCGCAGAAGACGTAGCTCATCAGGTTGACGCCGAGGATCTCGTTCCAGCTCGCCGCGCTCGCCTCGTCGATCTTCTCGTACTTTCGGATGCCGGCATTGTTGACGAGGATGTCGAGGCGCCCGAACTGCCGCGCGGCGCCGTCGACGAAGGCGAGGCAGGCGGCTTCGCTGCCGACGTCGGCCTGGGTGAAGGCGACCCGGGCGCCGGCCTTTTCGAGCTCGCTCGCCACGCGCCGGCCGCCCTCGCCGTCGCGGTCGCAGAAGGCCACGCTCGCGCCCTCGGCGACGAAGCGCCTGACCGTCGCCTCGCCGATCCCCGATGCGCCGCCCGTCACCGCGGCGACCTTGCCGTCGAGCCTTGCCATGTCGTCCCCCTTCATTGCATTGCGAAACCTGCTCCCTCGCTTCAGGCCCGAGGAGCGCCGCCGATCATCCCCTGCCGCCGCGTCCAAGGCGAGGCCGTCATGGACCGACGAGTCGCTGGCACGATGATGGCCTCTTCGCCGGTCGTGCACTGCGCGAACGATCCACTGGCCGTCATTGACCGTGTAGGACATTTGTCCTAATCGTTCCTGGGTCGAATGTCCTACGACGTGGTTCACGGCTGGTGCCCGGGCGCGCGATATTCGTGGAGGTCGGACATGGGCGCGAGCGAAACCCGCAGGCAGATCGTGGATGCCGCAGATCGCCTCTTCTACGAGCAGGGCTTCGAAGCCACCTCGCTTGCCGACATCGCCCGGGACGTCGGCCTCTCTCGCGGCAATTTCTACTACCACTTCAGGACGAAGGACGAGATTCTCGATGCCGTCATCGCGCAGCGCGTAGCGAATACGCGCGCCATGCTCAAGGCCTGGGATGCGGAGTCGCCGACAGGTCGCATCCGCAGCTTCGTTCATATCCTCATCGTGAACCGAGCGAAAATCATGGCCTACGGCTGCCCGGTCGGCACGCTCTGCAACGAACTGGCCAAGCTCGATCACGCGGCGAAGGACGACGCGACCCTCCTGTTCGCCTTGTTCCGCGCCTGGCTCTCCCGCCAGTTCGCCGCCCTCGGGCGCAAGGCGGATGCCGATGCCCTGGCCCTCCACGTCTTGATGCGCAGTCAGGGCGTTGCGACGCTCGCCACCGCCTTTCGCGACGAGGATTTCATCCGCCGCGAGGTCGCCGACGTGGAGGCATGGCTGCGCGCCCAATGCCCTGCGAAGTCACGCCCGGCTTCGCGTCAACCCGCCTGACGGAGAAACCATGCACGTCATCACCCTTCGCTTTGCCGACAAGAGCAAGGCGCCGCAATTCATGGACGCGCACAACGCCTGGATCAAACGCGGCTTCGACGACGGCGTTTTCCTGCTGACGGGCAGTCTTCAGCCGAATGCGGGCGGGATGATCCTCGCGCACAATGCGTCTCGGGAGGAGATCGAGGCTCGCGTGCAGGACGACCCCTTCGTCGCCGAGGGTGTCGTCGACGCCGAAATCCTCGCCGTCACGCCGGGCCGCGCCGATGAACGGCTCGCCTTCCTGAAAGCCTGAGCCGCGAGCGCGGCGATCTCGCATCGCGAGCCGTTCCGGCAAGCCCGGATCGTAGCCGCGCCGGTTCCGTTCGACGCGCGACGTGCGTCGGCGCCGATGTCATCGCCGGCGCAGAGCGAACCCGGCCATCCGCCTAGGCAATGTCCGGGGCGGCTGGTACAAAACCGGCCGCCGCGAGCGACGCTCGACGCCATCACCGCCACGGACGTGCAGGACATGAACAGCAGGAACGTCATCATCGACCGGCATCCCGGCCGCTCCAGCCAGACCATCGGCATGGCCCGCGTCATCGGCACCGATCCCGACCTGATCCACGAGCCGTCGGTCGGCGTGGTCGGCACCAAGGGCGACAGCCAGTGCTATCTCGGCGTGATGGCCAAGGTCGACGCCATCCACGAGGCGCTGAAGGGTCGCATCGGCAGCGGCCAGGGCCAGCTCCGGCTGCGCCTCGTCCAGCCCGAATACACGATCGCCACCTCCGACGGCATCCGCAACGGCACGCGCGAGATGCGCTATTCGCTGATCGGCCGCGAGATCACCCACGATTCGCTGTGCGAGCACCTGAGCGCGACCGGTCTCGCCGGCACCATCGCCGTCGTCGCCTGCGACAAGCCTCCGGTCGGCGCGCTGGCCGCCCTGCTCGAACACAACCGGCCCGCCATCATCATGTCGGACGGCCCGATCCATCCCGGCAGGGATCCCGAATCGGGCGAGGCGCTCGACATCGTCAGCGCCTACCAGGTCGCCGGCCACCCCGACGCCGCGCTGCGCGAGCGCATCGCCTGCCACGCCTGCCCAGGCATCGGCAGCTGCGGCGGCATGTTCACCTACAACACCATGCAGACCTTCATTGGCACGGTCGGCATGCAGCCCCTGCACATGGTGGCGCCGCCGTCCGACGATCCGCGCCGGCTCGAGGAGTTCCCCGCCGAGCTCGTCCGGATGCTCGCCGACCTGATCGACAAGGACATCAAGCCGCGCGACATCGTCGGCCGCGATTCGATCCGCAACGCGGTGATCGTCGCCATGGCGATCGGCGGCTCGACCAACGTCGTGCTGCACGCGCCCGAGATCGCACGCGCCGCGGGCTTCGCCGACTTCTGGAAGGAAGTCATGACGCCGGAGGAGTTCAACCACCTCTCCCAGTACCTCGTGCCGGTGCTGACCGACGCACGGCCCTACGGCAAGTATTCGATGGTCGACATCGACAAGGCGGGCGGCGTGCAGACCATCGTGCGCGAGCTGCTCGACGCCGGCCTGCTGAACGGCGAGGTGCTCACCTGCACCGGCGAGACGCTGGCCAAACAGGTCGAGCGGCTCGGCGCCAGGCGCGCCGACGGCAAGGTCGTCTACGCCGTCGACAAGCCCTACAAGCCGACCGGCGGCCTGCGTGTGCTGGGCGGCAACCTGTCGCCGGATTTCTCCGCCATCCTGAAGCTCGCCGGCGTCGAGGGCGGGCTGGAGAACAACGTGTTCCGCGGCAAGGCGCGCATCTTCGAGGGCGAGCGCGGCCTGCTGGAGGCGCTCGACACGAATCCCGGCCAGTTCCAGAACCACGACATCGTCATCGTGCGCTACGAGGGGCCGAGCGGCGCGCCCGGCATGCCCGAGATGCTCGACCCGACCTCGCGCATCACCGCGCTCTGCCGCGAGCGCAACATCGTGGTGGCGCTGATGACCGACGCGCGCTTCTCGGGCGGCTCGGTCGGGCTGGTGATCGGCCATGTCGGACCCGAGGCGGCGCTCGGCGGCCCGATCGCCCTGCTCGAGGACGGCGACGAGATCGTGGTCGACCTCAACAGCAACGAACTGAACTGCCCCGCCCTCGCCGACAAGGCGACGCGGGAGCGGCGCCAGGCGGCGTGGGACAAGGTCGTCGCCGCCAATGGCGGGCTGCATCCCCATTGCGGCGTCGCCGACACCCGCCTGCTGCACCGCGCGCGGCTGACCGCCGTGCCGGCGACGCGCGGCGGCGGCCTGCATCCCAACCGCGAGGTCTGGGTGCGCGAGCCGCGCCGCGCCGAGCGCTCGGGCTTCACGCCACGCAACCGGCACCGACCGGACCGCAACAAGGCGTTCTGAACCGACGACCGGAGGAATCGAACGATGGCCGAACCGCTGCCCGCCCTGTGCCTGATCGCCGTGCCGGGGCGGCGGCGGACCACCCTCGAGCTGTGCCGCGAGGCCGAGCGGCGCGGCTATGCCGGCATCTACGTGCCGAGCCCGTTCGGCAACATGTCGATGTGCGAGGCGCTCGCCTGGAACACGACGTCGGTGCCGTTCGGCACGGCCATCGCGCCGATCTACCAGCGCACCATCGTCGATTTCGCGCAGAGCGCGGCGATGATGCACGAGATCTCGAATGGGCGCTTCCGCCTCGGCATCGGCATCGCCCACGGCCCCTCGCACGTGCGCATGGGCGTGACGCCGGGCAAGCCGCTCGCCGACACCCGCGCCTTCATCGAGAAGTTCCGCGCCGAGAAGTCGTTCGGCGCGCTGCCGCCGATCATCGTCGCCGCCTTGCGCCGCAGGATGGTGGCGCTGGCGGGCGAGCTGGCCGAGGGCGTGGTGTTCGCCAACGCCTCGCTGTCGCACATGGAAACCTCGCTCCAGGCGCTGCCGGCGGCCCGGCGCAACGATGCCGATTTCTTCATCGGCAACATGATCCCGACCTGCATCTGCGACGACGTCGAGGCCGCCCGGGCGGTGAATCGGCGCACGCTCACCAACTACGCCTTTCTGCCGAACTACCGGAACTACTGGAAGGAGGCAGGCTACGTCGAGGAGATGGACGCGATCGAGACGGCGGTCGCCGAGGGCCGCCGCGACGACGTGCCGAAGTACCTGACCGACCGCTGGCTGGCCGACAACACGCTGTTCGGCCCGACCGCCGCGGTGCGCGAGCGCGTCGAGGCGTGGCGCGCCGCCGGCGTCCACACGCCGATCCTCGTGCCCTCGTCGGCCGCCGGCAACCAGATGAAGGCGATCGAGGAGGTCTTCGCCGCATTCGCCTGAGGAGCGGGCGGCGGCGGCGCGCGATGCATCTCTATTGCACCTACTTCGACCATCGCTTCCTCGCGCGCGGCGTGGCGATGATCCGCTCGCTCCGCCGCGTCGATCCGGGCTGCCGCATCGTCGTGCTCTGTCTCACGCCCGACGGCGAACGGGGCCTGGCGCGCGAGACGGGCATCGAGGCGATCCGGCTCGCCGATTTCGAGCGCGACCATCCCGACCTGCTGGCGATCAAGGACACGCGCTCGCTGCGCGACTATTACTTCACCCTGTCCGGCTGCCTGGTGGCGGCGATGCTGCGCCGCGCCGCGCCCGACGGGATCGTGACCTATGTCGACGCCGACCTCTTCTTCTATTCGAGCCCCGCGCCGCTGTTCGAGGCCATGGCCGGAGCCTCGGTCGGCCTCGTTGGTCATCGGCACCATTGGTGGACGAAGCGCCTGGAGAAGTACGGCCGGCTGAATGTCGGCTGGGTGAGTTTCCGCAACGACCCGGTCGGCTGGATGGCGGCGCATTGGTGGCGCGAGCGCTGCATCGAATGGTGCTACGGCTATGTCGACGGCGAGCGCTTCGCCGACCAGAAATACCTCGACGGCATGATCGCCGCCTTCCCCCGGGTGGTCGAGATCGCCCATCCGGGCGCCAATCTCGGGCCGTGGAACATCTGCCGGCATTCGGTCGCCGCATCCACCGATGGACGCTTCGTCGTCGACGGCGGCCATCCGCTGATCTTCTTCCACTACTCGGGGCTGACCCGGCTCGACGCCGATCTCTATCTCTGCAGCAACGTGTCCTATCTCGGGCCCTTCACGCCGACGGTGCGGCGGAGGCTCTACGCGCCCTATCTCGGCGAACTCGAGCGGATCCGGCGCGAGCTCGGCCTGCCCGACGAGGTCGAGCCCGACGAGCGCGGAGAGCCGCGGCTGCGGCGCCGGTTGATGGCGCCCGTCCTGCGACTCGCCGGCCGCCTCGCCGGGCACTACGTCACGCCGGCCTGACGCCGGTCACTCCTCTTCCCCGCGGCTCGTCCAGCGCGGCGGCAGCAGGCGCGTGTTGAGATAATAGTGCGGGCTGTTGTGGGTCAGGCGGAGCGTGCCCACCAGCGGCAGGTCGTACTTGCTGTGGAAGTAGATCTCGGCGCGCTGGACGATGCCGGCGTCGTCGACGATCGGATGGCCGATCAGGGGGCGGAACGGGCAGCGGAAGTGCGCCGACTCGCCGGGCTCGAGCCGCTGCGTGCCCGACGGGAACTGGACGTCGACCGAGTCGATCAGAGTCGGCGGCGTGCCCGACGCCCGGATATGGGCGAGCACGCAGCCGATCCTGAGATCGGCGAGGGGAAACCACGGGCTGGTGTTCTCGACCCGGAAGGCGACGTCGAACGGCGAGCCGGTCACCACGTCGTCCGACGAATAGGCCGGCACCGGCCGCAGCGACCACAGGCCCGCGGCGGCGAGGGCGAGCAGGAAGAGCGCCGAAACCGTCACCAGCGCGCGCCGCAGCCACGACACCTCCTCGCGCGCCATCGCGAGCAGTTCCTGCCGCAGGGTGAGCGGCGGCGGCGCGGCGCGGCGCGCCTGTCGCCCCGGCACCTGTGGCGCCCGCGGCGCGGCCCTTCCGGCGGCGGCCCGTCCGGCGGCGGCTTTCGCGGTCTTCTTCTTTCTCGCCATGATCCCCGGTCGCTATACATCGCTCGTCGGGAGCGACCAAGCGCCTGAAAACGCTGGCGTATCGGGCACGGCTTCCGCTTCTTCCGAGATTTCCCGTTCTGCCGGTGATCGGCACGGTCGATGTCCTGTAGGGACCGGCATCCGCAGCCGCGGCCATCCCGCAGGAGGAAGCCCCGATGTCGAAGCCGAACGCCGTTTGCCAAGCGGACGGAACCGCCGCGAGCGAGGTCGCCCGTCGGCTCGTCCTGGCGGCGGCAGCCGCCGCGGCGCTCGCCCTGGCGCCCTCGCCTGCGCTGGCGAACGAGGACGCCGAACGCGCCAACCGCCTCCTGCTGGCGCCGCAGGACGAAGCGAACGCCCTGGCGACGATCGTCGGCTGCACGCCGCGCGACATGACCAATCGGGCCGGAGACAACGGCTACGGATGCGCGGGCAACAACTACCAGTTCCTGGTGGCGCGCACGTCGGCCGGCCGGCTCGACAGCGTCGTCTTCATCGTGGCGTCGGGACAGCGGAGTTGGGGAGTCGAGCCGCTCATGGAGAAATTCCTCGAGCGCTATCTGTCGCGAACCCGCATCCTGCAGATCGGAACCATGCTCGGGACCCGGGAACGGGAGAGTCGCCTGGGCAACATCGTCGTCGAGAACCTCGGCATCGGAACGAGCGGCCAGATCCTGCGGCTCAGTCACGGCACGGCGAAGCAGGAGGCCGCCGCCACCCTGCGCAAGAGGAACGCCGAACACTTCGCGTCGATGGAGCGGGTCCTCGGCAGCGGGGTCGCCCTGCGCGGCGTCTACATCGACGAGGGCGGCATAAGAAGCCAGAGTCACAGGATCGAGGTGTCGTTCAGCGACTACGATGCGGCCAAGGGCACGTTCCGGGCGCGCATGAAATGGCAATCGGGCTCGGTGCTGGCCCTCGCCGGCAAGGCGAACGGCAAGACGATCTCCCTCATGGAGACGGCCTGGATCCAGAACCCGACGAACAAGTCCGGTCGGTTCAACCGCTACGACGGGGTCGTGACCGCGTCGAACATCGAGGGCTGGCTGTGCACCAACGGCTCGCTGGCCGGGAAGTGCGACCGGGCGAAGTCGCGCTTCTCGCTGGAGCTCGCGCCATGACCGCGCGTCGGCGAATCCAACCGGACCGGCGCGAATCCTGGACCATGGTCGGCACGACCGTCGCCCTCTCGCTGGCGGCGACCGGCGAGGCCTTCGCCCAGGCCGCCCGCGGCGGCGACTCGGGCGGCGGCTTCCTGCCGGGACTGATCGTCACCCTCCTGATCGTCGCCGGTGCGGCCTATTTCTTTCGCGACCGCATCCGCCGGCAACTCGAGCAGGATCGCGCACGCGCCGCCGGGATCGCGGCGACTGCGGCGGGCCGGACGCAGCTTCACGGCCAGGTCGCGGCCCTGCGCATCGTCGCCATCGTGCTTCTCGTGGTGGCCGCGCTCGTGACGATCATCCTGCTGGTCAAGATCAACAACACCTCGAGCTGGGCGCTGCGCTTCGACTCTCGCGTGCACGAGCAGCTCGGCTGGTGGAGCATGGGCACGGGTCTCGCCTGGATCCTGGCGCTCGCGGCCGTCGTGCTGTGGCGCGTCGCGGCACGGAATCTCGGCCGCGCCGTCGCCACCCGGATCGCCGAGATCCGCGCGCGCCTCGTCGCCATCGAGCACGAGCTCGAACGCCGCGCCGACGGCACGAGGGCCGACCTGCGCGGCGAGAAGCAGATGCTGGAGTCCGAACTCAGGCAGCTCGGCGCCTGAGCCGCCGGGCGGCACCTACGGCTCGACCCGGATGTCGACCGGGTCACCGAAGAGACGCAGCCGCTGCTGGCCGGCACGCGTGGCAGTGAACACGACCGCCCGCACCGGCGTGTCGCCGCCGCAGGCGTCGCTGTAGCGATGGCCGACGCCGCCGTCCGACCACGCGCCGATCGAGAGCGTCGGCAGTTCGCCCGCGACCTCTTCCCAGGACGGTGGCGGCTCGCCGCATCGCCCGCGCTTGCCGTGAACGACGATCGCCTCGCCCACCTTGGCGACGACCGACGGCTGCCAGGCAACCGGCTGTCCCGCCCTGTCGATCGCCGTCGGGCCGGCCGGCCCGGCATCGGCGACCGGCGGCGCCTCCGCCGGCTCGACCCGGATGACCACCGGATCCTCGTAGAGCATGAAGCGGTCCTCTCCCGGCCGGGTGGCGGTGAACACCACCGCGCGCGCCGGCGTCGGGCCGCCGCAGGAGCGGCTGACGCGATAGCCGACGCCGCCGTTCGACCAGACGCCCGTCGACAGGTTCGGCAAACCCTGGAACGTCTCCTCCCACGACACCGGCTGCTCGGCACACCGCCCGCGCTTGCCGTGGATGACGGCCGATTCGCCCACCTTGAGGACGGTGAGCTCGCGGTTGAAGATGTGCTGCCCGGTCATGTCGATCCTCGGCGCGCCCGGCAGCTTGGAGGCGTCGACGGGACGCCACCAGTCCTCGGCGACGGTCAACCCGACGAAGCTCGCCGCGCCAAGCAGCAGCACGGCGGCGGCGATCGCCGGCTTCCAGCCCGACCGGCGCCCGGACGTGCCGGTGGTGGCGGACGGCGGATCGGCGGCGTCCCCCGCGTCGCCCTCCTCCGCGTTGCCCTCCTCCTCGACGGCCGGCCGGCGCCGCTGCACGTCGCCGTAGAGTCGGTTCCAGAGCTCCTGCACCTCGCCGTCCATGCCCTCGACCTCGAGCAGCAGGGTGAGGATGCGGAAATTGCGGCGGCTCGGCGCATGCACCCCCTGCCGCCAGTTGTTGAGGTTCTTCAGCGCCGTCTCGTAGGAGCTCTGCGTGCTCTTTCTGGTGAAGCTGCAATAGGCGCTGGCGAGCCGGCTGTTGTCGAGATGGCCGCGCTCCAGGCACAGCGCGTCGAACAGGGTGTGCCACTCCACGCACTTGCTGAACTTGCCTTGCATCGCACTCTCGACACCAGATTTCACAGCGAGTGCGCCAAGGGTTAGCTACCTTGCAGATGCTTTGCAACCTCTTGAAACGGCTTGCCAATTTCCCAGGTTTCTCGATTCTTGCAAGGCTGGAGCCTCGGCTCGCGAGGGCCCCCACTCAAGGCCGTGGCGACGCCGGCAGGGCAGGGACTGGCCTGGCAAGGAGAAGAGACATGCGGGAGTGGAAGCAGCTCAGCATCGACGAAGCCAAGGCGCATCCACTCTACGGAGTGAAGGGCTGGCTCCTGGTCGTCCTGGTCCTCTTGGCGTTGGGAGCGCTCAACGTGCTCTATGGCCTGCTGACCTATTCCGAAACGGCGGCCATATACGGCGCCTATACGCCGCTCTACATCGTCGTCTCCGCGGTTGGCGGCTTGATCGGCGCCTGTCTCGCCTATCTCGGCTTCACCAGGGATCGCCGCTTTCCGAAGTACGTCGTCACCTGGCTCTATGTCGTCATCGCGCTCGGAGCGTTCAATCTGCTTTGGACGCCCTTCGTGGTCGCCGCCGGGATGCGCTCGTTCGTGATCGGTGCCGGGATTCTCGGCCTCGTCCACATTGCCCTTCTCATCTGGTACTTCAGGGCCTCGAAGCGCGTGAACGTCACGTATTTCCACCGTGAACGGGCGGGTGCCTGACCTGCCGGACATCGTTCCGGATCGTGGCAAGCCTCGGCGTCAGCCAACCCCCTCGGTCTCGATGTGCAGCACCCGTCCGCAATGCTTGCAATGGACGGCGTCCGCATCGTGCACCAGCAGGCCGCAGTCGGGGCATTCGTGGTGGACCTTGCTCGGCCGGAAGATCGCCTGCAGCAGGCGCAGGAACAGGCCGACGCCGACCACCATGATGACGACGGCGAGGATGCGGCCGCCCGGCCCGGTGAGCGTGATGTCGCCGAAGCCGGTGGTGGTCAGCGTGGTGATGGTGAAATAGAGCGCGTCGACGTAGGTGACGATCTGCGGGTTGATGTTGTGCTGGGTGACGAACACCAGCGACGTGACGATGAAGATGAAGACGCCGAGATTGACCGTGCGCTGGATGATGTCCTCGTGGCCGCGGAACCACGGCGAATCGCGCCGCAGGTCGCGCAGCAGGTGGTAGGAGCGCAGCAGCCGGAGCGCGCGGGCGATGCGCAGGAAGGCGAGGTTCTCGACGAACAGCGGCAGCAGCAGGGTGGCGATGACGACGATGTCGGCGACCGCGACGAAGCTCAGCAGCGCCTTGCGGCGCGACGGCTCGGCATAGAGCCGGGCGGCGAACTCGACCGACAGCAGCACCGCCAGGGCGAGGTCGAGCGCCACCACCCAGCCCCGCACGCCGACCGTCGACGAGACGAGAAAGGCCGCGATGGTGACGACGTCGAACGCCACCAGCCCGTAGCGGAAGCGGCGCGCCTCGCGGTCGCCGCCGAAATAGAGTCGCTGGAGTCTGTCCCGCAGGGGCACGGTCTGCATCCGCCGTGGATAGCACCCGCGCGGGCCGCATGGCAGCCCTCGTCGCGCGGGTTGCCTTTGCCGTCCCGCTCGGTCAGCCTGCCCGGCAACCGAGGAGGAAACCGAGACCATGGCCGTCGTCGAAACCGAACGTCACGGACAGGTGCTGGTGGTGCGGATGAACCGCCCCGAGCGCCTCAACGCCCTCAACCACGAGATGCGCAGCGAGCTCGCCGAGATCTGGTCGGACTTCCGCCACAGCAAGGAGCTCGAGGTCGCCATCTTCACCGGCGCCGGACGCGGCTTCTGCGCCGGCGAGGACATGAAGGAATCGCTGCAGTCGGGCACGCCGGGCGGCAAGCGGCCGGCCAGGGAAGACCCGTTCATGGCCGGCACGCTCGAGAAGCCGGTGATCGCCGCGGTCAACGGCTTCGCCATGGGCGGCGGCTTCATGCTGGTCGAGCGCACCGACCTCCGGCTCGCCGTGCCGGAGGCGGTGTTCGAGGTCTCCGAGGCCAAGCGCTGGCTGCTCGGCGGCTACAATCACGGCCACATCGCCAACCTGCCCTACCCGGTCGCCATGGAGATGGCGCTCGGCTTCCGCTTCACCGCGCAGCGCTTCCACGAGATCGGCTTCCTCAACCGGCTGGTGCCGGCCGACCGGCTGATGCCGGAGGCGCTGGCGATGGCCGAGCACCTGCTTAGCCTGCCGCCGGCGTCGCGGGTCAACACCGTGCACATGATGCGCCAGATGCGGCCCGCGCCGACGGCGCAGCAGGAGAAGCTCGCCAGGGCGCTGCACGAGCACGGCGCCAAGAGCGACCTGATGGAATCGCGCGCCGCCTTCGCCGAGAAGCGCAAGCCCGACTTCAAGGGCTGGAACGATCCGCAGGACCGCTACCGCCTGCCGACCCTCGATTCGGTGAAGTGACGGCGCGGCGCGGGGCATGCGGTTCACCAACAAGGTGGCGCTGATCACGGCGGCGGCCAACGGCATCGGCCGCGCCACCGCCGCCATCATGGCGCGCGAGGGCGCCACGGTGATCGCCGCCGACAACCACGAGGGCCGGCTGGCCGAGGCCGTGCCGGCGCTGCGCCGCGAGATCGGCGGCTCGGTCGGCCGGGTCGAGGGCCGCCAGGTCGACGCCCTCGACGCGGCGCAGGTCGACCGGCTGGTGGCCGACACGCTGCGCGATCACGGCCGGATCGACATCCTGGTCAACGCCGTCGGCGGCAGCACGGTGATCGACGATCCGACGGCGACCACCGACAGGCTGAGCCTCGCCGACTGGCAGAAGCTGATCGCCTTCAACCTCGACGGCACGTTCCTGTGCTGCCACGCCGTGATCCCCGCGATGAAGCGCCAGCGCGCCGGCAAGATCGTCAACCTCGCCTCGATCGCCGGCCGCGGGCTGAGCTTCAACAGCTCGAGCGCCTATGCCGCGGCCAAGGGCGGCATCATCGCCTTCACCCGCAAGCTCGCCCACGAGCTCGGGCCCGACGGCATCAACGTCAACGCGATCGCGCCCAGCGTCACCCTGACCGAGCGCATCCGGCCGCACTGGGAGAAGCGCTCGCAGGCGGCACAAGCGGAGGAGATCGAGCGCACGCCGCTGCGCCGCGTCGCCGAGGCGGTCGACCAGGCCCGCGTGATCTGCTTCCTCGCCTCCGAGGACGCCGACTTCGTCACCGGCCTCACCATCGACGTCACCGGCGGGGTGTAGCGGGGGACGAGGCCCATCGGGCCGTCGTCTCCGGGCCGATGCAATGAATGCCACCGAAGGGAGATGTCCCCGAATCCGGCAGACGGCGAGGCCTTCAGTTGTGTTCGGGTGCATTGCGCAGACCACGTATGCAAGATGGCGGCGCAGGGCGCCCTCCGGTAGCGCACACGTCGCACGACGAGGACGAGGGCAGCGCCCCCCGAGATCGGAACGATTATTTCGGCCCGCAGGGCCGCCCGAACGGCGCTTGTTTGAGCTCAACCAGGAGCGGACGAAGGTGGGACGCTGACATCTGTGCGGATGACAAGATGCTTGTACGAACTCATACGATATGCCATACAGGGCAATGGCCTTGCTCGATCCCAAGTGGCGCCGGGGAGTTTCCGGTATTTGCGGTATTTCCGCCGGCCGATTTTCGTTCGACGTCATACGATGGCGGCCGCCGGCGACCCGGCAGGGGACTTCCCGGCCTTTCCGGCCTTTCCGCCACGGGCAAGACGTTCGTGTACAGGCAATGTCCCTCTCCAGCGGAGGGGGCGACCCGGCCGGATGGGGTTACGGCAGTTCCTGCAGTTTCTGCAGCGGCCTTTTCGCCTTCGCGGGCGCCGGTTCCGCCCCTCCGGCTGGTTCCCGCAGTCTCCGCCAGTGCGCTACCGGGTCGAACGCCGGAAAATTTGGTCCAGTTTCGCCGCCGCGGGAAAGGAGTGTGGGCACCCCTCGTCGCTACATCTGGACGCGGGGCGAATTGATTCCCGTTTTTTAATTCGGGCGACCCAACCTGTTGGGGCGGCTCGCCCCCTCTCCTCGCCTCTCCCCCTGTCGGGGGAGAGGAAAATGAAGGCGGGCGGCTGCATGGGGCACGGCTGCGGATGGGACAGCGGCGGCAAAGGGCGCTACATCGGCCATCGGTGAAGGCGGCGTCCCGTCGCCGTCAGGGAGGGAACATGGCCGGCAAGGTCGGATTCATCGGGCTCGGCGCCATGGGCGGGCCGATGGCGCTCAACCTCGCGAAGGCGGGGTTCGAGCTGGTGGTCCACGACATCGACGCGGCGAAGACCGGGCCGCTGCGCGCGGCCGGCGCCGCGGTCGCCGGCTCGGCCGAGCAGGTCGCCGCCGCGGCCGAGCGCACGGTCGTCATCGTCGAGACCACCGAGCAGGTCGAGGCGGTGACCATCGGCGGGCACGGCATCATCCGCGGCGCGAAGCCCGGCCACGTCGTCGCCTGCATGGCGACCATCGACCCGTTCGCCGCGCAGGCCATCGCCGACCGGCTGGCGGCGGTCGACATCGCCATGCTCGACGCGCCGGTGAGCGGCGGCACGGCGCGCGCCCGCTCGGGCGAGCTGTCGGTGATCGTCGGCGGCAGCGCCGACGCGCTCGCCAGATGCGCCGACCTGTTCGCGGCGATGGGCAACCGGACCTTCCATGTCGGCCCGCTCGGCAGCGGGCTCGCCATGAAGCTGGTCAACAACATGCTGGTCCAGGTCAACACCGTGGCGGTGGCCGAGGCCCTGGTGCTGGGCGTCAAGGCGGGGCTCGATCCGCAGACGATCTACGAGGTGGTGCGCGTCTCGACCGGCGCCAGCGCCGCCTGGGAGATGCGCGTGCCGCGCATCCTGGCCGGCGACTTCGCGCCGGGCGGCACGGTCGACATCTCCTACAAGGACCAGGAGCTGGAGACCGCCTTCGCCAAGCGGCTGGGCGTGCCGCTGCTGCTCGCCAACCTGACGCAGCAGGTCTACCAGATGGCGCGCGCCGAAGGGCTCAACAAGCAGGACGGGGCGGCGATCGTGAAGGTGTTCGAGCGCCTGGCGGGCGTGACGGTGAAAGGCGGCGGGCAATGACCACCTTCGTGCTGATCCACGGGGCCTACCAGGGCGGCTGGATCTGGAACCGGGTCGCCGAACGCCTGCGCGCACGGGGCCATCTCGTGCTGGCGCCCACGCTGGACGGCTGCGCCGAGCGCAAGGACCAGGTGCGCGCCGGCATCACCACCGAGACGCACGCCGCCGAGATCGCCCTGCTGCTGTTCTACCGCGACCTGAAGGACGTCGTCCTCGCTGGCACCAGCACCGGCGGCATGGTGATGGCGCGCGCCGCCGAGCTGGCGCGCGAGCGCGTCGCCCGCGTGGTCTTCGCCGACGCGCTCGCCCTGCTCGACGGCGAGGCGCTGCCCGACATCGTCAAGCGGCCGACGGCGGTGAACACCGAGCTGACCACCGGGCCGTCGCGCCACGATTTCGAGACGCGCCTGTTCGCCGACCTCGACCCGGCGACCAAGGCGTGGGCGCTCGACCGCTGCACGCCCCATCCGATCGCCGCCATGGAGGCGCCGGTGCGGCTCGAGCGCTTCTGGGACCTGGCGTGGGACGCCTCGGTGATCTGGTGCAGGCGCAGCGCCAACCCGCCGCGCGCCCACCAGCGCCGCGCGGCGGAGCGCCTGAACGGCCGCTGGCACGAGCTCGACACCGGCCACTATCCGATGCTGACCGAGCCCGAGGCGCTGGCCCGCCTGATCGCCGAGGGCTGACGGGCGTCGATGTCAGATGACGCCGCGCCGGCGCAGCTCGCCGATCCGGTCCGGGCCGTAGCCGAGCTCGCCCAGCACCGCGTCGTTGTGCTCGCCGAGCTCCGGCGCGATGCCGGGCCGGGCCGGCGTCTCGGAGAACTGCCAGGGCGTGCCGTGGACCTTGAGCTTGCGGCCGTACTTGGGATAGTCGACGTGGGTGACGTAGCCGTTGGCGATCACGTCGGGATCGTTCGACGCCTCGAGCATGGTGTTGATCGGCGCCGAGACGATGTCGGCGCCGCGCAGCTTGGCCACCCAGTCGTCGCGCGCGCCCGTCGCGAACAGCTCGTCGAGCAGGGCCAGCAGCTCGATCCTCCTGGCGTCGTTGTCGATTATGACACCGAGCTTCTCGAAGCCGGCCTGCTTGAGCCTCGGCATGAAGCCGAGCGCGGTCATGGCGTCGCTCCAGTTCTCCGGGCCGGTGAGCTGGAAGACCAGCGGCTTGCCGTCGCGGTCGTTGAACGAGGCGCTGATGCCCGGCCGCTCGGCGGTGCCGGTGACGCGCGCCTGGCCGGTGACGGGGTTCCGGTCGCGCCACATGGTGGTGGTGAAGGTCCAGCCCATCAGGCGCACCAGCGAGCCGAGCAGCGACAGCTCGATCTTCTGGCCCTGGCCGGTGGCGCGCGCATGGGTGAGCGCCGCGAGCGCGCCGCCGAAGGCCAGCATGGCCGTCGATTCGTCGGCCACCGAGGCGATGCCGGTGCGCATCGGCTGGCCGGGCTGGGCGTAGGCCTCGGCGATGCCGCCGAGCGCCTGGGCCATCGAATCGGTGCCCGGCAGGTGGCCGTTGGGGCCGCGCGTGCCGTAGCCCGAGATCGAGACGTAGACCAGCCTGGGGTTGACCTTGCGCAACTCCTCCCAGCCGAAGCCGTTCTTCTCGGCGGCGCCGGGGCGGAAGTTCTGGCCGAAGATGTCGGCGCGCGCGACCAGCTCGTGCAGGATGGCGCGGCCCTCGGCCTCCTTGAGGTTCAAGGTCACGCTCTTCACGCCGCGGTTGTTGGTTTCGAAGAAGGTGCTGGGCATGCCGGGCAGGACGGTCATGCGCCGCGAGCCGTCGCCGCCCCTGGGGGTCTCGATCTTGATCACGTCGGCGCCGAGGTCGGCCATCAGCATGTAGGGAACGGTGCCGGCCTGCGCGGTGGAGCAGGACACCACCTTCACACCGTGGAGCGGACCGTGCGGCTGGGACATGACGCGTTCCTCTACTCAAGCGTTGTCGAACAGGTGGCAGGAGACGAAGTGGCCGGGCGATACCTCGCGCAGCGCCGGCTCCTGCCGGCTGCAACGCGGCATCGCCCACGGGCAGCGCGGATGGAAGTGGCAGCCGTGCGGCGGATTGAGCGGCGACGGCACCTCGCCGCGCAGCTCGATCTCCTCCGCGCTGCGGCCGGGCCAGGCCACCAGCACGGCCGAGAACAGCGCCTTCGTGTAGGGATGGCGCACGTCCTCGAACAGCGACGCGGTCGGCGCCTTCTCGACGATCTTGCCGAGATACATGACGACGGTGTGGTCGGCCATGTGGCGCACCGTGGCGAGGTCGTGCGCGACCAGCAGGTAGGCGACGTTGTCCTGCGCCTGGATGTCTTTCAGCAGGTTCATCATCTGGGCGCGGATCGACACGTCGAGCGCCGAGACGGGCTCATCGAGCACGATCAGCTTGGGCCGCGAGGCGAGCGCGGCGGCGAGCGCGATGCGCTGGCGCTGGCCGCCGCTGAACTCGTGCGGATACTGCTCGGCCTGCTCGGGGCGCAGGCCGACCTGTTGCAGCAGCTCGCGCACGCGCCCGGCGATGCTCTCGCGGTCGCCCCAGCCGTTGACGATCAGCGACTCGGCGACGATGCGGCCGACCTTCATGCGCGGATTGAGCGACGACCATGGATCCTGGAACACCGCCTGGACCTTGGCGCGGTAGGCGCGCAGCGCCTCGCCGTCGAGGCCGTGGATCGGCTCGCCCTCGAGCAGGACGCGGCCCTCCGTCGGCTCGTCGAGGTTGAGGATGATGCGCGAGGTCGTGGTCTTGCCGCAGCCCGATTCGCCGACCAGGCCGACCGTCTTGCCGGCCTCGATCTCGAAGGAGACGTCGTCGACCGCCTTGATCTGGCCGAGCACGCGGGCGAACAGGATGCCCTTGAGCAGGGGAAAGTGCTTGCGCACGCCCTCGACGCGCAGCAGCGGCCCGCCGGTCACGACGCGCCGACCTTCCAGCAGTCGGCGGTGTGGGCGTCGCCCACCGTCACCGTGCCGGGATACGCCTCGAGGCAGCGCGGCTCGACCAGGGCGCAGCGCGAGGCGAAGCGGCAGCCGGCCGGCAGGTCCATCAGCGACGGCGGCTGGCCGTCAATGGTGGTGAGGCGGCCGGCGCTGCCGGTCATCCTCGGCACCGACGCGATCAGGGCGCGGGTGTAGGGATGCTGCGGCGCCTCGAAGATCCGCTGCACCGGGCCGCACTCGACGATGCGCCCGGCATACATCACCGCCACGCGGTCGCACATGCGGCCGACGACGCCGAAATCGTGGGTGATGAACAGGATCGCCATGCCGGTCTCGGCCTGCAGGCGCTTCAGCAGCTTGAGGTACTGGAGCTGGATGGTGACGTCGAGCGCCGTCGTCGGCTCGTCGGCGATCAGCACCTCGGGCCGGCCGCTGATGGCGATGGCGCCGACCACGCGCTGCTTCATGCCGCCGCTCATCTGGTGGGGATACTGGCCGATGCGCTGCTCGGGCGCGGCGATCTCGACCCGGCGCAGCGCCGCCACCGCCTCCTTCATCACCTCCGACAGGCTGGCGCCGCTTCGTCGGCGCACGATCGCCTCGCGCAGCTGGTCGCCGACCGAGAACACGGGGTTGAGCGACGTCTGCGGATCCTGCAGCACCATCGAGATGCGCCTGCCGCGGATCTCGCGCATCTCGGCGGGCGAGCGCCGCAGGATGTCCTCGCCGCCCAGCAGCACCTCGCCCTCGACCGTGCGCGCCGCGCCCTTGGGCAGCAGGCGCATCACCGACAGCGCGGTCAGGCTCTTGCCGCAGCCCGATTCGCCGACCAGGCCGAGCACCTCGCCGCGCCGCAGCGAGAAGCTCACGCCATCGACCGCCTTGACCACGCCCCGCCGCAGGAAGAAGTGCGTGTGCAGGTTGCGGACGTCGAGGACCGTGTCGGCGCTCACAGCTGGCGCAACCTCGGATCGAGCCGGTCGCGCAGCCAGTCGCCGAACAGGTTGACCGACAGGACGAGGAGCGTGATGGCGATGCCCGGGATCAGTGCCACCCACCAGGCGTCGGCGATGCGGCCGCGGCCTTCCGAGATCATCAGGCCCCAGGTCGGGGTGGGCGGCGGGATGCCGGCGCCGAGGAAGCTGAGCGAGGCCTCGGCGATGATGACGACGCCGATGTTGAGCGTGACCAGCACCATGAAGGTGTTGAGGACGTTGGGCAGGATGTGGGTCGCCATGATGCGCAGCGACGAGCAGCCGCGCACCTTGGCGAGCGCCACGAAGTCGCGCTGGCGCAGCGCCAGCACCTCGCCGCGGATGACGCGGGCGAAGCTCGCCCACAGCAGCAGGCTGATGGCCGTCACCAGCGTGCCCATGCCCTGCCCGAGCGTCACCGCGAGCAGCAGGGCGAAGAGGATCGCCGGGAAGGTGAAGGCGGCGTCGACCAGGCGCATCAGGATGCCGTCGACCACGCCGCCGACATAGCCGGCGACGATGCCGATGACTAGGCCGACGCCGCCGCCCGCGGTCAGCGCCAGCAGGGCGACCAGCAGGCTGACTCTGGCGCCGTAGATCAGCCGGCTCAGGGTGTCGCGCCCGAAAGCGTCGGTGCCGAGCAGGTACTTCGTGCTGCCGCCCTCCATCCACGCCGGCGGCAGCAGCCGGTCGCGCAGGGTCTGGTCGATCGGCGAATGGGGCGCCAGCAGCGGCGCGAACAGCGCCATCACCACGATCGTGGCGATGATGGCGATCGGCACCCAGGGCACGCGCGCGGCGCGGCGCCCGAACGCGGGTACCCGCGCCGGCCAGACGAGGCGCCACAGCGACAGCCGCGGCGCGACGGTTTCGGGCGAGGGCGGACGTTCGGCGAGCGCCACGGTCAGGCCAGCCTGATGCGCGGGTCGACGTAGGCATAGAGGATGTCGACGCCGAGGTTGATGGTGAGGATGAGGATGGACTTCAGGATGATCACGGCCTGCAGCAGCGGGAAGTCGCGATAGATGACGGCCTCGTAGGTGAGCCGGCCGACGCCTGGCCAGGCGAACACCGTCTCGGTGACGATCGCGCCGGTGATGAGGTTGCCGACGAAGACGCCCCACAGGGTCAGCACCGGGATGAGCGCGTTGCGCAGGCAGTGCTTCCAGATCACCACACTCTCGCTCAACCCCTTGATGCGGGCGAGCTTGACGAACTCGCTTTCCATCACCTCCAGCATCGAGGAGCGGGTGATGCGCATGAAGCCGGCGACGAGGAAGGTGCCGAGGGTGATGACCGGCAGGACGTAGTGCTCGGGGCCGCCCATCCGGCCCGACGGCAGCCAGCCGAGCTCGACGCTGAAGAAGAAGATCAGCAGGATTCCCAGCCAGAAGTTCGGCATGGCGATGCCCAGCACGGCCACCGTGCCGGCCGCCCTGTCGAGGAGGCCGCCACGGTTGAGCGCCGCCACGACGCCGAGCGGGATGCCGAGCATCATGCCGAGCAGGATCGCCCAGGGGATGAGCACCAGCGTATTGGGCAGCCGGTCGAAGAAGGCCTCGGCGGCCGGCTGCTTCATGCGGATCGAGTTGCCGAGGTCACCCTGCACGGCATTGCCGACGAAGATGGCGAACTGATCGAACAGCGAGCCGTCGAGGCCCAGGGTCTGAACGAGTGCGGCCCGATCTTCCGCGGTGGCGTCCTCGGGCAACATGAGGTCGACCGGATTGCCGGTCAGCCGCCCGAGGAAGAACACGATCGTCGCCACGAGGCAGAGCAACACCGCGCCCTGCATCAGCCGGCGCGCGATGTAGCGCTTCATGACGTGGCGGGTCTCACTTCTTCCAGGGCTTCTGCTCGGGCCGCGGGATGCGCTCGAAGACGTCGCCCAGCTCGTGCCGGCCGGCGATCGCCTCGAACTGGCCGACCTTCTTGGTGTTGATGGCGTAGTAGCCCATGCCCTCGATGATGGGGACCACCGTCCAGGTGTTGGAGACCAGTTCGACCATCCTGTCGGTCAGCGCGGTGCGCTTGGCACGATCCAGCTCCGAGCCGAGCGCGCGATAGACGTCGACGAACTCCTTGCACGGCCCGGCGCAATTGTCCTTGTCGCCGAGCAGGCGCTGCGTGCTCTCGGGCGAGAAGCCGCCGTTGTAGCGCCATGGCGCATCGGGCCGGCCGGCGGTGCGATACATCGACGCCCAGCCCGTGAGCTGCGCCTGGTCGCCGCGCTCGAGCGGCGCGAACGAGCCCCACTCGTAGTGCTTAAGCGTCACCTTCACGCCCACCTTGGTCCACATGTCGGCGATCGCCGTGCCGATGTCGACCATGTACTGGGTGCCCGGCAGGGCGGTGTTGGCGAACTTGAGCTCGAAGCCGTTGGGATATCCCTCCTCCGCGAGGATCTTCCTGGCCAGCGCCGGATCGTAGCGAAAGGCCTCGGCCGCCCATTTGCTCCAGCGGTCGGCGCTGAAGAAATCGGTGTAGCCGAAGGTCGCGAAGGGATGCGGCGTGCGCGCCTTGCCGTTCATCACGTGGTCGATGACCTGCTTGCGGTCGATCGCAAGCGACAGTGCCTGGCGCACGCGCGGCTTGGCGATCGGCTGATCCTTCACCTCCGGCCGCCAGGTGCCGTAGAACTGGAAGATCGCCTGCATCGTGCCCGGCACCGACAGCACCTCGAGGCCGGCACGCGACGCACCCAGCATGGTCTCGGGTCCGATCGAGGCGATCGCCGCCTCGCCGGTGCGCACCATTGCCACGCGGGTGCTCTCCTCCGGAACCAGCAGGATGTGCAGATCCTTGAAGTGCGGCCGGCCGCGCCAGTGCGGCGTGGTGACCGCGGTGAACTCGATGCGATCGCCCGGCACGTTGCGCACGAACTTCCACGGGCCGCTGCCGATCGGCTTCTTGCGATACTCCTCCTCGCCGACCTTCTCGATGTAGTTCTTCGGCATGATGGCGCCTTCCGGCGCCACGGCGCGCGACAACCCCGCCGGCAGGCCGATCTGCGGGCTGGTCGTATGGACCTTGACCGTCAGGTCGTCGACCACCTCGACGCTCTTGATCGTCCGCCGCATGGTCGCCGCCGCGGCGGCGAGCGACCCCGGCCCCATCTGGCGTTCGAGGCTGAACTTGACGTCGTGCGCCGTCAGCTTGTCGCCGTTGTGGAAGGTCTGGCCGGGCCGGATGAAGAACGTCCAGGTCATGCCGTCCGGCGACAGTTCCCAGCGTTCGGCGACGCCGGGGCCGACGCCGCCCTTCTCGAAGTTGAAGCCGACCAGGGAGTCGTACATCACCGCCTGGTAGACGGCGTTGCCGGGCCGACCCTCGAGAATCGGGTCGAGGGTCTGCGCTCCCAGCGATTCGACGGCGAAGACGAGCGTACCCTTCTGGTCCTGAGCCTGCAGCGGCGTGAACGCGGCGACGGACATGACGCCAGCGAGGGCGGCGGCCCTCGCGAATTGCCGGAACATGAGTTCCTCCCTAGGACAGCCTTGTACTCGGTGCTCTTGGACTCAAACGCGCGGCTCTTCGACTATCGGGCTCGTGTCGAAAACTTGTCAATAGCGCGACGGCCTGGATCGAGGTTCGCGGTGCGAGGCTGTCGTTCGCAGGATCGTTCGACGCTGAACCGGGCCGGCGCCGCACCGACATGCGCCCGTTCCTTGCCGGCGTTGCCTCGCTCTCCTAGGCTATGATTCACAACGACGAAGCGGAGGGTGCGTCGTGGACTCGGCCAGACACGCGAACGGACAAGTCGCATCCCGGTCCGCCGCCATCGACGTCGGCGTACTCGACGACAGCATCGGCTACCTGCTGCGACGGGCGCAGGTCACCGTGTTCCAGCGATTCTTCGAGGTTTTCGCCGAAGTCGGCTTGCGCCCCGGCCAGTATTCCGTCCTGGCCGTGATCGAGCGCAATCCGGGCCTGCGCCAGACGCAGCTGGGCGACGCGCTCGGCATCAAGAAGGCCAATCTGGTGGCGATGATCGACAAGCTGGAGGAGCGCGGACTGGCGCGCCGCCTGCCGGCGGCGAACGACCGCCGTTCGCATGCGCTTCATCTGACGCCCAGAGGCAGCGCCCTGATGGTGCGCCTGCACCGGCTCAACAGCCGCCTCGACCAGAGGTTTTCGCAGGTCCTCGGCACCGACGACCGCCGGCGGCTCTGCGACGCCTTGCGCCGCATCTCCGCTCAGAACGGCAAGCCGACGTAGTTCTCGGCCAACGCCGTCTGTGCCGCGCGCGAGGACGCGAGATAATCGAGCTCGGCCTGCTGCATGCGCGCTTCGAAGCTCGCCTCGTCGTGCAACTTGTGCAGCAGGTTGGTCATCCACCAGGAGAACCGCTCGGCCTTCCAGACGCGGGCGAGCGCGGTCTCGCCGTAGGCGGCGAGCAGTGCGCCGTCGCCCCGGCGATAGTGCGCGACCAGGGCATGCCGCAGATAGTGGACGTCCGACGCGGCAAGGTTCAGTCCCTTGGCGCCGGTCGGCGGAACGATGTGAGCGGCGTCGCCGGCGATGAACAGGCGGCCGTGCTGCATGGGTGTCGACACGAAGCTGCGCAACGGCGCGATGCTTTTCTCGATCGACGGGCCGGTGGTCATAGTCGCCGCTGCCTGCGGCCCCAGGCGGAGCTTGAGCTCATCCCAGATCCGTTCGTCCGGCCATTCGTCGATGTCCTCGTCGAGGCGGCACTGAACGTAGTAGCGGCTGCGGGTCGGCGACCGCATCGACGCGAGCGCAAACCCGCGGGCGTGGCTGGCATAGATCAGTTCGTGCGAGCACGGCGGCACCTCGGCCAGGATGCCGAGCCAGCCGAAGGGATACTCGCGCTCGAAGGTCCGGAAGACGGACGACGGCAGCGACGGTCGGCTGACCCCGTGATAGCCGTCGCATCCGGCGACGAAGTCGCAGGTGAGTTCACGCGCCTCTCCGCCGACACGATAGGTCAGTCGCGGCCGCTCCGTGCCGACGTCGTGGATCGTGACGTCCGCCGCTTCCCACACGATCGGGCCGTCGCCGGCCAGACGCACGGCGATGAGGTCCTTGGTCACCTCGGTCTGACCGTAGACGGTCACGGTCTTGCCGACGAGCTCGCGGAAGTCGACGCGAAAGCGGTACCCGCGTACGGCGAGTTCGACGCCATCGTGAACGAGTCCCTCGCGATGAAGGCGGTCGGCGACGCCGGCCTGCTCGAGCAGCGACACCGTGCCCTGCTCGAGGACGCCGGCACGGATGCGCCCCTCGACATAGTCGCGCGATCGGGCTTCCAGGATCACGCTGTCGATACCCTCGATCTTCAGCAGCCGTGCGAGCAGAAGGCCCGCCGGCCCTGCCCCGATGATGCCGACCTGAGTTCTTCGCAGGGCTGACATGGTCTCCGTTGTCTCCGTCGCAATAGTAGGCCGGGAGGCGCTGGCGCTGCATCCGATTTGTTTGTCACCCCAACAATATCGCCTCACGAACGTGCGACTTGGCAATGTCGCCTTCGGGTTGTAGGGGTACTGGCGCGCGGCAGTGCCAGACGGCGCGGAGAGCCCACGGGGGAATGAGTCCTACTTTTACCGTTGCCTTGCTGGTTTGCGCGATCCTGGGTGCCTTCCTGGGCTGGTCCTACGGCACGCGGCATCTATACCGCCGCCCGCGGTCGAGATGGGCGTCGGACGAGATTCCCAAGGAGCGCATCAGCAGGCGATTGTTGGCCCGCCGCAAGCGGCAGCGCATCGAGTATGCGCTGACCGCCGCGGTGATCGCTCCCGTCATTCTCTATGTGACGTTCGTCGGGTTCAATACGCTCGTCGACATGATGCGCGCCGCCAACTGACGGCGCGCCTGCTATTTCTTGTCGTCGATCCAGACGTCTTCGAAGCGCGTGCCGTTGTAGATGCTGTTCACATGCAGGGTGACGCCCTTGACATGCGGCTGCCAGCAGCCTGCCGCCTTGTTGTGCGAGATGATCGGCCGCGCGATGTCCTCCTGCAGCTTGCG